>CAZLFE010000006.1:16365-38194 GCA_964558725.1 uncultured Nitrospiraceae bacterium | reverse complement strand
TTTTATGGCTTTTGACTATCTCATTCAAATGGGGTGCTATCTCAGGTTCATATTCTTTGATATAAACCTTCTTGAGGAGCAATGGCTGTTCATGAAAGAACTTCTCTATGACAAAAAACTTCTTCTCCAGATATTCGGGTATCCCGGGAAGGATGTATATATTTTTAAAGATTATGAGAGGAAATTTAATAGCATCATCTGTCATAAGTTTCGCACCTTCAGGAACTTCTGCCATTTTGAGCTGCTCTGATGTTAGATTCTTACCATATCTTTTATGAAGGAGTTGCTTTATGGACTTATGGAAAGTGAGTTCTACATTGAAAGCCTTTGCTATACCCTCAATCGTAACATCATCATGTGTTGGGCCTATTCCTCCAGAGGTAAAGACATAATCAAACCTTACAGAAAATTTCTTTACTTCGTTTGCTATCTCGTGAACGTCATCAGGGACGACAGAAATACGGCGAACATCGATGCCATGGAGCCTTAATTGTTTTACCATGAAGTGAGAATTGTGGTCTTGAATCTTCCCGGAAAGAATCTCATCACCGATGATTATTATTCCTGCTGTCTTTGTCATAAACTATTATTCATTATTATAAAGGAATTATAAAGGAATTCTTTATCATTCAGAAAGGACTACTTTGAAGTTTCTATTCTGACGTGGATAGAGTTGCCAAGTTTTTTAAGAGGTTCAGTACTGTCAATCAGTCTACCCACAGGATTTACCGGAGAAACTGCCCGTGGTTCATTTCCCCTACTTGCAGGGGTAGGACCAAAGAATATACAGAGAGCACTGCCAGTAGGCCATACAGCCAGTTCTCCCACTTCCATGACATCTCTTGCATCTTGAGAAAGGTCTACTTTAATGCCGCAATCTCCATAATACTCATCTCCCCATCTCGACATGGTAAGTTCAAGGGGAAGTAAGGACACCAACTTTTTCGCTGAAGGCGAGTCATTCAGTTCTGCTGGTAGTTCTAATTCTCTTATTTTTATTTTTATAAGTGTTGGCATAAATCCCTCCAAATAAAAAACTCTGCATCAAGCAGGCTGTCTGAGAAAACTATAAAATTTGTTTTGTCAAATATCTTTAACCAGGGCATAATGTGCCATATCAGTATTTGATACTATTGCATAGCTTGTCTTTGATATAGCTATGATACCTACGCTCATTTCGCGAGGAAACATCCTGATCCCTTTTTTGCATGCCTTTTTGATATCCTCACCCTGGGATATCATATCATACACTGTTTTTGCAAACATCCTCTTTATAATCTCTTCACCAATTCCCGTGTTAGCCAGTGCACACGCAGAACCTGCGTAGAAGCCACAACCTATCATGGGAGAGTCCCCGACCCTTCCAAGCATCATGGGCGAAAAACCACCTGTAGAGTTTGCTACTGAGAGGACACCTTTTTTATCTATCGCAACAGCACCGATAGTGTCGCAGAATATCTCTTTATATGAAACATCAGGGAAATTCCATAGAGTTTCAATATCATGGCCTTTCCAGGAAGGGGCTTCTCTGCTTAATCTCCCCTCTTTTATTAATTGCTTTATAATTTGATATCTTTTCCGGGCACGCTGTGAGACATGATAAAAAGGCTCAAAACCTCGTTTCCTGGCGAAGGCTATCGCGCCTTCTCCTGCCAATGCAACATGGGGTGTTTCCGTAACAGCCCGGGCAACTAATATCGGGTTCTTCACATTTTTTATTGCTATGACTATTCCGATATTACCTTTTGAATCCATAACAGATGCATCCATCTCTATTGTTTTTCCATCAAGGCGCAAGACAGAGCCGCTCCCTGCATTAAACCTACCATCATCTTCAAGGATACGGGCAGCTTCAACGACTGCATCTAATGAGCTTTCCCCTGATTCGAGGAGTTTGAAAGCTGACTCGCAGGCTTCCTTGCACCCGTCTGAGAAATGAGAAGGCGAACCCGCCCCACCATGAGCGACTATACCGTAAGAGATCATCTTGATATTGCCTTACTAAGGACTCGCAAAACCGCAATCATATTTTTGATGTTCGACTTATTGGATTTTACTAATCTCCCCTCACCCCTCTTTAAAAAAGAGGGGAAGTTTTGAAGTCCCCCTCTAAAGGTCGGTACGACTCGCAACCGAGGGATGAAGTTGTTTTATCTGGAATTAGCTTCTAATCCTTTTTTCTCACACCGAACCCTTTGTGTTCAAGGTCTGAAAGGATTTCTTCTAAATGTTCCTTACTTCGTGTCTCAACGATGAAAACAACCTTTGTCTTACCTATCGGGAGATCTGCCACAAATCTGTTATGAACAACATCGAGAACATTACCCCTGTGGGAAGCGATAATACCTGTTACCGAATGAAGGCTTCCAGGTATATCATCAACAGTTACTTCAAAGACCCCTATCCTTTCACTCTTTAAGAGTCCTTTATGAATTATCCTGTCGATAAGGGTGAAATCTATATTGCCACCGCTTATAACAAGGACAATTCTTTTTCCAGTAAATTTTTCTCTGTTTTCCAATAATGCTGCAAGGGGAACTGCTCCTGCTCCTTCCACGACAAGTTTCTTTCTTTCCAGGAAAAGGAGTATTGCCATTGCAATAGAGTCCTCGCTCACAAAAATTACATCATCCACATAGTTATTCATAATCCCAAATGTCTTATCTCCGATCCTACCGATAGCTATCCCATCTGCAAGGGTGGGCAAAGGTGGTTTATCAGAGATCTTCTTCTCCCTGAATGAAACATAAGCAGATAAGGCAGATTCTGTCTGAACGCCGATTGTCTTTGTCTTCGGCGATAAGGTTTTTATTGCGGTTGAAATCCCGGATATGAGACCACCACCTCCTACAGGAACCAATATAATGTCCACGTCCTTTAAATCCTCTATTATTTCTATGCCAATTGTTCCCTGGCCTGCGATTACCTCTTCATCATCAAAGGCATGGATGAAAGTATAATCCTTCTGGGAAAGGGCATAATCCAGTGCTTCCTTGAAACTCTCTCCATGAAGCACAACCTCTGCGCCATAGCCTTTTGTTGCCTCTTCTTTTACGATAGGGGCTGTTACAGGCATTACTATCTTTGCGTGCATCCCGATCCTTCCTGCAGCGAATGCAACTGCCTGAGCATGGTTGCCCATGGAAGCAGCTATAACTTTACCTCTGAGATTCATCATCTTATTAAAGGCACCTCTGACTTTGAATGAGCCTGTCTTCTGGAGGTTTTCTGCCTTCAGGTAGACCTCAGCCCCTGTCATCTTGCTGAAGGAGTTGGAATAGATGAGAGGAGTTTTATGGATATGGTCTTTTATATTTTCGAGTGCCTTCTGGATGTCCTTTATGGTTAACATATCAGCATATTACTTGTTTTGTCCCTAATATTTGATGCAGTAAGGTGAGCCTTTCCTTTATTTTCCTTCTTTGACCTACCTGACCTCCCTCCCCTTTCATTCCCCTCCTTGGTAAACTCTTTTTTTCATTCCCCTCTTTAGCAAAGAGGGGCAAGGGGAGATTTTATAAATCATAAATATCTCCATATCCTATTCAATATTTCTCCACTATCCTCAAAGACTTCTCTATCAGAAAATCTGAGTACTGTTAAACCCATGCCTTCCAGGATTCTGTCTCTCTGCCTGTCTTTTACTTTCATTTCATCATTATAATGCTGTCCTCCATCAAGCTCTATTACAAGATTTGCCTTTGGACAATAAAAATCAACAATAAAATTTCCTATGGTCTTTCTGTCTATAAAAGTGAATATCGTTCAATTGCTTTGCTCTAATTTTTGACCACAACAGGTTTTCTGCATCCGTCATTTCTTGTCTCAGTTGTCTGGAAAATTGTTTTAAATCTTTATTGTAGTGAAGCATTTCTTTATAAAATCCCCCTTCTTCCCCCTTTGCCAAAGGGGGATTCTCCATGCATTTCCCTGAAGAACCTAGAAAATACTTGGAATATCAGCTTTAGCAACTACGTGTAAATAAACTTTTTCGTCTTTATTGATGGTATTGAATAAACTTTCTGCAATCTCTTTTATTTTATTCACCTTATCAGTGACCAACACGAGTCGGAATCTATTGAATTTCAAATTATCCCTTTCCGTTTTACCGGTGCTAACAAGGAAGGGTAGGACATTTTTTATAGGGCCTGAGTTGTTAACCTCTACGACATATATGAGAAGCCTGTTACCTATATTGATTTTGTTTTGTAATAAAATATCGTTATTCAATTTAATATTATCCTGGCAATCGATGTATTCGAATACTTCTTCAGGGCAGGCACAGCCAAGGGTCTGTTTCACAAAGAATTTTATTGCTTCTTTATCGAAATTCACAGAATCATTATACCAAATCCTGTTTATACTGATTACATAAAGTATGCTATCCTCTCTGTAGATTATATCCCCCTCTTTTTAAAACCAGGGGTGAGGGGAGACTACTAAAATGCTGCTCTACAATAATTCTGGTTATTGAACCAACACGATAACGGTGAAGGGATAGAAGAAGACAGACTCTTTTGTCCCCTTCTTGTTTCCTGCTTTCGCCGGAATGACAAATACAATGAACTACCCTGCAGCAAGCTGCGAGGTATCGAATCTGTCATTCCGGCTCGTCCGGAATCTTTCTGTAACTCTGTATCCAAAGAAGGATTCCCGACAAGCGGGAATGACAAACATATCGCACCCCGAAGCAGAGCTTCGAGGAATTCTTTCATTAAAATAATCAAAGATGCCAAATATAAAGAGTCTGACGGATAATAAAATATTCAAAAAGCAGAAAGAAAAGAAAAAGTTCACAAAGAAAGCATATAGCACCATCTGCACAAATGTAGAATGCAAATTAAGGAAGGCAATGTGCAGGGGTTTTGAGGGTTGCCCTGGTTATAAGGGGAGATAATCAAAAGCTTAGAAAATATTTCCTCACCGCTCAGTAATAGCTCTTGCTATAACCAGAACACCGGTTACAACATCCCTTTCCTTGATAGTAGTAAACCGGCTGTCAAGCAGCAATTCTTTATCAGGAAACGCAATATTATTTTCTGCGGAAGAAGATTCGCCTGATTCAAAGACCATCTGGAGATTTTGCTTCAGGGTCTCATAAGAATTCGGCGGGAAAAGGTCTTTTAACGGCTTTCCAATAACTTCTCTTTGGCAACATCCGAGGTGCTTTGCTGCGTGACCATTGCAGTACTGGACAAATAAGTTGTTATCGATAATGAAGATAAAATCTTCTGCAAATTCACTAATTCGCTGTCGCTTTTCCAGAATGTCTTTATAGAGTTCTTCTTTTTTTGTTTGCATTTTCACATTCTAAAGGCTTTCCTATGGATGAATATAAGATACGTATTTTCAGATAGCACCGCTTTTGTGTCATTCCGGCTTGTCCGGAATCCTTCCGACAATATCTTCGTATAAATCCCTCAGTGCAGGATTACTCTTTCTGATAAGCTCTATCTTTCTCTGCCTGCTCATATTCTTTATCTGTTTTTCCCTTATAATCGCGCTGAAACTATTTTCACAAAACTCATAATATACAAGTCTGTGCAGATAATATCTGGCTGTAAAACTTTGAGGAACAAGATTATTCTTATGCTCATAGACTCTTCGTATTAGATCATTTGTTATCCCAACATAAAAGGTCGGCCTGGCATTAGCCATAATGTATATTGCAAATTGTTTATTCATCGTAAAGCTGCCTAACCCTGTCATGCTGGCTTGTCCAGCATACTTCTTCCGATTCCGAACAAGTCGGAAAGATTCCGGTCAAGCCGGAATGACATCCTGACGAGCGGGAATGATTAAAATTACAAGCAAATCCGGGAAAAACAGCTGTCAACCACCGCGATACCGGTGGCGCCAATATTAAAGAATGCCACTTCTATTATATGTGGCACATACAGGCGTCTGACCCATTGGACATAGGTGGCGCCACGGGATCGCGGGATTCCGGCGTTCACTAAATGGATTATGTCCCGCAGAACGTCGGAATTCTACACATCCATCATATCACAATAAAAGTCACAGATTGGTTACAGATTCAAAAAATAACCATCAGAACAATCGGTGAATTACATTACCCACAAAAATCAGGACTACATTTCCATACGCCGCCCATAAGCCTCCAACAGCATCCGTTTGGAGAGGGAAAGTCTGTACCCCAGTCTTCAAAAAAGTAGTTCTCACTGCTTCCTGAATCAAAAACATAAGCTGGCTGAACAGACTCATTCTCAATTGTAGCTGTATCCATAGCAAGCGCAGGGATTGCACTCAGTAACATGCACAACAAACAAATTAATAGAAGCTTTGTCTTTTTTACTCCTTTTTTTAAAAATAGCAATTTCTAATCGCTGATACATATTGTATCAATCAACTCTTTCCTTTAGACTTTAGCTCCACAATGGAATCACCTCCTTTACTTTTTGCCCAAAAGAAGCAATTACCTCTGATTACTTACAGATTCTGAAAAAGTTACTGTCAGAACAATCGGCAAACTGCCGATTAATTCTACGTTCACCTCCAGATCCAGCCTGTTCCAATCCAAACATACCCACATCCAGGGCTGGAATGAGTAAAGATGACTACATCATCAGAAAAAACATTTGTTATTACTTTTCCATTCAATGTTACAGTTCCTGCTGCGGCTTTCTGAATAGCAGGGTTATATTTGTCAAGCTCATCAGTGATGCTCACAATTTCTCCTGTTTCTGTATTTTTCCTGATGATCATCCCTTTGCCATCTTCAATGATTATTCTAATTTCTTTTACATTTCCTACTTTTTTTATAGAAACTTCATTTGACATATCCCTACCTCCTTTCTAATTTGATTTTTGACATCAACTGCTCCTTCAAAGGTTCAAACCATACTGGTACTCGATACGATCACCTCCTTTCCCTGATGACATCCAAACTATATTGCTAGTGTCAATCTGACAAAGATCAAACGCTTTGGCTGTATCTGCGGGCTTGCAGGGTCTGTGTCTTGATACATGAAGTTTGCGTCAAATAGGTTTTTTACTCCGACTGTGAGAAGCCCTAATCTTTTAGGCAAGCGATAACTGATTGAGGTATCGACAACCCAGAAATTATCACTGCCGGCGATGCTCTCAGCACCTGGTGACGATAATTGAGGCAGAAAACGTCCTTCCTGATCATAATAAGTTGTTCCAAGTTGAACACTTAATCCAGAGGGATGATAAAAATTGATTCCGAGGGGGAAACGGTGTGTCTCAAGTTCCTCTATTCCTGCAACAAATTCTTTTGCTCTGTCAAACTGTTCATATTGATATTCGGCACTGAATGCCAGCCACTTATGTGGTGTCCAGTAAAGATAGAGACGAGCAAAACGCTCTTTCCAGTCTGCTTTTCGAATCTCAGACACAGGCAGTGCAGGCGGTGCGGGAATAAATGTGAATGGTACTTCCATGGTTCTGTAGGAATACTCAACTCCGCCATAAATGTCTCTAGTAAAATATTGATCAATGGCAACACCATAACGCCATGAATCTGTACTTTCGGCATCGTCGAAGAACTGATTAAAGCCAGCCACTTGTGTCGGTTCGAGAGTTTGATTTGTTGTTAGGGTTCTTTTTAAGGTGCGGAAAACTGCTGAACGCAGAGTTGTTCCAGGAAATAGGCTCCAGGTTACTCCAAGTTTTGGGCTGAATTGGTTTTTATCAACAATGCCACCTTCGAAAAAGTCAGCACTCCCACCAACGGTAAAAGTCACATTTTTCAGGTAGTTGATATTTGAGTACAAATAAAGGTTAGTATGACGGATGTCGAATTTTTGAATTTCAGAAAACTTTGACGGGAACGGAGGGGGCAGTGGAATGAGGAATTCTGTGATGGATGTGCGGGTTCTGTCTATATTGAAATATCCTGCCCCACTAGTGAGGTTGACGAATCTTGAACGAAATAAATACTGTAGTTCGCCGCTGAAACTGTCGTCATCATCATTTAAATTAAAAATGCTATCTGGGGACGGCCAATAAAGATTGAATTTTCTATTGTTGAAAATGAAAGATCCAATAATATCGGAATTGAGAGAGGGGGCATTATGAAAACCGAGTCGAATAGATCGAGTCTCCTCTTCCTGCCGAAATGGAAGAAAATCCTGAAAGAAATTGAATATAAGATCACCATATTTAAAATCCCTTGCACGAAATTCAGCCTGGATACTTGTTTTGTGAGAAAGGCTATACTGTACAAACGCATTGTAAATATCCTGTCTCTGGTCATTGTTTTCTCTAAATCCATCTGTCTCATAGTGGAACTGGCCAGCGCTGAAAGAAGCCCTTCCCTGAACTCCTGAGAAAACAATTTCATCACCAAAGGTATTTTGGCTGCCAGCGATGCCGTTCAATTGAAGCGCTAACCTATTTCTATTGAACAACGGATTGAATTCGTTAAATGAAAGGTCGGCAGGGCCTGCACCATCGAGGATGAAAAGATTACTCTCTGCAAGGCGGGGCTGGATCGGGGTAATGTTTAAAGGTTGAAGCAGTTGGGATTGAAGCAATTCACTAACTCTCGCAATCTCATGACGTGGCAAAGCAGAATAAGAATCTGCTAAGAACCTGTGGCCGGAGAAATCAGCCGGATCGGTATTGACGGATTTCCAACCTTCTACCAAAGCAAGCTGCTGGAAGCCAAGGTCAGTATAAATGCGGCCGAGGCTTGCGCTCCGTGCTGCAAGGTCTGAATCAAGTAGCAGCTTCGAACGATAGACTGCCCGGTTGTCATTCAATTCAATGGCTTTCTGCATATTATGCAAAGCTTCAACAGGACGGTTTGTGGTTTGCTTCCTGATGGCATCATAGAAGAAAGGAGTCGGGTCTGATGGATCAAACTCCTCGGCAGTCTTCAACTGATCTGCTGCAAGCTTATCTCTTTTCTCTTCATAATATGCTTTGCCAAGATAGCTACGGATGAGTGAGTTACCCGGGTCAAGGGTTGCAGCAATCTCGATTTCCCTGCGTCCTCCGTGCAGATCACCATCCCTTATCTTTGCCAATCCTAATCCTAATCTCGGAAGAGGATCTGCCTGATCAAGCTCGATCGCTTTCTCAAAAGCTGCCTTTGCTTCCTTTGTGTTTACCTGAGTCAAGTAAGCATATCCCAGGACTGTCTGCGTTCGTGATAAATCGGGATTCAAGCTTACCGCTTTGTTTGCGGCTTCCAGTGCTTGATCAAGCTCGCCGAAAGACATATAGAGTTCAGCCAATCTTGCCCATGCGAGGGCATTCTCAGGCTCAAGCTTCACTGCCTCCTTGAGACTATCGAGTGCGCTCTTGAGATCAAAATTCGCCTGTTCTGCATATGAGAGTGCTATCCTCGCTGAGGCTGATTTAGGGTCTGTCTCGATGGCTTTCTTTGCAAGGGTAAGGGCTTTTTCTTTTTCGTTCTGTGTAATAGCTATGATTGACTGAAGAGCGATTGCGTTGCTGTTATCCGGTGCAAGAATCAGAGCCCTCTCAATGTCTGGTTTTGCTTCGTCAACACGTCCTACTGAAAGTAACAATGAAGCTCGATATATGAAGAAGCGTGGATCACGGATATCTTCGGGCGCTCCTTTAATGCTGTCGAAGGCTTTTTGCAGGTCGTTCTTCATGTAAGCTTCCATCGATCTCCGAACCATTGTTTGCCAGTCTGTTTCGGAGACACCCTGAAAATCGGATGGACGATAATAAATGGTGGGTGGATAATATAATGCCCACTGAACAGCATCGCGTGGACGAACGACAATATATGCAACAGGTGCTTTATCCGCTTCGGCAATTGCGGATTGACCACTGGCAAGCATAAGACTGCCAGCTTTATTCGAGGCCAATACTTGTCCTTCGAATATGGACAGGAATGTTTTATCAGTCTCGACTCTTACATAGAATTCTGTTCCTTCTACAGCGGCATTTACATATGGTGTTGTCACCTTTAAACTCCTGGGATACCGGCTGAAGAAATGGACAGCGCCTTTGAGGAGATCTATTAAAGAAGTTTGTTCCTTTTCCACACCATTAAAGGTGACGGTGGTATCTTGGTTGAGCCGGAGGGTTGGCTGGGTTGTCAGCATAATTGCTGCACGGCTCCGTTCAAGAACACGAATCATGTCACCCTGGCAGTATGTGTCATTCAATTTCGCAGGAAGCCATTGTTTTTCACTTGCCCTCTTTGCCTCTACGCTCCCCTGTGCCGAGACCAATTTCGCAACCCATTGATTGCATGTTTCAGCAATCGCTGTATGGGGAAAAAGAGATGATGTAATTACGACAATCGCTAAAAAGAATATTTTGATCTTTTTCATTACCCCGCCCCTTTTTGGTTTATTTTTTAATTCCAATATGTAAGTCGGCCTGGCATTGGCCATAAATTGTACAGCGTAGCGTTTATTCATCTTCACAATAGCTCTATTAAGAAGGATTCCCGACCCGCCTCTGGCGGAGGAATGACAGATTTCTCTACAATGCCTTCTTCTTTTGTCATTCCGGCTTGTCCGGAATCTTTCTTTCACCCTCCCCTTCATCCCCTCCCGTCAAGGGAGGGGAAAATATTGGAGCATTCTATTGTCAAAGCCTCGCTGATCGTCCTACTTTTTATCCATGTGAACTACCCCATCCCACGATTTACCGGGTGGATTAATTTTGTAGTGCTCACAAAGCCCAAGATAAAAGCGAGAAGGCCTGTCGTCTCCATACCTGATGGACTCAAGAAATTTCTCTCTCGCCTCATCCCATGACTGTCTTCTGAAAGCATCGAGCGCCTCGGCAAAGATTGCGCAAGCGCTTCTTTGCTGTTCATGGGATTCTTCCTTGCGGCATATTAATTCATAAACAACAACGGGTTTCGATTTTCCAACCAGGAGGAAATTGCCGAGCTTTCTTGTCAGGAAACCACCAAGCTGATTGATAACCTCTTCGGACACCAGTATCCGGGTACCCAAGTACTTATTCAAACCTTCTATACGTGATGCCGTATTGACGATATCTCCAACAGGGCGGTATTCATAGTGGTCCATAGCGCCAACACTTCCGAGCATTATGTGCCCGGAATGCAAGCCAATACGGGTAGGGAGTTGGAAGGTATTGGAAGATTGCTTAAACTGGTTTATGGCACTGGCAATATCGAGTGCTGCAAGACATGCATTGTTCCTGGGAGTGACTTCAGAATGGCTTGCTACCCATAATGCTAAAATGGAATCTCCTTTTATGTCTGACACAGTCCCACCGTGTTGCTTTACAGGTCTAAAGACTATCTCATAATATTTGTTCATAAATCTTCCAAGCTCCTCTGGTGTCATGGTTTCGGACAGGGAAGTATATTGTTCTGCATCGGTTGACAAACAGATTCCATAAACAACTTTACGGCTTGCTCCGAGGGTTGAGACATTCTTCGCTAATTGATCTACGACATCCTCAGGCAAATAATGTCGAAAAGCCTCTTTAATATTCTTTTTCTCCTTAATAGAATCGACATACTTCCATACCACAGCACCAAAAAATGCAACGGGCATCTGGAATAATAAAGGAAGGACTGTCGGATACCAAATCCCTGCTGTCTTAAACTGATACTCTGCAAAAAAAAGATAAAGGATGCTCAGTCCTATTGCTAATAAGGGACAAATTGCAGATGTAAAAAACCGACAAATAATACCTATTGTCACTCCCCAAAGGAAGAGAATGGCAATATAAGCACCTGAGCTCAGGGGTATGACTGGTTTATCTTCCAGCAGATTTGCAAAGGCAGTTGCAGCAATTTCAACACCGCTGATATCCAGGCCATCGGGTTGTGAAAAAACACTGTAGAACCTGTCTATCTGTTCCTGCTGAGAGAGAGGTGAATGACCGACAAATACTGCCTTTCCTTTTACATCGGTATCTTTTTCACCGACTGCATCTTCCTGATATTTCAAAATTTGATAATAAGGTACCGTAGAAATCGTGTGAGGAGGGCCGTAGAAATTCAGATATTGACTATTAGCGCTCTGGTACATCTTGATAAGAGATTGAAGCAATTGATATTTTTTCTGATCAAAAGAAAGAGATTGTGAGGTCTGCAACTCCCTGAGCATCTTTTCCGCAATCTGTGGTTTGTTTTCAAAAATCCCTCTAATAGTATGAATGAGTCTTTCGAAGCTTCTGGTAGTGATTATTTCATCCTTGTTACGTGGCAATATTACAGCCTGATCAGGATCTACCTTCTCTAACAGATAGATAAACTCATTGTATGCCTGCATTGCGAAGATTTGTAAGACTACAACTGGCAAAGTCGGCGTATCCCCGGCTGCCGTCTTAAATGTCCAGTACTGGTTAATCTTCACAGGTACCCTTGGCAGGGGAAAGGGAGCTAAGGCTGCTGCAGATTTCGAAAGGGGCGGAATTGGCGACACAAGACTAACAATGTTGAGATCTCCTGAAGACAATTTCCCTTTCAATGTCAGAGGGATCTTCTCTCTTTTCAAGCATTTATAAAGCACAACGTTGCGAGCTTTTTCCATTGCATCGGCAAATGCATTGTCCTCCTTAGGAGAGCTTGGTTCAAAGAAACTGATGTCAAAGACGATAACGGTGGCACCTCTTTCTACCAGATTTTCCGTAAGTCTTCCGTGAAAAGAGCGAGGCCACTTTCTGAGGTCGTCAGGCAGGTTGAGATTGTCAGCGGAGACTTTATCAACAGTGACGATGATTACATCAGGAGGAGCTTGTCTGACTCCCCTCAGCTTGAACAACACATCCAGGCCTACATTTTCCTCGAGGTCAAGCCCAAAGGGGATCAGTCCTATTATTAGCCCTATTATCCCTGTGAGAAGACCTAATATTACAGCCTTAGAAAGACGGGACATTGAGTAAACCTCGCTATGTACTTACAGTTAAAGAATGTAACCTTTATGAATTCAACCTTTCTGTGTCATTCCGCACTCGATGCGGAATCCAGGACTTCTTTGAAAACTGGAATTCAATTCATTGATTGAATCACTACATCCGCAGAGCTTGACCTTACTTGATATGGAGGACTCCCTCTGGATTCCTGCTTTCGCAGGAATGAAGGAAAAAGATGATCCATTTAATAAATCAGAGGGGAAAGAAAGAAATGTGCAATTTTGGTTGTAAGTTGTGAAGGAATAAGAAAAAAGCAAAAATCCATAGGCTGGATAGTTCAGTAATTGAAACCAGAGACTAAAGACGATACACTCAGAAAACGATACAAGAGTATTTACCCCATTTATCCCCTCTGTATCAAAAAAAACAGCAAATATTTTCAGTCTACCAGAAGCAGACATCTTCTGATTATTTATCGGGAGAGCTGAATTTGTAGGTAGATTAGCACAAAACACTGATTATTTCCAATTCTCAGGAAGGCGAGGTATCCTCATCTTCTTCCGCCAAAACCCTACAATTCAGGATTTTCCAGAAATCATCAATATTTGTAAACGCCTTTTTCCCCTCAGCTCCAACCTCCTCTAACACGCCAACAAAGCTACGAGGATCTTTCTTCTCACAACAGTAAATACGAACGATATAGGTTCTCATAATTACTCCTTAACCTTTCCCTCCACATCCCTTCATTCCTTTACTTAGATACCAAACCTTCCCTTGCTATGGGGAGGATGAGGAGTGTAGGAGAATGTATCAACATATCACAGCAAAAGTAACTATCGTTTTTAGCCCGGTGATCAGCGTTTACATTTAGGGTTTGTCGGTGTGCATGGCGCTGTCACTTTCGGTGTCATTGGGGCGTTGAATACCATGCCTGCTCTTATCTCGAAGACCACTCCTGTGCGAACGTGCCAGAGCTTGATAAGATATTTGCCGGTAGAAAGATCTTCGAAGGCAACATATTCACCGCTGAGGTTTGGAATGACCTGGTTTCCAGAAAACGAGAACTGATTTTTAATACGGGCAACAAGTTCAGGGTATTTGAGATCATTGTCTTTGTCCTTGATACTGTTTTTCGTCGTACTCTTGTTGTCATTACTATCCGTGTGCTTCTTGCAACGATTTGGCTCTTTTTTCATAAGGTTTAATATCTTCCAGAGTTCATCAAAATTCGTAAATGCTTTCTTCCCTTCAGCGCCGATCTCTTTTACAATCCCTACCAAGTCGTGAGGATTATTCTCCTCACTTTGGTAGATATTAACAATATAGATTCTCATGAGTATTTTTTGACTACATTCATAACATAGCGAAACTTACAGATTGGTTACAGATTAGAATTGAGCGCTGAAGAACGGAGGCTTCGAAGATCTGAAGCCCTGAAGCTCTGATGCGCTGAAGAACTGTAGTTCTGAAGACTAAAAATACTTCAGCACTTCAGGGCTTTTTGCCTTCTGAGCTTAAGTCCTTGTTTCGCTTACAAGAGGGATTCGTAAATGGCTTTGCTCTCAGGAGAAGGTTCAATACCCAGGGTAGCAGAAAGGATTTTACGGCAGTGGTGATAAACTGAGATAGCTTCAGATCTGAGTCCAAGATGCCGGTAACAGAGCATGAGATGTTGATAAAATTCCTCAGCGAGATCGTCAATTTCCAACCCTTTTTGGTAGCAGTTTATCGCCTTTTCCCATTGCCCAATTTTTTCCCAGTAGCGACCTAATTTCCTTATACTCCGCATAAACCTGTTTCGCAGATGTTCACGAAGGGAAATTGCCCATGGGTGCTCTTCTTCCAGAAAATGCCCATTGTATATATTAATAGCCTTTTGGATCAATTCAATAGCCTTCTCTGTCTGACCTTTATTGTAAAGATCATCTGAAAGTGACAGGATTCGCTCAAATGCCCATGTGTCAACCCAGCAGTATCTGGCATCGAGGGTTATTTTACCTTCTTGAAGTTGAATAGCCTTTTCATAGCCAAGCAATTGCCTCAATCGATGCAATGTAGTAGAAAAAGTAGAATGTGCTGCATCACCATCGGCTTCAGGCCAGAGTGCATCGTTTATCTGATGCTCATTTACGCCTCTTCCCCCAAAGGCAATCAATGACTTAAGCAGAGAGAGAGGCTTCTGTTGAATTTTTCCAGAAAATCGGACAGTCTTTCCATCCTTTACTAATCCAAACCGCCCAAGGGTAAAAATCTTCAAAGGCCATGGCCAGTTTTCAATCTCGAAAGGCGAGCTTTCGGGAAAAAGAGAATTTCTCCGGATAAGATCCTGGACGTAGGCTACTTCAATACCATCATCAAGGGCTTTTGTCGTAATGTCCTCCATGTCACCCGGCAGCCACATGTACAGGTTAACAAAGCCCCTCTCCCGTCCAATCCGCATTCCTTCCCTAAGTGATTCCAGAGCGGATGTTTCTTCGCCTTTCTGCAGAGAAAAATGTGCTTTTGTTAAGAGGCATGCGAAATGAGTAAACTCGTTTTTACTCTGTGTCGCGATTAAAAAAGCTCTGTCAAGATGCTCTGCCAGCTTTTCATCCTCTCCGAGGGCATGACAAACAAAAGCTCTTTGCAGATGGGCCAGAGACAAGGTCCAGGGATTCCCCATGTCCTCGCAGAGTTTTAAACACTGTTCCGAATGCAGAGAGGCTTGTGCCAGATTTTTACAATAGAGGGCTTCCCAGGCTGCAACATAGTGATAAAAACCTGCTCCCCAAGCCTTTTCCAAGTGCAAAGAAGACGCCATTTTCCGAAGATATGTTTTCGCAGTTTCAAAATCGCCTTTTTTCAGGGAACTGAGCGCACCATGGCCCATCAACATATAGTCCATGACGTGGATCCCTGTGGCGTTAGCTAATTCAAGACCATAGGAAATGACTTTCAAGCAATGATCATACATCGATGTCAGGTTGGCATGCGCTGCCTCTAACCAGATCAAAGTAAGACGGGTCAATGGAGGTAAGTCAGTGCGCTGCAACAATTCCCTTATTGAGTCGAGAATAATTTCCAATTTTTGTAATTCAACTCCACTGTACCAATAACAGGCAATGTTGATAAGGGATTCTATTTTTAGATTAATGTTCGAGCATGTTTGAGCAATTTTAAGAGCACGGTCCGCCCACGATTCCGTGGAAGAATAAGGCGGTCGCCTGAGCGCAAGACCTCTGATCATGCTGCAAGTTACCCGCGCTTCTATTTCTTCGGACGGGAATTCTTTGAACTTGCTCAATAGTTCTTCGAGAATGGAAAACCAACGGTCAAGCGGTTTCAGGCCTTCATAACCGTACATAATAGATTCGACCACTCCCGACCATGCCAGAAATATACCGGACGCATCCTTTTGAGTCTTAAATAACTCAAATGCCTTCTCAAATTTGTCACGGCTTTCGGTAGGGTTAAATGGAATAAGGCAGACACCAAGCCAATAGAGTAACCAGGGGTCCTGCTCAACTATTGTGCTCGGCAGGATTCCTATCCAGGCCTCCAGTGTCTGCCATCTGCTCTGAGCAACCATAGCTGGAGCCTGCTTTAATATCAATCGGACCACCTCGATCCACTCCCCTGCCTCACGAAAAAGCCCTATAGCATCTTCATTCTGACCATGAGCCTTTAAGACTACCGCCGCAGTATGCTGCATTTGAGAGACATGTTCAGCGGTAAAGGTCATTTTGGCTCGTGCTAACAGAAATTCACGAAAGAGAGGATGGTATTGATAAACCTCAGTAACATTACCATACCTCTGGATAAAGTAGTTCTTTTGGTAAAGATCGGATAGGATGAGATGAGCATTGGGATTACCGGTAAGCTCTTCAGCCATATGTTGGGTTATCTGGGAGAGAAAAGCCGTTTTGAGTAAAAAGTCCTGTGTCTCTCTGTCTGTTTTATTAAAAATCTCGCTCGCAAAATAGTCAAAGATTTCCTCCGGTACAAGTTTGTTCGATAATGGGTAATCGACATTCTTAATTTTTGACATCTCCATGATGAGTACCAGTCCGGCAGCCCACCCTTCTGTTTTTTTATGCAATTGCAGAAGTATCTTGTCAGTCAGCCCGCCACGTCTTTTCATCTGAACAATCTCTCTCGATTCATCGAGAGTAAACCGGATTTCGTCCCATCCCAGAAAACTCATTTTACTATTCGCCTGCAATCGGACAAGTTGAGGAGGAGGACTTTCCCGACTGATGACAATAACATTTATCTTTTCAGGAACAACGCTCAGTCCTTCTCGTATAACTTCATGAAAGGTTGATTCAGAAGGTACCTGCTGGTAGTTATCGAAGACAATGATAAAACCCCCTTTATTGCTCCCCTTTTTAATGGGGGGGATAAGTCTGCTGTAAAGATTCTCAAAATACCGCTTCGTAAATGTAGGTATACTTTGGAGATATTCTTGAGTGAAGAGTGGAAGGGGTTTCCTTTTAAGAGGTGCTGCCTTTTTGGCTGCGATGCCCATGTAATAGAAGAAGGTTGCGATGTCAACATCTCCCTCATCTACCCTGTACCAAAGGCAGGGAAATTTTTGGGCTTCAAGATAACTCACAACGAGTGTTGTTTTCCCGCTACCAGGAGGCCCGGATACCCAGATAATAGGTCTATCTCTGCTGCTTTCTATCTGTTGAAAGAGCCTCTTCCTTTGAAAAATACCTGAAAGAACAGGAAGGGTTATTTTAGTTATTGGCAGCTGTTTCGTTATCATGAGAAATGAAATACTCCTCAGTACACATCCTTCATATCTTGAAACTTTCCCTTTTAACAACCGAATTTCAACTTTACTAACTCATTACTCAATTCTCGAATACGGTGAGACATCTTCTGTACAATGCTGAAAGCAACAGTTGGATCTTTTGACATCAAGCGGAGGAAGGTCTTCTTATCAACAGTCAGTATCCTTACTTCTCCTAAAGCCCTTACTGTTGCTGATCGAACCTCCTTGTCTATGAGCGCCATTTCACCGAAGATACCTCCCTCACCTAAAACATTCAGTTGTAGTTCTTTGCCTTCTTTTTCTTTAATTACTTCAGCCTGTCCTGACTGAACCACATACATGCAGTCTCCCACATCTCCCTGACGGACAATGATCTCTCCGTTCTTGTATACCTTACCTAATTCACCTGTTTCCATACAGCCTCTTTGCCATTTACAAACATTTTATGATCCCATGCTAACAACGGTATGCCAGAGAAATTTTTCCAGAAATAAAGGATGGAGAGTTCTGAGAAAGACATCACGATAGGAAGCACTCCCGGTGAATGTATCCCAGAGCACTGAGCTCATTCTTCGGTGTCCACCTTTTTGATGTTGTTCTGTGATAACCATGCGGAGAACACCACGGCGAGCAGAACGAAATTTTTGTATCACATGCATAATAAGAAAAATAGCTTTCCCTATACTGTTATCAGAAGAGATAGCCTGGCAAACCGGCCAATAATGCCTGCGGAAATCTTTTGTTGAAACTCCTTCAAAGATGGCAGTCTTTGCAGCTGCCTTTGCCGTGCGATACGCTGCTCCAATTCCGTCCTTATATAACCTCGTTACGCCTGAATCGCCAATGAATACAACCCTATCGTGAAAAGGATAGACAGCGCCTCCGACACTTATCAATGGATAACACCTGCAAAAGTCCTTTGGCAATTTCCAATCAGGAGGCAAGCACTGCTTAACTTCAGGAGTATCAAGAAAGGATTGTATAAGAGGTTTATCAATATTCTTTCCAAGAAGGCACATTGTTACACAATTACCTTTGGGAATAAGGGCAGCAAATTTCAGCCGAGGTAAATCTATCAAAAATACGTGCATGGAATTCCCGATATATCGATTCATCATTTCTTCATTAAGATGGAGTTCGCAGACAAAAGCCCTCGTTGTCCGGGGAGGCTTATACCCCAGAACGAGCCCTTCAAAAAGCTTTAAAGTAGTGGTATTGACACCGGTAGCAAATACAAGCAAGTCATAGGTTTCTGTTTCGCCGTCTTTTGTCTTGACCTGTGGACGGCCATCTTTCCATTTGACTTCATCCGCCCGTTCACGGAGTAAGTGAGCTCCCTTAGCAATAGCCAGACCCTGGAGGTGACCATCGAAGCTTTGCCATTTCTTTTCCATAGTGCCCCGTGGGCCACTGCCCCGATGAACTGCTGCTATCCTTTTCTCCTGGAGTGGGGTATCGATGCGAACTGTACCGATGTCCATATGAAGGACATATGAGTCTATTCCCCTTTGTACTACTGAAGAAGGCAGGTTAATGCCTTCAGTAGCAAGCATCTGAACCAGAGACTCAGAAATAATTCCACCACACTTGTTGCAACCATAGGGACCAGGGAGTGAGAAGTCTTTAGGGTCAAATATGTCTAAATGGACATCAATTCCGATCCTTTCGGCCATGTCCAGAAGGAAAAAACTGAAGAGGGATCCTGCGGGACCACTGCCTATAACTGCAATACGGGAGCCGTTGTCTAATGTAAGATTAGATAGGCCTTCTGAGGATTGGGTGAGCTTTCTTTCAAGAGTTGCTACCCCCATAATATCCTTTCATTACACTAAATCTAAAGGTTTGAGCGTGGTCGTTAGTCTATATGTATTCGTGCCATAGGAAAAGGAACAGGAATAAGAAAGTTATTATTTAAGCATTAAGGAAATTTACCCTTCTGTTACTATATACAATAATAGACATGAAGAAAGCATAATTGTCAAGAGCCAGTACAAATTTTGTTATTTACGATTGAAAAGTGAACTGTTTTTAGGAAATTTAAGAAATGAACTACCCCGCAGCAAGCTGCGAGGTATCGAATCTGTCATTCCGACTCGTCCGGAATCTTTCTGTAACTCTGTATCCAAAGAAGGATTCCCGACAAGCGGGAATGACAAACATATCGCACCCCGAAGCAGAGCTTCAAGGAATTCTTTCACTAAACGGCATGTTATGTAATTTTTTTACTTATCTGTCATGCTGAACTCGTTTCAGCATCTAATATATAGGTTTCGGAGACCCTGAAACAAAGTTCAGGGTGACATACAGTAACTAAAATAAGTTTTACGAAAGCAGTTTGCCCATACAGTATTCATCAACGTAAGAACCATTAATGACAAGGGAATGTTGTTTCCTTCCCTCTATTTCAAAACCCATCTTTTTGTAGAGGGCAAGAGCCGTCTCATTATGAGCCATAACAGTAAGCTCAAGGCGATGAATCCTATTTTCCCTTGCCCATCTTTCCAATTCCTCAAAAAGCCTTGTTCCTATACCCTGGGATGTAAAGGCCTGAAGGATTCCAGTAATGCCATAGACACTGTGTCTGTTTCTCTTATACCTTCCTCCATAGGCTGCTAAATATCCAATCAGTTGACCCTCTTTTTCAGCAACGAAAATTGTTTGATTTTTTCTCGAGAAGATATCTTTTATTTCATCCCTCTGTTCGTCGATTGTGGTAGATCTTGCACCGGATTCAAACTTCATGAACTGTGTCTCTGCATCAATCTTCTTACAAAGGTTCAAAAATTTCTCTGCATCGCTTTCTTTTATTTTTCTTATGATTAATATGCTGGTTTCTTCTACTCTTTTGATAAAGTATACCTGCAAAGCTTTAAAAAATTCATCCAAAGTGTACAGGGGCCATTATAAAACCCTGTAGCCGTAAGCTTTAGCCTGCGTTTAAATTCATTTGAAACGTGAGTTACTAAGGAGTTCATAAGTAAAACCACATTTATGGATTAAGTATTGTCATTCTGGCTCGTCCAGAATCCTTCTGGTGCCCTTTAATAATCGATGGGTCAGAAAGATTCCCGACAAGCGGGAATGACATGCAAGTGGCTTTACTTCTGGTCTTATTAGTAACAATTACTTAAATACACGCAACTTAAGGTTGTCTGCGACTCATAGAGCGGCTATACTTTTGATAATTAGATTACACCATTTGAAGATGGTATAATCTCACAAAAGGATCTTACAAATGCCCAATATAGACGAATTAAAAAGAAGCCTATTGTATTCCGAGGAGTTGGGAATTGATTTAAAGAAGAACAGCGATGAAGAACTTTTTAAATGGTTTTTAGCGAGTATACTCTATGGAGCAAGGATAACTGAAAGCATTGCGAAGAATACATACAGAACCTTTGAAAGATATAATCTCCTGGAGCCACAGAAGATATTAGATGCAGGCTGGGATTTTCTGGTAAATCCCATTATGAGAGAAGGAGGCTATGTCCGCTATGATTTTAAAACATCCACAAAGATCCTGAAAATTTGCGAAACCCTTATCAGGGAATATGATGGAAGCCTGAAGAAATTGCACGGAGTATCCAGGGATGCTAAGGATTTGGAAAAAAAATTATTGAATTTCTATGGTATTGGTCCTGTAACAATGAATATTTTTCTCAGGGAATTGAGACCTCATTGGAGAAAGGCCGATCCAGAGCCTTTGCCAATAGTGAGAAATATAGCCCAAAATCTCGGTATATCTTTAAATGAGTACAACAGGAAAAGCCTTCTTTTCACAAGGTTTGAAGCGGGATTGATAAGGTTAAGAAGAGGGCAACGCATAAGGATTTGACGGCTTATAATCTTTCTCTTATTAGTTATTGTCTCAATTCATTTTTGTATTCTATAAAACTTAAATAATGGTATAGTATCCTCGTTGTTTAAGTAATTACGAGGTTTCAGTAATTATAGTTTCGGAAAAAGTATCAACAATGTAGTTAAAGGAGGTAAGTGAGAATGAAGGTATTAGCTGCCATTGCAGGACCTATATCTGCTAAAGAGAAGGCAGATTATATTATTACTATTGCCAAAAGGTTAGGGGCTGATTTAATTGCCTTGCATGTCATGAAGAGAGAAAATCAGGCAAAAAAAGGAGAAGAGGCTCTTAATTATTTTTCTGAAGCGGGAAAGAAAGCAAAAGTAAAAGTAAAGAAGATTTTTAAAAAAGCTGATATCGTATCAGCCATTATTGAGACTGCTGAAGCAGAAAAAGCG
>CAZLFE010000006.1:0-16355 GCA_964558725.1 uncultured Nitrospiraceae bacterium | reverse complement strand
CATTATGGGTGCTGACCGGGGAAAGGTTGTTACTGAATGGCTCAGTGCAGATGTTATGAAAAAGACGAAGATACCAGCAGTTGTCATTCCTCATGAATTAAAATAGCTGATGCCCTTCCTTTCTGAACCCTTGGTTCTCCTCTCTTCTTATTCTTCCATTTTAAGGAGGTGCTTCTTGAACCATTCTGCTGCAAGACGTGCTACTTCCTCCAATGTGCCAGGTTCTTCAAAAAGGTGCGATGCACCTGGAATAATTCTTAACTCTTTTTCCGCCCTGATAAAATTATACGCCTGCTGATTCAGTTGGATAACAATATAATCATCGCCACCGACGATGAGAAGGGTCGGGGCTCTGACAAGTTTAAGGGCTTTTTCTGCGAGATCAGGGCGACCGCCGCGTGAGACAATTGCACCTGCTTCTGAGGCAGGTTCAGCTGCTGCAAGGAGGGCAGCCGCGGCTCCTGTGCTAGCTCCAAAATAGCCTATCTTGAGCTTTCTGGTTTGCGGCTGTTCTTTGATCCATCTGGTAACTGCAGTTAGACGTTTTGCCAGCAAAGGAATATCAAAGCGATTTTCATAGATAGCGTCTTCTTCTCTCGTGAGCAGATCAAAAAGTAGTGTACCCAGCCCAGCTTCACGGAGCACTTGTGCTACATACTTATTTCTCTTGCTGTGACGGCTGCTGCCACTACCGTGGGCAAAGATTACCAGAGCCTGCGATTCTCGAAGGACATCAAGAACCCCCTCGAGGATGGCAGAATTAGCAGTGATATGAACTAACTGAGAGGAGTTATTAAACATGTTAATCCTCTATGCATTATTTAACTCTCAATCTGTCAGGTTGTCAAGAATATTAAACTTAATTTGTGAAAAATATAGACAAAATCACTTTTATATATTATAAATAATAAAGAGACTGTAATGCTGCCTAAAGAACTTATTCTGAAATCATGTGATATTCCAGTTGTGCCAATGGTGGCTTTTAAAGTCATGAATCTCATTGATAGTCCTAATTCTACTCTGGAAGACCTTCAGAGAGCGATAATGGCTGATCAGGCGATGGCAACAAGGATACTAAAGATAGCAAACTCCGCATTCTATGGAGTCAGCCGGGACATTGATACAGTGTCACAGGCACTTACAATCATAGGTTTTAACACGGTAAAGTATGTTGTTCTCGCAGCATCTACCAGAGAAGTTTATAAGGGATTCGGGATTTTTGAACAAAAACAGTGGGAACACAGTCTTGCTGTCTCCATAGCTGCAGGCTTAATAGCAGGAGAGGTTACCTTTCTCAAAAGGGAAGAAGCTGTAGTAACGGGACTTCTGCATGATGTAGGAAAAGTCATCATGAACAACAGTAAACCGGAAAAATATTCTATAGTTTCACAGATGGTTTATGAGAGAAGAGAACCTTACGCCTCTATAGAGAAGGAAATTTTTGAGTTCGACCATGCTGAGGTAGGTTCCCTGATGGCAGAAAAATGGGGGTTTCCTGAGATACTCTGTAATGTCATTCGTAAACATCATGCTTGGTCTTCAGATGATATCTTTGGCGGAGATCTTTATGAGAGTTCATTGTGTTCAGCCGTTGCATTATCAGATGCCTTCTGTGTCAGACTGGGCATTGGATATAGAAACCCTATGCCAGACCTTGATCTTGGAGAAGAAATATTGAGAGAAAAACTCGGAATAGACAAAAAGAGATTTTATGAGGTAATATCTATTTTTAAAGACCTCTATCTGCAGGAGAAGCTCACCTATCTATAATCCGAACGAAATGCCTATAGAGCCCGCGAATAAAATCAGCAAGACACTCCTTTGTCATTCGTTGCTTGGCTCGAAATAGCTCTACAATAAAATTGCTTCCTTTTTATTTTGATTCTACCAGACTCTTTGCAATGATTTTTGCGATGTTCATTGAATTTGTTTTAGAATTAATAAATGGATCTGAAAAAACAACTTAATCCCTCTCAGTTTGCAGCCGTTACAACAATTTACGGACCTGTTCTTGTCATAGCCGGCGCAGGTTCTGGCAAAACAAGAGTTATTGAATACCGTGTTTTGCATCTTGTTCAGAACGACATCAGCCCGAACTCCATTCTCCTCCTGACGTTTACGAGAAATGCAGCTCGTGAAATGATTTCCCGTGCTTCTAAACATGACCCCCGGTGCAAAAATATTGAAGGCGGAACCTTTCACTCCTTTGGGTACAAGATATTGAAGAAGTATGCAAAAACCATGGGATTCCCTGATTCGTTCACTGTCCTTGATGAAGGCGATGCTGAAGAGGCAATCCACAGGTGTTGTACCGATCTCGGTTTTTTTGAGAAAGAAAAAAGATTTCCGAGGAAAAACACCTTAAGGAATATCATAAGCATCTCTGTTAATAAATATATCTCAGTAGAAGAGGTTTTAAAGAAAGAATATCCTCATTTTCTTGAATACGCCTCTGAAATAGATGCACTTCGAAAAAAGTATGCAGAATACAAGATACATTCTAACTATTTAGACTATGATGATCTGCTCATATATCTCAGGCTCTTACTTGAGAATGAAGACATCAAAGATCGCCTCTCCAGAAGATTTACATTTATCATGGTTGATGAATATCAGGACACGAATAAATTACAGGGAGATATCACATACCTTTTAGCCGAAAAAAATAGGAACATAATGATCGTTGGTGACGATGCACAGAGTATCTATGGCTTCAGAGGTGCCACCCATGAAAATATCATGGAATTTCCAAAAAGATTTCCGGAGTGCAAGATCATAAAACTGGAGGAAAATTATCGGAGCACCCAGTCTGTTCTAGATGTAGCTAACGCTGTTCTGGAAAACATGAAGAATAAATATTCTAAATGTCTCGTATCAGCTAAGAAACTGATTGGGGAGAAACCCCAGGTCCTTTTCTTCAAGGATGCTTATAATGAGGCAGAATGGATAGCCGGGAAGATCAAGGAGCAGAGGGATGAAGGCATTGCCTTTGGCCATCAGAGCGTTTTGTTTCGCTCCTCTTATCTCTCGATCCCTCTTCAGGCAGAATTAAGCAGAAGGAATATTCCCTTTATCGTATTCGGCGGACTGAAATTCTATGAAATGGCCCATGTGAAAGATGCGATGGCTCATCTGAAGGTGATAGCAAATCCAAAAGATGAACTTGCCTGGAACAGGATACTCATGCTCATCGAGGGAATAGGTCCTAAAATAGGTGGGCGGATATTAAAGGAAATCGTTGCCTGTTCTTCCCCCCAAGAAATTGTTGAGAAGGTCTTTTATAAATATCAAAAGGGGTACAGTTATTCCGAAGGCTTGGCAAGACTCGAAACTGCCCTGAAGACTGCCTCTGATGAAACATTACAGGTTGGAGATAAATTCGATGTAACCCTCGATTATTACAACCCTATCCTAAGAGATAAATTTGATGATTGGCACCTGAGAGCGAATGATTTAGAAACCTTAAGGCAGATATCCATGAAGTACGATTCATTGGAAGAACTCCTATCAGATTTTGCTATTGAACCACCTGAAAGGGGAATCTGGAGGGTAGAGCCATCGACACCTGAAGAGGAAAAACCACTTACCTTATCAACAATCCACGGGGCAAAAGGTTTGGAATGGGAGTGCGTATTCCTCATTGGCATGATGGATGGTATTTTGCCTGTTGCCTTCGCGTTAGATGATGAGGATGAGATTGAGGAAGAACGCCGCCTCTTCTATGTGGGCGTTACAAGGGCTAAAAACCTACTCCTCCTGTCTTTACATCATGAAGGAACCAGGGGAGGCATAACCCAATTCAATAAAATCTCAAGATTCTTAAATGTCCCCAATGTCTTTACAAAGTTAGAACCGATGGGTATTCCTCGGCAGAGAATAAAGAAGGTAGGACCCAGAGATACTGAAGAGGAGTCATACCATTATGACAAGGAAGCATTATTTAGAAGGATAGTGGACTTTTTAAAGTAGGATTTATTTAATGAAACATAATTAGTAATCTCCCCTACCCCCTCTTTAACAAAGAGGGGAATAACTATTATGTTGCTATAAGAAAAACTAGGTATAATCCACCTTTTCTAAAGGGGGATGGAGGGGGATTACTAAATATTCATTTATAAAATTTACTTGTGGAAAATCGGATAAATGGCTCAGTGTAAAATATGCAATAGTAGTTCGTCTTCTATCTCAACGGAGCTTGGCGTATGTCTTAAATGTATAAGGGAAAGACCTGAGAATGCCCTCCGTCTATCAATGCAGGCTCACAGGATGAGCAGGTCTGCCTTTGGTCTTCCGGAGAATCCCCCAAAAGATTCTCAGGGTATTCCCTGTAAAATCTGCGTGAATGAATGCAGGATTCCAGAAAACGGGACAGGATACTGTGGGCTGAGGAAAAATGAAGGCGGAAGACTTACAGGAGTATCCCCTGAGGAGGGGAAACTCTCATGGTATCATGACCCCCTTCCTACAAATTGTGTTGCCGACTGGGTATGCCCTGGAGGGACAGGAGAAGGATATCCAGAGTATGCATACTCACCCGGACCTGAAAAGGGATATAAAAATCTTGCTGTATTTTTCCATGCCTGCTCCCTCAATTGCCTTTATTGCCAGAACTGGCACTTCAGAAGGGAGACCCTGAAGCCACAGACTACTTCTGTAGATAAACTCGTTTCAGATGTTGATGAAAAGACTTCCTGTATCTGTTATTTTGGAGGTGATCCAACACCTCAACTACCCTTTGCGCTCAAGGCTTCGAAGCTAGCTCTCGAGAAAAATAAGGGACGAATCCTCAGGATATGCTGGGAGACGAATGGTTCCATGAACAGGGGACTCCTTGATAAGATGACAGACCTCTCTCTCAATTCCGGTGGTTGTATAAAGTTTGATCTGAAGGCATGGGATGAAAATCTCCACATAGCCCTGACAGGTGTTACAAATAAAAGAACCTTGGAAAATTTTTCAAGAGTTGGAGAAAAGATCAATGTGAGACCAGTCCCTCCCCTTCTTATTGCAAGCACTCTCCTTGTGCCAGGCTATATAGATGAAAACGAGATAATGGCTATTGCAAGATTCATCGCTTCTGTAAACCCTGATATACCTTACAGCCTCCTTGCCTTTTATCCTCATTTCTATATGTCGGACATACCTTTAACAACAAAGGCCGTTGCAATGAGGTGTCTCAAGATTGCTCAAGAAGAGGGGGTCAAAAATGTGAGGATAGGGAATGTACATCTACTTGCATAGCATAAATTATGAATAGGATTCAAGGATTCGAGGGTTCAAGGATTCAGGTAAACTATGATTCATGCAAAGCTAATATCCTATCTCTGTTGAAAGTTGTCATTCCGGCTCTTTTGTTGACTGTCATTCCAGCTTGTCTGGAATCCTTCCGACTTGTTCGGAATCGTGAAGAAAGATCCTGGACGAGCCAGGATGACAGAGAATCGAAATCCCGAAAGCTTTCGGGACCGACTGATCTCCGACATAGCGGGTACAAGAGCGGAAGTGACAGAGAAAGTGACGGATGCGGAGGACATTTATTATGAAGGAGTCATTAGTAAAACAGGTGGTAATTTGCACTTGAACCCTTGAATTCTGGAACCCTTGTCCTTTTTGATGATTAAATGGGCGAAATAATAGAAGACAAGAAACTGAGAAATAAAGTATTTGTCTTTGAAGACAGGGAAGATGGGGGCAGGAGGCTTTCCGAATTTCTTTTAGAGTACAGGGGATCTAACTCCATTGTGCTTGCAATACCTGCAGGAGGTGTTTCTGTTGGGAAAGAGATAAAGGATGCCCTATCCCTTAATCTTGACCTTTTGATAGTTCGAAAGATTCAGATACCCTGGAATCCCGAGGCAGGTTTTGGAGCAATCAATCTCGATGGATATGTAATATTCAACGATGAACTTCTCAGTCATCTCGAACTTCCAGAAAAAGTGATTACTTCCCAGATTGAAAAGACAAAAGAGACACTCAAGAAACGAAATGAATTATTCAGAAAAGGGAGGGAGTTTCCTTCCTTAGAAAAGAAAACAGCGATCCTCGTAGATGATGGCCTTGCCTCAGGATACACAATGATTGCCGCTATTGAATATGTTAAAAAACGCAACCCTGCTAAAATCGTTGTCGCGGTCCCAACTGGTTCTCATAGAACTGTCAAGAATATCTCTCCTTTTGTAGATATTCTTTACTGTCTTAATATTAGAGAAGGCTTCCCTTACGCTGTTGCTGAGGCATACAGAAACTGGTACGATGTAAGTGATGAAGAGGTAATGAGGATAATCAGGGGGTGTTAAACAGGGTTCGAGGATTCAAGGATTCGAGGATCAAAAACATCTACGGTTTAAAGGTTGAATGGTTTAAAGGGTTAAGGTTGAAAGGTAAAGGGTTTAAAACCATTTAACCATTAAACTGTTTAACTGTTTAACTATTTTATGTTGCTTTATTTTTTGCTGACTCTTTTATCAGGGACTGGGCTATTACGTTCCTCTGTATTTGATTTGTACCTTCATAAATCTGGAGGATCTTTGCATCGCGCATCATCTTCTCAACAGGATACTCCCTCATATACCCTGAACCGCCCATAACCTGGACTGCATTTGTCGTGATTCGCATAGCCATGTCTGTTGCAAAGACCTTTGCAATAGCAGATTCCTTTGTTATATCCTTTGCCCCACTATCTATGTATCGTGAAATAGAATACACAAGAGCCCTCGCAGCCTCTATCTCTATGGCCATGTCAGCAAGCATGTGCTGGACAGCCTGAAAACTGATTATGGGATGCCCGAATTGAATACGCTGTCTGGCAAACTTGAGGGCCTCTTCAAAGGCGCCCTGCGCTACTCCAACACCCTGTGCACCAACACCCGTTCTTGAGTTATCGAGGGTCCTCATGGCTACAATGAAACCCAATCCCTCTTTACCCAAAATATTTTCCTTGGGGATCCTGCAATTGTCGAAAATGAGTTCCCTTGTAGATGATGCCCGTATACCCATCTTCTTCTCTTTTTTTCCAAAATGAAAACCAGGGGTATCTTTTTCGATAACAAATGCAGAAGCGCCCCTTGCACCTCTCGATTTGTCTGTCATGGCTATGACAGTATAAATCTCTGCTTCTCCCCCATTGGTAATCCACTGCTTTGTTCCATTTAGTACATATTCATTACCTTCAAGTTTTGCCGTTGTCTGTATCCCCGCAGCATCACTTCCTGCATTCGCTTCAGTGAGGGCAAAGGCAACGAGCCTCTTCCCTGCTGCAATATCAGGAAGGTATTTTTTCTTCTGTTCTTCAGACCCAAAAAGAAGAATCGGGTATGTACCGAGAGCATTTGCTGCATATGTTGTTGAGACACCAAGGCATGCCCTTGATAGTTCCTCAACAGCTATACACAACTCAAGAGATCCCTTTCCGAGTCCTCCATACTCTTCTGGTATATAGAGACCGAAGAGGTCAGACTGGGCAAGGACATTCATGATCTCCCATGGAAATTCTTCTTTTTCATCAAGTTCTTCTCTAACACGAATAACCTTTTCTTCAGCAATTTGCCTGGTCAAATCTTTTATCATCACCTGGTCTTCCGTTAAAAAGTAATCCATTGTTTATCCTCCATCTTATTAAAATGAGAAGTAGGAAACAGAAAGTAAGAAGTTAAAATTCTAACTTCCTGGTTCTATTTAATCAAAAGAATTCCTCGAAGCACTGCTTCGCGGTTCTCTTAAAATTCCCTCCCCATCGATCCCTCAATCCCCTCCCGTCAAGGGAGGGGATAATTTGATACCTCGCAGCTTGCTGCGGTATTCATTCTAACAGAAAAGAAGGCAATTTTAGAAGTTAATCAGGCACTGATATCAGTAGGACCGAAGAGAAGACATGGGGAACCTATATTACCGAAAAACGTGAGGTCATCTCCCACTGCTTCTATATTTTCAAAAAAGGATAAGATATTCCCGGAAATCACTGCTTCCTTAACAGGAAATGCTATTTCGCCCTTTTCAATCCAGAGCCCTGAGACACCTATAGAGAATTCCCCTGAAATTGGATTAGCGGTGTGGATTCCCATTGCTTCTGTAATATAGAGACATTTATCTGCTGCTCTGAATATTTCCCCGGAACTCATGACGTCGGTCCTCGAGACAGGCTCGATATATAGATTTGATATCCCGACAGAAGGAAGTCCAGAAAATCCACTCCTTACGGCGTTGCCTGTTGATGAAACCCCGTCCTTCTTTGCTGTGTATGTATTATAGAGATAGCTTAGAAGAGTACCCCCTCTTATCAGGGTCTTTTCTCTTGAAGAAACTCCTTCGTCATCAATAGGCCTGCTACCGAAGTTGCCAGGGAGAAGCCCGTTGTCAATCATGCTTATCTTTTGGCTGATAACCTTTTTCCCCAATTTTTCCGATAAAAGAGATTTCCCTTTCTGCACATTCTCTGATGAGAGGGATGATGCAAATATTCCCATAAACTCGACAGCTACTAACTTATCGAGGATCACAGGTGTCTTTTGGGCATTCATCCTTCTTGAGCCGAGAAGCTGTACAGCCCGTCTTGCGGCATTCCGACCTGCATCCCTGAATGAGACCTTATCCAGAAACCTGGAACCCATGAAATACCAGCCCATCTGGCTGTCACGTTCATCTTCTGCCTTAACCATAATCTGGGTTGTACACGCTGTTGTAGAATACTGCTGATCTATACCTTTAGAATTCATTATGATGATGTCCGAGGTGAGAAAAGTCCCACGTGCCTTTCTAATATTTCTGACTCTTTCATCTTCTTCGTATGCTGCCTTCTCAAGAAGAGAGACCTTTCCTACAGCCTCCTCTTCACTTATCGAACTTATCTTGGGATCAAATATTTCTACCCTGGCTGAATCAGATGTTTCGGGTAGTTCCAGGTATTCATCTCTATCAACCCACCTTGCAGCTTCTACCGCCTTTTCCACAACAGATTCAATATCATCCCTGTCCGTTGAATAAGAAAAGCCAAGTCTTCTCTCTTTTATAACACGCAGAGAATATCCGAAACTGAGAGATGATTCGAGGGCGTCTATCTTCTGATCCTTTATCTCGATGGAAAGATTCTTTGAAGACTTTATGTAAGCCTCTGCCTCATCTGCACCTTTCCTGAGGGCAAGATGTATCAGATCTTCAGCAAAGCTCTTTTCAGGTTTCATAGTATGTGGCAGAAGAGGTCTCTGATTCCCAGACGGTTACAGCAGAGAGATGAATGTTTTCATTATTTATTTTTTTCCTCAGGGAGTCGTAGATCCATTTTGCGATGTTCTCGGAGGATGGGTTTTTTTCAGTAAAGGGAAATATTTCATTCAGGATGTTGTGGTCAAGAGTGGAAACAACTTCATTGGCAAGCCTCTTAAGCTCTTGGAAATCTATTGCGATGTCTATTTCATTAAGCCTTTCTGCGATGACATGAACCTGAACTTTCCAGTTATGACCATGAAGCCGTTCACACTTTCCCATATACCCCTTTAACTGATGGGCTGCTGAGAATGTAGTCTCTACTGTAAGTTCAAACATAACGGGGATTTCCTGACTCTTTATTTCTGACGAGGTATCTTATTTTACATTTTTAACAGACTTCTTGAATATTGCTATATAGGGAAGATTCCTGAACTTGTTATCATAGTCGAGTCCGTAGCCAACGACAAATTCATTCGGTATCTCAAAACCTACATAATCAAGGGGAACATCCACCACTCTTCTTTCTCTTTTGTCCAGGAATACACATATCTTCAGGCTCTTAGGGCTCCTTGCAAGAACCCTTTCTCTTATCTGATTGAGTGTAATACCAGAATCGATAATATCCTCTATAAAGAGCACATCCTTGTCTGAAACATCTTCTCTAATATCATAGTAAATCTTCACTTCTCCTGTGGTATCAGTCTTTACATAACTTGAGGCTATTATGAAATCAACTGTAAGAGGGACCTGAATAGCCCTGACAAGGTCTGAAAAAAACATGAAAGCACCTTTAAGAATTCCTACAGCCAGAATATTCTTGTTAGCGTAATCATTTGATATTCTCTCTGCAAGTTCTTTAACCCGAGCCTGTATCTGCTCTCTTGTAAAAAGGGGCTTACCTATGACCATCTGATCCTCCTTTTATGTAAGTGTTTCAATAATAACCGTATTCAAAACAAAATAGCAATCTACAAACCCCAATAGAGACCACCCCTTAGTAAGAGGAGGATAGGGATGTTATAATAAATATAAAGAATTTGGGAGATGTCTACTAAAGTCTTTTATATCCCCTTCCGATACAGAGGGTCTACTGGGGCACTTCTTAAAGCAGCAGTTGAAAAAACAAAAGGCCCTGATTATTCAAGAATCCTCTATGTTGCTCCTACACCGGCAAAGGTAAGGGATGCTCAGCAGACATTACAGAGAATTACTGGTGGCTGTTACATCCCTCCTGAGATGATGACGATTAAACAGGTCTCAAAACGGCTCTATTCTCTCCGCGGAGACAGAAACGTAATATCTCATCACCTTATACCAGTCATAATTTCACACATTTCCGGCAAAGGAATAGGCTTTGCTTCTCTCATTACAGATTTTATCAATGAAATTAAGCAGTATCATCCGGGTAAAGAGATCGGAACTGTCGAAAAGGAACTGCGGGCTATTTTTTATGAACTCGGTATCCCTGAAGAGGTCTCAAACAGAGCGATAGAGGCTATAGAGATCTTCAAGACATATCAAGAAATTCTCGAAAGACAGTCTGTTGCGGACGAAGATGATGTAATGTCAATATGCCCTCGCCTGATTAGAGAACATAATTGGAGCATTGAGACCTTGATACTCGATGGGTTTTACGAGCTTACCAGGTCAGAGGAGGCAATACTGCAGGCCTTGATCGAAAAAGCAGAAGACATTCTTATCTCAATTCCTTACGATATTAATTATTTAGGTATAACAGATAGTTATAACTCATTTATAAATTACAACTTTAATGTTGAAGGGGTTTCTTTATCCACTGAGGAAAAGGCAGCTGAGCCTTTTCCTCAACCCTGCCCAGGGATAGAAGAAGAAGTAGAAGGAATTGCAAGATGTATAAAAAATTACTTTATATCAGGCAAGACAGGGGATTTAGAAAAAGTGATACTTGCATTCCCAAAATTACAGGCATATGCAGACATAATAGAACGTATCTTCAAAAGATATGGTATTCCATACACTATCTCGGTTTCGAAGTCTGCTGGAAAGTTACGACCTTTTCTTGACCTGATAGCCCTTCTTGAATCTGTAGCAGAAGATTATCCGAGACTATCCTTTTCCCAGTTCCTTTCATCACCTTATTTTAAAAATATACCTTCCGGGTTAAGAGAATGTATTCCCATTCTCTGCCTCAGGTCAGGGATTACAAAGGGGAAAGATGCATGGCTCAACCTGTCAAAGACAGTCAGCGGTCAGTCGTTGCGACTCGATTCCGGGCTGTCAGCAGTCAGCAGTCTTCAAACTGAAATTGGGAAAGGGCTTAAGTTGGTTTTCAAAAAACTTGCACCTCTTGAATCAATAGACAATGGTGGTACCTTCAGCCAGTATAGTGAAGTTATCAGTAAGATATTGAAAGACTTTGATTTTTCAGGTCTCAATGGCCTGAAGGCAGACCTCAAGGATCAGGTATTTGAGATATTTAAAAAACTTTCGTTTATTGATTACCTTACGCATCGCCTCCCGGGATCTGGTCATAATGACGCTCCATACTCTTTACGCCAATTTATAGACGCCTTCAGGCATATCCTGAATGCTACAGATTTGGAAACAGAAGGCACAGGTGTACAGGTCATAAGCTTTTTTGAGATGAGGGGTATCGAACCAGAATATCTTTTCTTAGGAGGGCTTAAGGAAGGAGACCTGCCATCAAAGCCTGACATTGACTACATACTGCCTGACAGTGTGAGAACAAAGTTCGGCCTCGTAAACTTGAAAAGATATTTACTCCTGCAAAGATTCTTATTTTCCAGAACGATAGAATCAGCAAAAAACCTTCACCTTTCCTATCCTGTAATGGAAGGAGATAGATTCTTCCTGCCTTCTCCATTACTCCCCTGGAACAGGGAGAAAAAAGAGCTTATTTCAGGAATGTTCTCAAAAGAGGAAGAACTGTTGAGAAGGGGGAGAATGCCTTTCACTTCTTATATTACGGAGATAGAAAATGTCGGAAAAACAGTAATCAGAAACAAATTTGGGGAAAACTCATACATTCGTATCACTGACATAGACTCTTACAGGACATGTCCGAGGAAGTTTTTTCTTGAAAAAGTCCTCAAACTTGAACCTCTTGAAATAAAGGAATACAGGATCGAGGCCGTGCTCCTCGGAACCATAGTCCACGAGATAATGCAGCTTCTCTTATCAAAACCCTTTGCTGATGCCGAAGAACTCAGGGTTAGGGCAGAGGAGATAATAAAAGATATTATCTCTGACAAACCTGTTGAAGAGTACTGGAAAAATCTGATTATGGATGCCTTTCTTTCCATCTTACCAGAAATATATGAACTAGAAAACAATCTCATTGATGAGGGTTATTCATTTATGAAGGCTGAGTTTCCTGTTGAGGGCGAAATTATAAAAGGGATAAAACTGAAAGGAAAGATAGACAGGGTGGATAAAAAAGTTCAAAGTTCAAAAGATAATAAACTCGTCACTCGTCACTCGCCACTCGTCACTGATTTGGTTGAGCTTATTGATTATAAGACAGGGATAACTCAGGTCAGGGGATCACAGGTGATAGCAAAAGGTGCCAATTTACAGCTATTTTTCTATGCAGCATTGATGAAGTTACTGGGATTTAATGTGGAACGTGTAGGCATCTACTCCCTCAGGGATGTAAACCTGACATGGATTCCGGGAAGAAATGACAGGAAATGTGGGCGAACGATAGAAGATTATATTGAAGCGGGACTTAGATTTCTCGAGGAAACGGTTTCAAAGATGAGGATGGGAGACTTTTCTGCTTCTCCTTTGATTGAGCAGACATGCAGAAACTGCTCAGAAAAACCATATTGTCCATATATACAAAAAACAGTTATGAGTTTGAAGTTATAAGTTAAATTCATTAAGGAATTCTGTGGATAAAGCCCCCCTTTGGAAAAGGGGGGTAAGGGGGGATTTAAAAGGGGCAATGCTGCGCTACAACAAGAGTCAGACAAAGAGGTATTTAAGAATACACAGGGTGTTCTTGAAAAATATGAGGGTATTTGTGATTCTTAAAATCTCCCTTAACCCCTCTTTTCCAAAGAGGGTTTTCAGAGTATCAACAGAAAAGTCTGAAGAACCAAAAGTTAAGAGTTATAAGTTAAGCAGATTTCTGTAATACTATTATGAGTCGAAAAGAGAACAACAAAAGCACAGAAAATTATCTTGATATAACGAAAAGCGTTATCATCTCATCCCCTGCCGGTTCAGGAAAGACAGAGAAGCTTGCAAGGCGATATATTAGCTTATTGCTTGGTGGCTTTGATATAGAAAAGATACTCGCCATCACATTTACAGAGAAGGCATCAGCAGAGATGAAGGACAGGATACTTGCTATCCTTGAAAAAGAGAATCCTGATTTATTCCTGAAGATTCGCGAGAAGATGCCCCTCATGCGCATATCCACAATCCATGCGTTTTGTCTTAAGTTACTCAAGCGGTTTTCCATAGAACTTGGTCTTGATCCATCACTTGATGTGATGGATGAATTCACTGCTTCACTCCTCTGGTCCGAGTCAGTCTATGAGTGTTTGCTGGAAGAGAAGAACAGACCTGATCTTTTTTATGAAATGATTAAAGACAGGGGAATCAAGGGATGGGATAGCCTTCACAGAATCCTCAATGAACTTCATGGGAAGAGACCACATCCTGAGCTTCTTTTAAGAGAAAATTACCCTGTAGAGGGAGGAGAGGAAAAGAGGATCCTGGAGCTCTATTCACGATGCCTGAAACGATATACTGATAAAAAACTCGAAAGGCATATCATTGATTTTGATGACCTTGAGTTACTGACATACGAAACCCTTGTTAAGAACCCTGAATGGCAGAATATCCTCTATTCTTTTGATGAGCATACGGATCATATCCTTGTAGATGAGTTCCAGGACACAAGCTCCCTCCAGTGGAAGATTATTGATAAGCTCACAGAAGAATGGCGATCGGGTATTGGTTCAAAAAGGGAGTCGGGAAAGATACCAACCATTTTCCTCGTTGGGGACGAAAAACAGTCCATATATCTCTTCAGGGGAGCAAATGTCAGCGTCTTTCATGAAGCAAAAGAGAAATTTTCTGACTGGCTTGGAAAAGAGTATTACTTTGAAGAGATAAGGGAAAACTATCGTAGTCTTCCTGCAATAGTAAAATTTACGAACAGCCTTTTCGAAAGACTCATGCACCCTACTCTGTATGAAAGCTGGCGTACCAGGTATGCACCCTTTGAGGCAACAAGGCAGGGTGATGGTCGTGTCGAGCTTATCTTAATGGAAGGTGGAGAAGGCGTAAAGCAGAGCAGAGAACAGGAGGCATCAGTTTTATCAAAGAGAATACAGTCCCTTGTTAATCAGTATGAGATATTTGATGGAGGCATAAAAAGGCCATGCCTTTATGGTGATATGGCGATACTTCTCAGAAGGAGGACCCATCTCGCTCTCTTTGAAGATGCATTGAGAAGACAGGGGATACCTTTTATTGTTGTGAAAGGAATCGGCTTTTATGATGAACCGGAAGTTGCTCTCTTGAGAGAGCTCCTTTCTCTCATCATTGACCCTCTGGATGACTATAGCCTGTTCTGTATTCTGCGATCTCCCCTTTTTGGTATCGATTACAGGACTTTATTCAGGCTGAGTGATAAAGGTGCACAGCCATTATTAGAGAAAATCCGGTCTTCAAAAAATAAAAAGGTCAAGGAGGCATCTGACCTCATCTCAGGATGGATTGAAAGATCCAGATATACGCCACTTGCCATGATTCTTGAGGATGCACTTTCAGAAGCGGAAGGCTGGCAGTATTACTGGGAAAAACAGAGGCATGCGAATGTAAAGAAATTCATAAGGCTTATCGAACTCTATGAGTCCCAGGGGTTCTCTGCCCTTGAGATCAGGGAAAAACTCATCAGGGCAAGATGGGGTGATGAGGCAAAGGCAAATATCAATACTGAAGGTATGAATGCTGTAAGGATAATGACTGTCCATGCTGCAAAGGGGCTTCAGTTTCCGATTGTATTTCTTCCATCCATTGATGAGAACAATGCTCCAAAGAGCAAAACCATTGTCATTGACGAAGAGGGCGGAAAAATAGTTATGGCATACGAGGAGGACTCTGCTAAGAGAAAGAAGAGAGAGCCTTTCTTGAAGAGAAAAGAAAAGGAAATTGAAGAGGAAAAGAGACTTTTTTATGTCGCTGTAACAAGGGCTCAGGATTTTTTGTGCATGCTCGGAGCATGGAAAGAAGAGGAGAAGATTTCAGGGCGGCTTGCTTATATTTCAGACACCTTTGGCATTATAAAGAATGGAAAGATAAATCCTGAAGTGGATATTTTAAAAGTCATGAATGAATCACAGATAGATAAGATATACTCAGCTTGTCGCTCAGCGCTTATTAGTCATCAACTACCCTCTGAGCCATTCATGTCAGAACCAATATACACAGAACCTCTTTTATATGAACCACCTGTTACATGGCGAGATGTAACAGAAGTGATAGATATAAGGGTAAAACATGGTGAACACTGGGTCCTGCTGGGTATCGTTTTCCATAAACTCTTTGAGGAAATCTCTAAAGGGTTAATCAAAGCAGATGATATCGAAAAAAGGGCTTACACTCTTTTGAAACAAGAAGAATACAATAAAAAAGAATTGGAAAGAATGTTGGAGATTGTAAAAGGTGATTTTGAAAAGCTTTCAGTATCAGGACACCTTACAGAAATTATTGGCCCTCAGAAGAATTCATATGTTGAGCTTCCCTTTATCCTGCAGAAAGGGAAGACCGTCTTCAGAGGCAGAATAGACAGGGTTATCATGAAAGATAATAGTGCTCATGTATATGATTACAAGACTTTTCCCACAGAAGAAAAAGAATTACCAGAGCTCCTTGATAAATACAGATTCCAGATGGATATCTACAGAGATGCTGTAGGAAAATTATTTAAGCTTAAGACAAAGAGTTACCTGCTCTTTACCCATAAGCCTCTATTGGTTGAGATGTAACTCGCAGTGTAATTTGGTTGAACCGCCTTTCACAGGCGCGTCTTTCACCTGCTACTCTATAGGCAAGGATAATCAAAAATATTGCGACATTTATATAGAAGAACTAAACCGCTGCGCGGTGGTTACGAGCCGTCAGCCTTTTCTGGATAA
>CAZLFE010000005.1:0-40847 GCA_964558725.1 uncultured Nitrospiraceae bacterium | reverse complement strand
TAAAGGCCCTGACAGTGGCGAGGAATCTTGGCAACAGGGTTGAGAATATAACAACAGTAAATATGGACTTTATCCAGCATTACAGACCGAGAGAAAATGTCCTCAAGAGGCCTACCATACACAAGGGCTTTGCTTATGCCCTTACGGGACACCATGAAATCATGTTCCCCCTCTTAGCAGCAGCGATTATTGAAGAGATGGGGTGAGTGAGAAATCCACCTCACAACCTCTTGTTGTATCTGTCGTTCATTCCAATCAGGATGCAAAGAACGAAGACAGTTGAATAACTGTGTTCTGACTGAGTGCCACAACCCAAAGGCAATTTGAATCCGCTCCATTGGTGTCTTTTTTTATATATTTCAGCCATCACAGCATCTACGACCTCTATCTGCCTTTTACCCATCGCATTTTTACTTCATACTATGTGCTTTAATTGGTAATAATCTGTCACGCCATACTATGTTTCTATCTTTTTGAACTATTAAAAGCCTTCAAAAAAACCTTCATTTATCAAGGAAGAATAATCTGCTATACTTTTCTTATGAAAAACCAGGAGATCGCAAGAATCTTTAATGACATTGCTGATCTGCTCGAAATTAAGGGGGAGAACCCCTTCAGGATTAGGGCTTACAGACGTGCTGCACAGAATATAGAAGGCTTCGCAAGGGATGTTGCAGAAACACCAAAAGATGAACTGATGAAGATCCCTGGAATTGGACAGGATCTTGCAGGCAAGGTTGAAGAATATGTTAAAACAGGAAGGCTCCAGTTCTATGAAGACCTCAAAAAAGAGGTGCCAGCAGGTCTCAGCACCCTCCTCTCCGTACCAAGCCTCGGCCCGAAAACAGCAAAACTTCTTTTCGAAAAATTAAACGTAAAAGATATAGAAACTCTCGAAAGGTTTGCCAGGGAACATAAGCTTATTGGCCTGCCAGGAATTAAGGAAAAGACAGAGGAAAATATACTCAAGGGTATTGAAATGCTGAAGAGGGGGATGGAAAGGCAGCCCTTGGGAAAGGTTCTCCCTATTGCCAATGATATACTCGAGCACCTGAGAAAGAAAGCCCCTGTTAAAAACCTGAGTGTAGCAGGAAGCATCAGGAGGTGGAAGGAGACTATCAAGGACATTGACATATTGGCCACCTCAGAAAATCCCAAAGAGGTAATGAAAGCCTTTGTTCACCTGCCTCATATCAAGGAGATACTTATGCAGGGACCGACAAAATCAAGTGTCATAATACATGAAGGACTGCAGGTTGACCTTCGCGTTGTTGAAGAAGAAAGTTTTGGCGCTGCCCTTGCCTACTTCACGGGTAGCAAGGCTCATAACATACGATTGAGAGAGATGGCTGTGAAATCAGGTCTAAAGATAAATGAATACGGTATATTCAGAGAAAAAGATGACAAGAGACTTGGGGGAAAAGAGGAAGAGGATGTTTACAGGATTCTGGATCTTCCCTATATCCCTCCTGAGTTGAGGGAGGACACAGGCGAAATAGAGGCTGCCCTCTCTGGGAGACTGCCAAAACTCGTGGAGATTGGGGACATCAAAGGTGATCTCCACGTACACAGTAAATGGAGTGATGGAAGCCATGATTTTGAGGAGTTGGTAGCAGAAGCCCGGAAGAGAGGATATCATTACATAGCCATTACTGACCACTCAAAAGGCCTCGGTATCGCACGAGGGCTAACTGCAGAAAGGTTGTTGGAGGAGAAGAAACAGATCGATGCATTCAATAAAAAGTTGAAAGGATTCAGGCTTCTCACTGGCATCGAGGTAGATGTAAGGAGCGACGGCCGATTAGATCTCCCTGATGATGTACTGAAAAAGATGGACATTGTTGTTGCTTCGATCCATTCAGGTTTCAAGCAGAGCAGGGAACAGCTTACAAAGAGATTAGTATCTGCAATGAAAAACCCTTTTGTGTCCATTATTGCCCATCCAACAGGCAGATTAATTGGAGAGAGGGATTCTTATGATATAGACATCAATGAAGTCCTTAAAGTAGCGAAAGAAACTGGTACTGCCATCGAGATAAATGCCTACCCCTTAAGACTCGATTTGAATGATGTACATGCACGGATGGCAAAGGAAAAGGGAATACCCCTGGTAATAGGCACAGATACACATATAATTAGCCACTTCGACTATATGGCTTATGGAGTCTCTATCGCAAGAAGGGGTTGGCTTGAAAAGGAAGACATACTGAATACCTTGAGTCATGATTCTCTCATAAAGATACTAAAGAGAAAAAGCCCCTCGTCATGAATAGAAGCATCTCCGATTTTCCTCACATCAGGGGAGACAAAGTAAGTAAAACTTTTAAGAATAAGGCAAAGAAAAAATTTTTAGTTGTCATTACGAGGTCATTTCGACCGAAGTAATCTGTGTTCTGATTCTGAATGCTAATCAGTCTGATTGTTCAGCACAAAAAATGCTTACCAATTGCAGAAAAGGCTTTATATTAGAGGCATTTTTTGGTTATGGTAAACTATGCAAGACATGGATTTAAAAGGCGTATACGGGAAATGTCACTAAAGAATAAGACTGTTATCATTAGTGGCGCTACTAGAGGAATAGGGCGGGCTATTGCTATCGAATTAGCCAGGGGAGGTGCGAATATTAGTTTTAATTTCTTAAAAAGTAATGAAGATGCAGAGGATTTGGAAAAAGAAATAAAATATTTTGATGTTAACGTTAAATCATTTCAGGTGGATATTAGAGACTATGATGCTGTAAAATCCTGGGTTGATAATACTAAAGAATTATTTGGTGGCATAGATATTGTGGTTAATAATGCCGGAGTAATTAAAGATAAAGCACTTGCCCTTATGGAACTTAATGATTGGCATGAAGTAATTAATACTAATTTAGATGGAACATTCAATCTTACCAAAGCCGCGATCATAACATTTATAAAACAGAAAAGTGGCATTATCGCGAATATTACCTCAGTAAGCGGAATCGTAGGTCTGCCACGACAGACCAATTATGCTGCCTCTAAAGCAGGGATAATTGGTTTTACTAAATCTCTTGCTAAGGAAGTTGCATCCTATAATATCAGAGTTAATGCAGTTGCTCCTGGTTTTATCGAGACGGATATGCTTAAAGATTTAAAAGAAGAATATAAGAGTCAGATAATAAAACAGATACCATTAGGAAGGTTAGGGAGCCCGGAAGAAGTGGCAAAGGTGGTGAAATTTTTAGTCAGCGATGAGGCAAGCTATATTACAGGTCAGACAATAGTTATAGATGGTGGAATGAGTTAACCCCGTGAGATATTATTTATGATTTATACATATGTTTCACAGAGCCTAAAAGATAATAAATGGTATACAGGTTCGACTCGTGACCTCAGGAGGCGGTTTAAAGAACATAATAATGGTGATGTCCAATCTACTAAAAATAGAAAGCCATTTAAAATTATATATTTCGAAGCTTGTTTAAATGCACGATGCAAGAATGAGAGAGAAGTATCTGAAGACAGCCTGGGGTAAAAGATATCTCAAGAATCGTCTTAAGAATTATCTCACGGGTTCACCCCGTGAGATAAATAAAGGGTCAAAATAGGTTGGCACTAAATTTAAATATCTCACGGGGTAAATGAGTAAAAAACGAATAGTAACAACGGGCATAGGAGTAATTGCTCCAAATGGTATTGGAAAGGAACAATTCTGGACAGCTTTGAAGGAAGGCCGGTCCGGGATTAAGCCAATCAATCGGTTTGATACAAGCGAGTTTAAGTGTAAGTTGGGTGGTGAAATTAATAATTTTAAACCCACGGATTTTTTAGGCTTGAAAGGTTTAAAAAGCCTTGACAGAACTGCAAGGCTATTGTGTTCTGCTGCAAAATTAGCAATAGAGGATGCAAAATTAACAATTAACTATAAAAATACAGATGACATAGGTGTCTGCACAGGAACTACCTTGTCTTCCCTTTGGAATTTTGCTGAATTTGAAAAAGGAGCAATAAAGGAAGGCCCTCTTTTCACTGATGCTGCTCTTTTTCCTGGAACAGTGGTAAATGCTGCTTCAAGTCAGGTCTCAATTCGCTTTAATATCCAAGGATTCAATACAACCATTTCTACAGGTTATACATCAAGCTTAGACGCATTAAAGTACGCAGTAGATTTTATCAAATTGGGACGAATTAAAGCAGTTCTGGTAGGAGCTGTGGAGAGTTTTGCTTTGATAAATTTTATTGGATTTTACAGGTTAGGTTTTTTTGCCGGTATCAAAGGTGAAGAATTATCCTGCCCTTTTGATAAAAGAAGAAATGGAATCATATTAGGTGAAGGAGCAGCGGTTATAGTGATAGAAGATGAGGAATATGCTAAAAGAAGAAAGGCAAATATTTATGCTGAGATTAAAGGCATAGGCAATTGTTTTGATGCCTATAAAATGGGTAAATATAATCCGGAAGCAGATGGATTAAGAGAAAGTATGAAGAAAGCAGTTAGAGATTCTGGATTGAGGATTACAGATATAGATTATATAAGTGCTTCGGCAAATTCTGTACCTGAACAGGACAGATTAGAGACAAAGGCGATAAAGGATGTTTTTGGCAAGTTTGCTTTCAATATCCCTGTGAGCTCTATTAAATCAATGATAGGAGAGCCTTTTAGTGCAGGTGGTCTACTTCAGATTGCTGCTTCTATAGGCAGTATAGTTAATAATTTTATACCGCCAACAATTAATTATAAGGTAAAAGACAATGATTGCGACCTTGATTATGTGGTCAACAAATCACGGATAGCGAGAATAAACAATGTATTAATTAACAATTTTGGTCCCGGTGGAAGCAATGCGTCATCAATTATATCCAGATATCAATGAGAAGGAGGGTACATGCCTGATAACTTCGAAGAAGAAGTAAAGAAAATAATTGCAGATATTACTGAGGTTCCTGTGGAAAAACTTACGCTTGATGCAGACTTTTTTAGAGATTTGGGGATAGATTCATTAAAGGCAATTGAGATAGTGGCTGCTTTTGAGAAGAAGTATCGGATTATTATACCCGAAAAAGATATCCCAAATATCAGGAATCTAAGACTGATAATGGAATATACCAAGCACTTGAAGGACGTGAGATAGGTAATTATCTCATGTTCTAAAAAAGGCTCATATATGAACTGGGATAAAGAAAAAATTGAATCTATTTTACTTCATAGAGAGCCTTTTCTTTTTATTGATGAGGTAATCGAAGTTGATGGTACCCAAAAAATTGTGGCTGTCAAAAATATCAAAAACAATGAAAGTTTTTTTGAGGGGCATTTCCCCGGCAGACCTATAATGCCGGGTGTTTTAATAATAGAAGCAATGGCACAGGCTTCAATAATTCTTTATTCTGTTGATAAGCCGGAAATAGCCAAAGCGCTCCCCGATTATTATTTAGGCAAGGTAAAGGCGGAGTTCTTGGCTCCGGTATATCCCGGTAATAAAATGATTATAGAACCAGAGAAAGTAAAGTTTCTGGATTATGCTGCAATAACAGATGTTATAGCGAGAGTGAGTAACAAAATCGTGGCAAAAGCAAATCTTGTATTTAGCATTAAACCCCGTGAGATATTGTGATGATTTATACATATGTTCTGAAAGTTTAAAAGATGACAAATGGTATACTGGCTCAACCCGGAATCTTAAGAGACGCATTGAAGAACATAATAATGGCAGGACTCAATCTACTAAAAATAGGGTACCATTTGAAATTATATATTACGAAGCTTGCTTAAATGAACATGATGCAAGAATAAGAGAGAAATATTTGAAAACAGCATGGGGCAAAAGGTATCTAAAGAATCGGCTTAAAAATTATCTCACGGGGTAAAATGAATAAACGCAGAGTTGTAGTTACAGGGTTAGGAGTAGTTTCATCTGTAGGGATTGGCAAAGATGAGTTCTGGAAGGCCATAATAAATGGCAAATCAGGTATAAGTAGAGTTACTTCATTTGACACCAAAGAATTCAGGTGTCATTATGCTGGTGAGATAAAGAATTTTATTCCTGAAGATTTTATTGCCAAAAGAAAAATCCAATTCTTGGGTCGCACATCCCAATTGGCTATAGCCGCTGCATCTCTGGCTTTAAAAGATTCCAGATTATCTTTGAGAAACATCGGTAAAGAAAGAGCTGGTGTTTTTATTGGGACTACAATGGGTGAGAGACCATTGGAGGAATCCATTGATGCCTGGATTAAGGAAGGGTCTGATAAGATTAACAAAACAAAAATATTGCAGTCTTCGCCGAATAATTTATCTGCTAATATCGCTAATTACTTTAAACTACTGGGACCAAATTATCTTATTCCCACAGCCTGTGCTGCTGGTAACTATGCCATAGGTTACGGGTTTGATTTAATAAAAAAAGGAGATATAGATTATGCTGTTGTAGGGGGTGCTGATTCGTTCTCTAAAGTTGCATTTTGTGGCTTCCATCGCCTCTATGCAATGGCTCATGAGAAATGTCAGCCCTTTGATAAAAATAGGAGGGGAATGCTCGTTGGAGAAGGAGCCGGAATTCTTGTCTTAGAGCCGATAGAGTTTGCTTTAAGAAGAAAATCGAACATCTACGCAGAGATATTAGGCTATGGCATTAGTTGTGATGCTTACCATATGACTGCCTCCCATGTAGAGGGTGTTGAGAAAGTAATACGGAAAGCCTTAAAAGAAGCGGATATTCAGAAAGAAGAGGTTGATTATATAAACGCTCATGGAACCGGTACGCAAAGCAACGATAAAACTGAATGTGCCGCAATTAAAAATCTTTTTAAAGAACGAAGTAAAACAATTCCTGTTAGTTCAATAAAATCTATGCTTGGCCACACTATGGGCGCTGCATCTGCTATTGAGGCATTAGCCTGCTGTCTTACTGTGAAAGAAAACATCATCCCTCCAACTATAAATTTTGAGACCCCTGACCCAGAATGTGACATAGATTGTGTTCCTAATAGAGCAAAAGTAAAGAAAGTGAATATTGCATTAAATAATGGTTTCGCTTTTGGTGGTAATAATTCTTGTCTGGTAGTCAAAAATGGGGGGAATAAATGATGCAAGAAAAAAGAGTGGTGGTAACAGGGATAGGACCTTTGACTTCTATTGGGATAGGTAAAGATTCTCTATGGAGCGCTCTTGTTGAGGGAAAAACAAATATCAAACTAGAAGAGTGGTTTGTTGATGGTGAATTATGGGAAAGATTTTATTTGCACAAAATAGATAACTTTGATATTGAAAAATTCAATATAGATAAGAACACATTACAAGAGATTAAGGATTGGAAAGATGGAGAGGATATAATAGATTTGTATTATCTTTTAGCTGCAGTAAAGTTAGCTTTGGAGGATAGTAAATTAGAATATAATCCTGAAGATAATGATATAGGGTGTGTAGTTACCCATGAGAATGCCGGTTTAGAGCAGTATATTTCTAAATGTATTGATGTTTCTTTTGCGAAGATTAAGAAGAAATCTGACCCAATCACAAAGAGACAATTTTCTGAAAAATACCATTATGCAACAGTCAAGAGTGCGTACGATTTGCAAACTTTTATGGTTATGTTTCACATCCTAAGAACATTTAAAATTCACGGGTATTCTCTATTTGTAAACAATGCTTGTTCTTCAGGGCTTTATGCTTTAGAAGTTGCCAGCCAAATAATTAAAACCGGCCGAAGTTCGGCGGTAATTGTCGCCTCAGCGGATTATCCACGGATATATAAGTATCTATGGTTTAAAGACTTAAATATGTATGCTGAAGATGGCAGAATAAAGCCATTTAGTAAAAAATCAAATGGGATTGTTTTTGGAGATGGAGGATGTGGTCTTGTAATGGAAGATTGGGAGCACGCAGTCAAAAGAAAAGCGAAAATTTACGCTGAATATTTAGGCGGGGGTTTCTCTCAAGAAGGATGGAAGGTAATTTATCCAAAGGTGGGAGATGATTTCTACCAAAGAGCGATAAGAGAAGCGATAAGGTTTAGCAAGATTGATAAAAAAGAAATTGATTTAGTGTGTGCTCATGGAGTGGGTAATGCCGTTATTGATAGATACGAAGCAAAAGCAATTACAGATATTTTTGGAACAAACCCTAAAAGACCCTTAGTTACTACATTTAAACCTTACATTGGGCATAATTTAGGGGGGAGCAATTTGTTAGAGACAGCTATACTTTTGCTTTGTTTAGAAAGTAATTTAGTATTGCCTGTCTTGAATGTTGAGGAAACTCATCCTAAAATGGAAATGGACGTGGCAAAAGAAAAAGTCAAATTGGAGTTAAAAACAGTGCTAAAAATATGTTGCGCTTTTGCCGGTTATAACGCTGCAGTAGTTTTTAGGAAAATATAGAGTAAAAATATGAATCCGAATTTTTTATATTCACTATTAGGGTTGATATTAGGCTTAACATGTTCAGGAGTAGCAGTTATATTAGCGATATACAGGAAAAGAAAAATCCATATTGTTTGGTTGTTTTTTAATGTAGCGGTAGCTATCTGGGGGTTTGGCGCTTTTTTAATTGGGAGGGCAACTACTCCTTTGGAAGGAATAATTGCCTGGAGATTATCTCATATAGGGGTAATATTCATTGCTGTCCTTTTTTTTCACACCGCTGTTGTATTTTGCGACAGGGAAAAAGAATTAAAAAAAATGCTCCTCTTCGCATACTTGCAAGGCATCTTCTTTTTATTTCTTAATGCAACTTCTCTCTTCATATCAAAGACAAGAGTTATCTTTAACTTCCTTTATTATAACCACGCAACTGGCTTATTTTATCCCATTTTTTTCTTTATTTGGATTAGTTTAGTTGTTTGGGGGCATGTTGAATTAGTCGTGCATTATAGAAAGACCTCTGGAATCAAAAGGAATCAAATACTTTATTTTTTTGTAGGAACGTTCTCGGGGTTTTTAGGAGGCACTACCAATTTCTTCCCTATGTTTAAAATTGATATCTACCCTTTTGGTAATCTCACTATCCCTATATACTGTATTATTGTTACTTATGCCATCCTCCGTTATCGCCTTATGGACATAAATATTATAGTCAAAAAAACAGCGGTCTATTCCCTTTCTGCCGGGATTTTGACCAGCTTTTTTATCATACTTATTCTTGCCATGACTAAATATTTATCTAATCTGGCTGGTATAACTTCTTTTACAGTTATTGCTATTGCTGCCCTTATAATTGCATTTCTTTTCAATCCTATTAGAAACAGGGTCCAAACAATTATTGACAAAATCTTTTATAAAAGGACATACGACTATTACGCCACTATACAGAAAGTAAGCCATGAGCTTGCTTCAACTTTTAATCTTAGGAAAATATACAGTTCCGTTGGAGATACAATTTTCTCAACTCTTGGCTTAAAAAACATTTATTTGCTCTCTATTGTTTCGGGTGAAAGTTATAGAATTGTCTATTTTACAGCATATGGAAAAGATAATGTAATGAAAGACGAAAAAGCAATGAACATAGACAGAGACTCTGCTTTCAGGGCACACAACACAGAATACAGAATACAAGCAAGTGATGGAACAATAAACGGGACATCAGAGATAGTTAAACTCCTCAGGACATTTAATAATGTTGTTATAAGAGAGGAGCTGCCGCAGATTCATAAAATAAGCCAGGAAGTAGTAGATAAAGTTAATACCGACCTTAAGCCTTTTAATGGTGAAGTAGTAGTTCCAGTATTTATCGATGGTAAATTAGAACTCTTAATGGTTCTTGGAGAGAAGCAATCAGCAGATATATTCTCTGATGAAGACATCAGATTGCTTAATACTATATCTAACCAGGCGGCAATTGCCATAAAAAATGCCAGACTCTATGAAGAGAAGGTTTACTCAGAGAGGCTTGCATCAATAGGTATGATATCTGCCACCTTCGCACACGAGATAAAAAACCCCCTCACCTCTATAAAGACATTTGCCCAATTGCTACCCGAAAGGTTCTCTGATAGAGATTTCAGGGAAAACTTCTCAAAGATTGTTATAGATAGTGTAAACCGTATAGACGGTCTTATTTCAGAATTTCTAAATCTTTCGTCAGGGAGGACATCTGGCAGAATGAGCACTGTAAATATAACCGGGCTTATAGACCAGATTATTGATGAGGTAAAGGCAAACCTTGAACTTAGAAGGAAAAAGATCAATATTGAAAAGGATTATAAAAACATTAAGGTCGACGTATTGGGAGATGAAAAAAGGCTAAGACAGGCATTTATTAATATAATAATGAATGGTTGTCAGGCTATTCCTGACAATCGGGATGACGGAGTAATAAAGGTTAGTATTAACCCAAATGGAGAGAATGTTGACATGTCAATTTCAGACAATGGGGACGGAATATCTACTGAGGATGTACACAGGATATTTGAGCCTTTTTTTTCGACAAAGACAATAGGCGCAGGGCTTGGTCTTGCCATAACTAAAAAGATTGTTGAAGACCACTGTGGTAAAATAGTAGTGGATAGTGAATTTAAAAAAGGAACTACTTTTAAGATAACACTGCCTATTAAGAAAATGGAAGCGAGAGATGGAAATCTTAGCATTACTTAGTGATAGAGATGATGTAATTATTCCTGAGGTAAAGACAGCCCTTAAGGGCTATACCATATACCCCCTCAAGACTTTAGAGGAGTTTGAGGATCTTCACACCAATTTCCTGATTAACCTACTTCTTATAGATACAGTCTCATATAAGATATCCAGGTTAGAGGAGCTATTAAATAAGCTCGACAATGACACGGTTATCCTTATTACACCCGAGAGACTTAACGATTTCACTATGGAGAATATGCCCCCGAGTATTTATGGTTGTGTAGAGGCTCGGTCTATACATAGCGAGCTTCCCATCATAGTTAAGCGCGGCCTCGATAAGCAAAGGCTAAAGAAAGTGACAGGCCTCCTTGAAAAATCAAGAAATGATGCCCCTGTACATGGTACATACGATCTGCGGACTCCTGTCAGCTCCTTTTATGGCCAGGAAGGTCTTGGGTCGTTTGCATCCGGGAGATTCCTACAAGTATTGATTAATTTTGCTAAGTTGCTGACTGTAAGTTTTGATATGAGAAAGCTCTTTAATCACTTTATGGATTCGGTTATGGGTATTAGCCGTGTAAGTAAGATGTCAGTTATGCTCAGGGATAAAGAAGGATTTCATGTTAAAACACACTATGGGCTTGACCCATATATTGCTGAGAATCTCAGGTTAAGAAAGGACAGTGCGCTTGTGACATGGCTTGCAAAGACAGGCAGGATACTACGTAAACCGCTTAATCTTACTGACACGGCCTCTCTGAATATAAAGTCAGAAATGGAACTTCTGGAGTGTACATTTTCATTCCCCATGACACCTAAAGGAAAACTGATAGGCATCTTTAACATAGGCAATAAGATCACGGAAGAACCATTTTACAGGGAGGAGCTTGAGATAATCTATGTGCTTTGCAATTACCTCGCTGCAGCAGTGAAGGATATAGATTTATACCATCAGATACTCTACCAGAAAGAATTTACAAAGAATATCCTTTCCAGCATGCCCAGCGGCGTGATTGTAATTGACAAGGATGAAAGGATCACGATTTTTAACCAGCGGGCATCTGAGATTTTGAATCTAAATCCCTCAGAGATGGTAGATCACGATTTAAGGGAACTACCTTCTCCATTGGGAGACATACTATATGAGACTATGGTTAGAGATACCTCGTATAAACGTCACGAGGCGGAGATTCTCCAGGAAAAACTGCCCATCGGGATAAACAGCTGCAGGTTGCTCGATGAAGATCGGATCCCTATCGGCGCAGGAATTGTCTTCACTGATCTTTCTGATTCTAAAAGACTTGAGGAACAGAAAAGAAGCACGGAGAAGCTTCTGGCTATGAATGACCTCATGGCAAAGCTTGCCGATGAGGTAAGAAACCCTATGACATCAATATATACTTATACACAGCTAATGAATGAAAAGTTTAAGAATGAGGAACTTAATAATTTTTATGCAACAGTTGTTTTTCAGTCAATTCATAAGATTGACAGCCTTATTGATAAACTCATAATTTTCTCGAGTAAGGCCGAGTATAACCTTAATAAAGAAAACGTGAACCTTATTATTGATGAATCCGCAGATTATATAGTGAAGAACATACCCTCGTCACATAGGTTTTTAAAACAAAACCTCGATAAATCTGTATTTATTAACGCTGATAAAAAACTCCTCGCAAAGGCTATCTATTATCTGGTTTCCAGCGCTGTTGAAAGGACACCTGGGGGCGCTTTTATCACTCTCAGTGCGGTGTCGATAGATAGTAGTCCTTATGTGGAGATATTAATAAAATATAGTGGCAAAGAGTTAACGGATAAAGAAAGAGATGACCTGCTTAAACCGCTTCTGAATATTGATACCCTTGGAACTGAGCTAAATATTCCAATCAGCCATAAGATCATTGAGGGGCATGGCGGAAGCCTCAGTATAAAAAGTGAGAACGGGAGTAACAGCTTTATAATTAAACTCCTCACTGTAGACGTATCAAAAACTGTGGTTCCAATAGAAAATGAATAACAAAGAAAAAATCCTCATAATAGATGATGAATTAATGGCGAGATATGCTGTTCAGCAGGTTTTAAAGGGTAGATATACTGTTTTTATGGCAGATGGAGGGAAAGAAGGGCTTGATCTTATGGCCCAAAATCCTGTGGATCTGGTAGTTCTTGATATAAAGATGCAGGACATGGATGGAGTAACGGTACTGAAGGAGATTAAAAAAAGATATCCTGATACAGAGGTTATACTTCTGACCGCATACGCCGGTCTTGAAACAGCGCAGAGCGCATTACGCCTCGGTGCCTTAGATTACCTTACGAAGCCTTTTGATAAGGATGATGTAATAAATGTGGTCGAACGTGGACTTCAGAAAAGACGCGACTCGGAAAGAACAAGGTTAGAACATGAAGATCTTTTACGCACTAAAGAATCCCTTGTAAAGGAGGTAGAAACTGCAAGGCAGAATCTAATGCTATATTATGAGGGGACCATAAAGGCACTTATTCGTGCAATAGACGCAAAGGACCGTTATACATTTGACCACTCCGAACATGTGGCAAAACTGTCCTCAACAATAGCAGATGGCATTGGATTTTCAAAGATTATGAAAGATAAGCTCGGGCATGCGGCCATCATGCATGATATTGGAAAGATAGGAGTAAACGAACAGATATTAAGAAAGAAGGATTTACTCAGTAGAGAAGAACATGCAGAAATGAGAAAACATCCGGAGATAGGTGCAAGGATTGTTAAAGCGGTGCCTTTCCTTGAAGACACAGTCGAAGTGATTCTTTACCATCACGAGAGATTTGATGGTACAGGATATCCTGAAAGACTTAAAGGAAACAAGATACCACTTCCAGCAAGAATAGTTGCAATCGCAGACACTATAGATGCAATGATGCGTGATAGGCCTTATAGAAAGGCCCTTTCTCAAAGTCAGATCATTGATGAACTGATAAAAGGGGCAGGTACCCAGTTTGACCCTGAGATTGTAAGACTGATAACTGACAATACGATTAAGCTACTTTAATCCACCTGCATATTCAAGGGTAGTTGAGTCTAACGGACTTTTGGAAAGTTGGGTAAACCCAGCATTTTAAAAATTAATACTTTAACCCGTTGAACCCCGCCTTCAGCACAAATGGAGAGAAAAAACATATCTTCATATGGTTGGTTTCAGCCTGACCTATGCGTTTTGATCACTGTAAACAACGGTTCTGTCTTTTCCCATGGACTTTGCTTTATAAAGGGCTATGTCCGCATGTTTTATCAGCTCATCGATGCTTTTGCCGTTATGAGGGAAGGAGGTTATGCCCATGCTCACGGTTATGGTAGAACGAGGAAATTTTTCCCATTTGTACATAGAAGACTCCCTGATGCTTTTCCTTATCCTTTCTGCAACCAAAAATGCCTCCTCTTTATTTGTCTGTGGCATGAGAATGGCAAATTCTTCTCCTCCAAATCTGGATAAGATATCATTTACCCTTATACACCTCCGGGCTATGCGGGCAAGTTCCTTCAAAACACTATCCCCTGCAAGATGTCCTTCTGTATCATTGAAAAGCTTGAAATCATCTATGTCAAATATCGCCAGAGAAAAGATGGTGTCATAACGTTCTGAGCGATGTATTTCCTCTATAAACCGCTGCCGGAGAAACCGTCTGTTAAAGATCCCGGTGAGAGGGTCGGTGATAGAGAGTTCCTTCATCTGCTCAACGAGATTATAATAATTGAATATCTTCAAGGTGATCGAAGCAGAGGATGCAAAACGGTTAATCAAATTGAGATCACTCTCTGTAAACCTCTCTCCTGTTATTTTGTCCGAGATATTGAGAATGCCTATCGTCTCAGAACCAAATATGAGCGGCACACTCATAAAAGAACCTGTTCTATAACGGCTTTTAGGCTTGATATCCAGTAGTTCCATCTCTTCAAAATCCCTTATAAAAAGGGGCTTGCCATCCCTGAATACTTTCCCTGCAATCCCCTCCCCTCTCTTTATCCTTGTGTCCTGCACAAGCAACCTGTTAATACCCTTTACGACCTTTATTACAAGGCTATCACCCTCAAATAACATAAGAGAGCCCTTTTCTGCCTTAAGAAGCTTTGTAGCTGTATCCAGAATTGCTTCGTGAAGGGCTTCAGGATTGTGAAGTTGGAGGGTTAATTTTGTTGATGCTATGTTCAATATTTCCATATCATCAATACATTTATCGTATGCATTTTGAAGAGTGAGGTTTTTAAGGACAAGAGACACAAGTTTGCAGAACTCTAAAATACTAAGGGATTCTTCCGCTGAGATGACAGAATTATATATGACTACCAAGCCATACGTGCTGCTATTGTGCGAGAGCGGAAAAATATACATCGATGTTATAGTGCCCGGGAAACCGAATCTCAGGATTTCCACGACATCATTTATGTATACTGGCTTACAACCTTCTATGGATTGAGAAATCATGGGGTTGCGATTTTCAAGGCAGAGAAACTTCACATCACTTCGTAGCCTTCCTGAAGACATCAAGGTCTTAAAGACGTCCTTTTCTTTAACCATGATCGAAACTGTTTCCACGTTGAAGAGAAACAGGATTACATCAAGGATCAATGAATAGACCTCTTCCGTTGTAACAGGCAATTGAATGCTAAACACGACATCGATTAACGTTTTAGACCACCTGTAGCCCTTGTAGTTTAAATTCTTCTCATAACTGCACTGTAAAAAAGTCTCGAATAGAGGTTTAATCTGTGCTGCCATTTTCTCAACTGTTTGAAAATCTTTCATCTTAACTGCCTTTAGCCACAATTCAAGGTGAGATGGTAAAAGGCCCAGACGCTCCCCATGTTTGATCAAAAAATCTTCGAATTCAGTTCTTGAAGGATAGAATGCATTGCTGACAAAAACGAGTTTAAGGTCGTCGACGCCCGCAGACATAAAAAGGTGGTACTCGCTGGCAGGACCCTTGTGCAGGAAGGGATCCCTTCTCATGGCTGCCTTTTCTATCCCATCACGAATAAACTCTTCGAATTCCTTTTTAATATAAGATTTTATTTGGACAGTCAATTTATCTTCACTTTTCGGTGGGATCAACAAAACACCATTGCAGTCATAGATGGCAAAGGATAGGTCGGTTATTTCCGAGACTGAATCCCGTACTAATGACAATAATTGGACATCAAAAAATCCCGGATTTACAGACATTCCCTCAATCTCATATCCAAAATTCGTGAGACTCCTCAAGCTATGAAATTTCAGACACCTAATTCAAATGATTGTTTTGGAATTCTCTCTATCCCCGATATAATTCATTGAACAGACAAATTCCAATGTGATTAAGCTATGCGTCAGAGCTAACTCTGTTTAGCTCGTTACCCCTGTCAATCTCTTTATCTCTTGTAATCTGTCATATGTTTCTTTATTCAACTTCTTGATCGCTTCCAATCTCTCGCCCATTTCCATGAGAAGATAACTGACTGAGGTGTTCTTTACCTCTCCTAATAAACCATGTTTTGCAACAACATTAAACACATCAAAAAAGGTTTCTACACAGGCTATGTGCTTGTTGATCTCATTATACCTATCCATGTCTTCCATTCTTTCCTCCTTCTTTTCAATAATATTTTTGATTATCTCACTTATAATGTCGTCGGATTATTTTTTGGATTGGATAAATTAATTTACTTTTACTACCAATCAAAAATCAAGATATTTTATATCTCTCCCTTAAGTTTAAGGTCCTTAGAGTCCAATGGAATAACATAGAAGGCTAATTGGCAGGACACCGAAAAAGAGTTTGCGAGAGGTCATGGTGATGCTTATCACAGAAAAAGGGAGGCCTAAATGAAAAAATCTATTGGACAAACGTAAGAAAATCTGTGATAATTTCAAGTGAGATAAGATGAAAAGGGAAATACTCATTTACGAAGATGACAAAGAAGTCCTGAAATTCCTGAAGTCCTTCTTTAGAGGAAGGAATGATTATACAGCCTGCTTTATCAATAAAACCGATAAAGAGGGCTTAAGGAAGGAATTGGAGAGGAAAAAACCTGCTGCCCTTATCATTGGTAGCCCCAATGCTCTTGACGATATAAAGCCTTTAGAGTTTGAATTTCCTGTCATAGCCCTTGTAACATCCGGTAACGCCGTTAACGGGATTCGCTCTGTGGTCAAATCGGGCGTGGAGTATTATTTACTTGCTCCCTTCTATAAGGAAGACCTTGAAGACAGGCTAAGGGTTGCGATAAAGAGAAAGAGTTGGATAGAGACCCTTCATAAGGAAAATAAAGATCTTGAGGCCATGATCGAACTTACACACTTTATTACATCAACCCTCGACCCGAGAAAGGCACTCTATCTCGTGGTAAAGAAATTATCAGAGATAATAAAAGTAACGAGATGTTCGATGATCAGCATAGATGCCAAGGATAAGAGATATGCAAATGTTGTTTCAACCTTTGAAGATCCTAACATTACAAACATCAGGCTTGACCTCCAGAAATATCCTGAGATAAGGAAAGCCTTATCCCTCAAAAGATCAGTACTGGTAAAAGATGCACTGACAGATCCCATGATGAATGAGGTAAAGGATATCATAGAACCTATGGGCATTCGTTCTATTATGGTGCTACCAGTAATATTCCATGATGAGGTAATAGGTACTTTACTGCTGAATATAGCAAAGGCAGAACGAACCTTTACAGAAAGAGAGAGAAAGCTCTGTGCTGCTATTGCCAGCGCATCGGCAAATACCCTTTATAATGCCTTTCTCTATGATAAAATTGAGAGAGAAAAGAGAGACCTCGAAAGGCTTGCGATAACTGACTACCTGACAGGAGTCTACAATGTGAGGTATTTCTACAACAGACTTGAAGAGGAATTCAGCAGGGCTGAAAGACACAGAATCCCTTTATGTTGCATGATGTTCGATATCGACAATTTTAAACATATCAATGATACGTATGGTCACAGAGTGGGAGATATCATCCTCAGAGAACTTGCACAGCTCGTGAGAGAACATACGAGGAAATCTGATGTCTTTGCACGATATGGTGGTGAAGAGTTCATAATGCTCCTGCCTCAGACATCTTTAACAGGATCTTTAGCAGAGGCAGAGCGGTTGAGTAAAATAGTAAAGAAATATCAGTTTTATGCCCTCAAGAATGGGGAAAAAATTACCGTGAGTGTGGGAATAGCCTGCAGTTCTGATACAAGGATTAAAAACCCTGATAACCTCATTACTTTTGCTGACGACGCCCTCTTTACTGCTAAGAAAAAGGGGCGGGATCAGATTGCTATATATCCCTCCTTATAAAGAAAATTCATCTCGGATTCACTTAATAATGTAATAGGGGTCAAGGATTCGAGGGTTGTGGGTTCAAGTTTTTTAATAAAGTATTCACTTGAATCCTTGACCCCATGAATCCTTTTTTGCAATCTTTGAGAGGAAAACCATAAATAATACTAGGTTCGCATCACGTTTCTCCCATTCTATCTGTTAAAATAAATTGTGGATATCATTACCTCCCACATAAATGCTGACTTTGATTCTCTTGCATCAATGGTGGCTGCCAATAAGTTGTATCCTGAAGCAAAGATGGTCTTTCCAGGTTCACAGGAAAAGAAACTGAGAGACTTCATGGAGACCTTTCACCCAGTAGAGATAAAGCGGATTAAAGACATTGACCTTTCAAAAGTTACAAGGCTCATCATCGTTGACACAAAAATACCAAGTAGGATAGGACCTTTTGCTGAACTACTTTCTCAAAAAGGGATAAAGATACACATCTATGACCATCACCCTTTCAATGAAGGCGATATACGGGGAGATGTTGAGAAGATCGAAACTGTCGGGGCAACAGCAACCATCCTTACAGAGATACTGAAAACCAGAAAAATACATCTGACACCAATAGAGGCCACAATACTCACCTTAGGCATATATGAAGAGACAGGGTGCCTGCTTTTTCCTTCTACGACGGAGAGGGACTTACTTGCTGCTTCGTATCTCCTGAGAAGAGGTGCAAACCTTAATATTGTCTCGAGCTTTCTAAAAATGGAATTGAGCATGGAAGAACTTGACCTCCTGAATGAGCTTGTTCAGTCATCAAAAGAGATGGTGATAGGAGGGATAAGAATAAAAGTGGCAAAGGCTTCCCGTGAAAACTACCACGGAGACGCAGCTTACCTTGCCCACAGGCTGATGGATATTGAAGATATTGATGCTGTGTTATTACTGCTGAGCATGGAAGGAAAGATATTGATGGTCGCAAGGAGCAGGGTTCCGGAGCTCAACGTATCAAAGGTGATGAAAGAATTTGGAGGTGGGGGCCATCCTACAGCAGCCTCTGCCACAATAAAAGAGGCATCCCTAGAAGTCCTTGAGGAAAGATTGACAGAACTACTTAGAAATAATGTAAAGCCCTTCAAAGTTGCTTCTGATGTAATGACGAGTCCCGTTATCACTATCCAGTGGGACATCTCTATCAAAGAAGCAGAGGAAATGATGACCCGTTATGGGGTCAATGTCCTGCCAGTCTTGAGAGAGGAAAAGTATACTGGTCTTATATCACGAGAGATCGTGGAGAAGGCCATCTTCCATGGTTTTGGGAAAAGCAGATCAATTGATTTTGCCACAACTGATGCCATAACTGTTGGCCCAAATGCACCGATCAGAGAGATAGAGACGTTAATGATAGAACAAAACCAGAGGTTTATGCCTGTTATAGAGAATGGTAAGATTATCGGTGCAATCACAAGAACAGACCTGCTGAGGACTCTTTATGAGGAGTTCCTCAGGCGCAGGAAGATAGAAAAAACGGTGATAAAAGAAAAACCATCTATGGGAAGAAGCCTCTCTTCTTTACTGAAAGATAGGTTTCCTTCAGAGATCTATCACATTCTCAAACTTTCTGGTGAGATTGCAGAGGAAGCAGGTTTCGATGCCTATCTCGTTGGAGGAACGGTGAGGGATCTTTTGAGGGGTGAGGAAAATCTTGACATTGATATTGTCATCGAGGGTGATGGAATTCCCTTTGCAAAGGCATTAGGTAAAAGACTGGGTGCACGGGTAAAAACACACGAGAGGTTTAACACTGCTCAGGTAATTACAGATAAACTAAAGCTCGATGTAGCAACAGCCAGAACTGAATACTATGAGTCACCTGCAGTGCTTCCAAAGGTCGAGGCATCATCAATCAAGAAAGACCTGTACAGGAGAGACTTTACCATCAACACCTTAGCAGTAAAATTAAATTTAAAGGACTTCGGGCTTCTGATAGATTTTTTTGGAGGCCAGCGTGATTTACGAGAAAAAACAATCAGGGTCCTCCACAACCTTAGCTTTATTGAAGATCCGACAAGGGCGTTCAGGGCAATCAGATTTTCTGAAAGGTTCGGATTTAGAATCAGTAAACATACAGAGAATCTCATAAAGTCAGCAATAAAGATGAATCTCTTCGAAATGCTTTCAGGACCGAGACTGTATGAAGAACTCCTGCTCCTGTTTCAAGAGACTGAACCGAGCAGGACACTCAAGAGACTGTCAGATCTCGGCCTCTTACAGGTTATATACCCAAACTTCATATTCAATGAGGAACTTGAGACAACCATGAAATCAATGCATGAAACCCTCTCATGGTTTAATCTGCTCTTCCTTGAAGAAAAAATAGACAGGGGAATTTTATATCTCATGGCCATGTTGTCAGGATTGAAGGATGAAGAGGTAAAGGCCGCTATAGAACGGTTATCACCATCCCCAAAAATCAAGGACATGATTATCAGGGGGATACCTCAAGCAAGGGAAGTTCTGAAAAGACTTCCGCTTAATGATCCTGTGGAGACATATAACCTCCTGAGCAAACTCAGGATCGAAACAATTCTGCTGTCGATGGCAATAAGCAAGGAGAGGCAGAAACAGAAGGTAATATCTCAGTATCTGACAGAGTTAAGGAAAGCAAAAACAGTTCTCAAGGGAGAAGACCTGAAAAAGATGGGTGTGAAGCCAGGGCCTATCTATTCGAGAATTCTCAAAGAACTCCTCGAAGAAAAACTGAGAGGTCATCTCAAGTCGCGGGAAGACGAGGAGAGATTTGTAAGGGCACTATCAACAAAGCTTACAGAAAGATAATCCTTCTCAATTTATTCAGTTTCAAATCTCTTTTCGAGTTTCTTCATAAGTTGTGGCATTGTTGTATATTCAAGGTCTTCAAATCCTAATCGATGGTTCAAATGGCCATCGATCCTCCCTTTATTTCTTAAGAGATTTTCCAATCCTTCTCTCGATAGATATTACCTTCTCCTCTATTCTGTTTGGCTTTCCCTTCCTGTCGTCGATGATGATCGTTGTTAGCGCTCTCTCGCCAGTTTTCATGACAGCCTCATGGCATTTCTTGATAAGCTTCATTATTTCATCCCATTCACCTTCGATAACAGTGCCCATAGGATTAACCTTATACGGAAGACCGCTTGCATCAATTATCTTTAAAACTTCAGCAAGCTGGTCACCGATGCTGCTGCCAACACCGATAGGAACAATACTGAGCTCGACAAGCATAACCCCCTCCTTTCTTGATTTCCCAAAGTGTGTTTATACGCTAAGGTTAGCAAGTAGGTACAGACAAGAAAAGGGGCGGTATGCCCCTTTTCCTTATTCTTAAGATAAAATTACACAAAGTTTATCGTACTGCGTCTTTGAGTGCCTTGCCAGATGAAAACTTCGGGATCTTTGCAGCAGGTATTGTGATAACATCTCCTGTTCTGGGATTACGGCCTTTCCTGGATTTCCTCTTCACAACAGCGAAAGTCCCAAATCCAACGAGAGTAACCTTTTGCCCTTTCTTTAAGGCACCCTTTATGGAGTTTAAAGTAGTATCCAGTGCCTTTGATGCATCTACCTTACTTAATCCCGCACCTGAGGCAACCTTATCAATAAGCTCCGCTTTTGTCATTTGTCTTCCCCCCTTTCATATACAGAGTTTTTAAGAAGTTGAGATTAACAGTATCAAGAAGAAATCCTTTTGTCAAGCCAAAAATTCAATCCCCATAGAGAAATGTTTATGCCAGTTTATGCTCTACTCCGGTATCCAATGAAAACTTGATGATAACGAAATTTTCATTTTTTAAAAAAAAGAGAGAGCACCCATTTACGCTTTTTCTCTGATCCCCCAGAATCTACACAATACTTTCATGCAATTCGAGATGAAGGGCTCAGAGAGTTCTCAATATATAGCTATACCTTTGTATCTGACATACAGGATATAGGAGTTGTAATTTTTTTCTTGACATTTGTTTTTTGTCTCAATAATATTGTGGTAAAAAGTGGTAGAAAGTGGAGGAAAAATTTGTCATCTTTCTCTGGGAAATACTATTACACCGTTGACCCAAAAGGGAGAATCATTATTCCTGCTCCTTTTAGAGAAATCATTACCAGTAATTATAACACAAAAATGTATGTCACTAATGCTCCCTTTGAACGATGCCTTTGTATCTACCCATTTGAGGAGTGGAATAAGCTCCAGGAGCAGGTTCGGACAAAGCCAAGATCCGATGAGGCTATCAGATTTTTTATGAGAAGGGTTATTGCCTCTGCTGTTGAGGTGGAGATTGATAAACAGGGTAGGATCCTGATCCCAGCAGCCCTCAGGGAAGATGCAAATATTAACGGTGATGTGGTTATAGCAGGTCAGGTCGAAAAGATTGAGCTCTGGGACAGGGATGAATGGAATACCCTTCTTGACTCAGCAAAGATAGATCGGAAATCTATCGAAGAAAAACTGACAACCTACGGCATTTAGAAACAATAGCGGGGACTGACTGTGGAGATTGTTCATCTCCCGGTTATGGTGAAAGAGGCGATTGAGGTTCTTAACCCTATACCGGGTAGAATATATGTAGATGCAACGATTGGTCCTGGGGGACACTCAGAAGAGATATTAAAGTTGATAGGCTCAGGGGGGAAGCTCATAGGCATTGATCGGGACGATAAAGCCTTGAGAGTAGCTCAAAAGAGATTGCCAGATAAAAGGGTTGTCCTAAAGAAAGGGAAATTTTCAGATATGGAGAGCTTGCTTCATATGGATGGAATCTCCGAAGTCGACGGTATCCTTTTCGACCTCGGTATCTCCATGATACAACTGAAAGATCCTGAGAGGGGATTGAGTTTTACCTCGGATAAACGTCTGGACATGAGAATGGATAGGGAACAGGAGTTGTCTGCATGGGATGTCGTGAACAGGTATTCTGAGAAGGAACTTGAAAGAATACTCCGAGAATTCGGCGAAGAACGTCTATCTAGAAAGATATCAGAGGCGATAGTCAGAAAGAGGAGGGTTAAACCAATTGATATCTGTTCTGAACTATCAGAGATTGTAGAAAGATTGTATCGGAGAAGAGGAAGAGTTCATCCTGCAACGAAAACATTCCAAGCATTACGGATAGAGGTAAATAAAGAGCTTGACGAACTGAGGATAGGGCTCGATTCTTCTGTAAGGCTTCTGAAAAAGGGTGGAAGGTTGTGCATTATCTCTTACCATTCACTCGAAGACAGGATGGTAAAAAAATTTATGGTCGAGAGTTCAAAAAGAGGATTGCTCAGGGTAATGACAAAAAAACCTATGACCCCTGGACCTGGAGAGCTCAGATCAAATCCTTCTTCAAGGAGTGCGAAACTCAGGGCAGCGGAGAAGATATGATACGATTAGGTAGAAGGAAAAGTATGATGACTTTTATTTTAAAGCCCTTGTGCATTGCGCTTTTACTTGCTGGTCAGTTCAGTCTTGTATGGCTCAAGTCAAATGTTCTTACCTTAGAATACAAAATTGGTGTCCTTGAAAAGATGAAAGCTGAGCAGATTAAAGAGAGGAGGTTACTGCTTGCTGAAAAGGCAGGTCTCCAATCTCTGGAAAGGCTGGAGGCATCCTCGATGGAAAACGATAGCTTTGTCTTCCCTGACAGGGTCAGAGTAATCCATGTAAAGAGACAGAAGGGATCTCTACCTCATAAAGCATCACTGGGGAAGAGACAGTTGGTTGGACCCTGATTGGAGAGAGGTGCAGGATTTTGAATAAAAAACGGTGGGTCATCTTGAATACGATAATCATTTTTAGTTTTTTTGCGGTTTTTTTACGTCTAACAGATTTGATGATCCTCAACCATAAGTTGCTTTCTGAGAAGGCTAAACAGCAACATATAAAGGTTGAAGACATACAGGTGAGAAGAGGAATAATATTTGACAGAGAGGGAAGGCAGCTCGCATTGAACCTCGAATTGGAATCTCTTTATTGTGAACCCGAGAACCTTCATCTCGATAATGAGAGCATGAAGAAACTCGCTTCTGCTATGGCAAAAAACCCAGAGGTCATTCTCACAAAGATACCAGAAGAGGGGAAATTTGCATGGATTGAAAGAAAACTTGAGCCTGATGTCGCAGAGAGGGTAAAAGACCTCAATATTACAGGTCTGGGTTTTATGAATGAGGCAAAAAGGATTTATCCGAAAGGAAAACTTGCTTCACACATAATCGGCTCTGTTGGAGTTGATAACCAGGCACTCGAAGGGATCGAACTCCAATTTGACCGATATTTGAAAACAAGGGGTGGAAAAGTATTCTTTGAAAGAGATGCTGGTGGAAGAACACTTTCATCGGGAGTAGATAAAGAAGCAAGAGGCAATAATATTGTGCTCACCATAGATGAGGGGCTTCAGGGAATTGTCGAAAGGACGATTGAGAAGGCAATGGTTCAATGGAGGGCTGCTGCAGCATCAGCCATTATGATAGATCCTTTTACTGGCGAGATCCTCGCCCTCGCTAACAGACCATCATATGACCCTAACAACATAGGAAAAGCTAAAGATTTTGGGAAGAGGAACAGGGCTATAACGGATTGCTACGAACCTGGCTCTACTTTCAAAATTGTTGTTGGCATTGGAGCCCTCGAGGAAGAAATAGTTAGACCTCATTCGCTCTTTGATGTCAGCAAAGGGTCTATTGAGGTTGGAGGAAAAACTATTCACGATGTTCACAAATGTGGGGTTCTGACATTTAAAGAGGTTATCCAGAAGTCTTCCAATGTAGGTTCCATTATGATTGGTATGAAGCTTGGAAAAGAGAGGATATATAACTACGCAAAACTGTTAGGGGTTGGTGAAAAAACAGGGATAGATTTACCAGGTGAAGTCTCCGGATGGATACAGCCACCCGAAAGATGGTCAGGGACATCCCTTGGTGCGATACCAATTGGTCAAGAGGTTGCGGTAACTCCACTGCAGATACTCAGAGCTTACTCTGCAATTGCAAATGGAGGATTCCTCGTAAAACCCCATGTTGTATCTGAGATAATATCCCCTGAAGGCCAGGTACTTTTTTCATTCATGGACAATGAAAGGAAGCGCATACTTTCTCCGAAGACAGCTGAGATATTCAGAGAGATTCTCAAGAGCGTTGTAGAAGGAGGGACCGGCGAAAAAGCGTCCGTTGAGGGAGACGAGGTCGCAGGCAAAACAGGGACAGCCCAGATGATAGACCCGAAAACAAAAAGATATTCGAGAGAAAAATATGTCAGTTCTTTTGTGGGATTTGTACCTGCTGACAAACCAAGGTTTGCGCTCATTGTTATTGTTTATGAACCCAAAGGCCAGATTTATGGAGGGGTAGTGGCTTCACCAGTTTTCAAGGATATCGCAAACCAAGCTCTTTCGTATCTCAATATACCGAGGAGGGATCTTCCCTACGAAACTACTCTACTGGTGGCAAAATGATCTTGAAAGAACTTTTACAAGGTTGTGATTTTGTAAACAACTCTCTGCCATCGGATAGAGATATCGCGGGTGTGGCTTATGATTCACGGAAGGTAAAAGAGGGTTCTCTGTTTGTAGCGATAAAGGGTGAGAGGTATGACGGACATGATTTTATTCCAGAGGCGATCAAAAAAGGGGCAATTGCAGTAGTGGGTGAGAGAGATCTGAAAGATGTTGAGATTTACATCCGTGTAAAAGACAGCAGAAGAGCCCTTGCCTGTATCGCTCATAATTTTTATGGGATGCCATCAGAAAATCTTGTCCTCATCGGTATAACTGGTACAAACGGAAAGACGTCGACAACGTATATCCTCAAGTCCATACTCGAGTCCTGGGGAAAGGAAGTTGGCCTGATCGGCACGATACACTACATGATAAAAGACAGGGCCTACCCTGCACCTTTCACAACGCCTGAATCCCTGGAATTCCATGGTCTGTTAAAAGATATGATCTCCTCGGGTTGCACCCATGTTATTTCAGAGGTATCATCCCATGCCCTTGAACAGCGTAGGGTAGAAGGGGCTGTTTTTAAGGTTGCGGTTTTCACGAATCTCACGAGAGACCATCTGGACTTTCATAAAACTATGGAAAACTATTTCAGGGCAAAGGAGAGATTATTCAGGGAGCTTCTCGACAAGGATGGAACCTGTGTGATAAATATGGATGACCCTTATGGAAAGAGACTAACATCAGAGCTTGGATCCGCCTCAGGCGGACAAGACTTAGAACTCAAAAGGATACTGACGTACGGGATAGAGGATGGAGCAGATATCGTCGCGAGGGAAATTAATCCATCCGCTGGGGGATTGAAGTTTAGGATATCCTTCCGCGGCAGGAGTTATGATGTCTCATCTCCCCTCATGGGTCTGCCCAATGTATACAACATTATGTCTGCAGCTGGCGTATCAATCTCTCTGGGGGTTCCGTGGCAGATAATTCTTGAAGGCATAAGGAAGACTGGTAGTGTTACGGGAAGGTTCGAAAAGCTTGATCTTGGTCAGAACTTCCTCTGCCTTATCGATTATGCCCATACAGAGGATGCTCTTGAAAGGCTGATATGTACTGCAAGAGAACTTGTCAAAAACTCATCACGCATTATGCAAGCATCACCTCGCATTATCACTGTCTTTGGATGTGGGGGAGACAGGGACCGTGGTAAGAGGCCCAAGATGGGTGCAGCGGCAACGAGGCTTAGTGACCTTGTTATCCTGACTTCTGATAATCCCAGATCTGAAGAACCATCCGATATTATTAAGGAGATCGAAGCGGGAGTAGTAAGAAGAAACTATATAAAAGAGCCCGACAGAAGAGAAGCGATCAGAAAAGCAGTAAATGTCGCATGTGATAGAGATATCATCCTTATAGCAGGCAAGGGACATGAGGATTACCAGGAAATCAAAGGCACACGGTATCAATTCAATGATAGAGAAATTCTTGAGGAAGCAATTAAAGATAAATTAAGGAATCAGGGAGGGAATGAGCATTGTGGATGCTCAGGAATGAGATTAAAGGAGTTTTGAAAATCGAAGATATCATTGCAGCAACAGATGGAAAGGTTATATGGAGAAATTCTCATGCCTTTTCAGGTATGTCGATAGATTCACGGTCGATACAACAAGGAGAGTTATTCATTGCACTGAGGGGCGAGAGATTTGACGGACATGATTTTCTTCAAGATGCGCTAAGGATAGGAAGCGGCGCTATTGTAAAATTTCCTCCTGCAGAACTGATAGAGGGGAAAACCATCATCTCTGTAGGGGACACACTCAAGGCTCTTCAGAGGATAGCTCGTTATATGCGTTTGAAAAGAGCTATTCCTGTTATTGGTGTTACAGGATCGAATGGCAAGACAACCACAAAAGAACTCATAGCATCGATCCTGAGCTCTACATACGGGGTACTGAAAAATGCAGGTAATCTGAATAACCATATCGGACTTCCTCTGACTTTGACAAGGATATCTGAAGAAGATGAGGCTGTTGTTCTGGAGATGGGTGCAAGTGCACCAGGTGACATAGAGGAGTTATGCGAAATAGCAGTGCCAGACTATGGTATTTTAACGAATATCAGTCCATCCCACCTCGAGGGTTTTAAAGATATGGAGACCCTGAGGAGGACGAAACTTGAAATCCTGAATTATATTCGTGTGGCTGTTGTGAACGCTGATGATTCTTTCTTGATGGAAGGTATTCAGGCCTCAGGGTTTAAAGGGAGGATAGTTAGATACGGGATAAACAATGATGCCGAAATCTATGCAACGGATATCAGACTCCATGAAAAGGGTTCTACCTTTCTTTTACACATCGGCAAAAACACATCTATAGAAGTCCATCCGAAAATATCAGGAAGATTTAATATTTATAATCTCCTCGCGGCCGTCTCCGTCGGCCATATCTTTCATATTGAACTACGGAATATAAAAAATGTGATAGATTCTTTTGTCAGCATACCAATGAGATTTGAGATAAAAGAACTTGAGGGCATTCATGTCATCAGTGATGTGTATAACGCAAACCCGGCTTCTATGGAAGAGGCTCTTAAAGAGCTTGTCAGGCTCAGGAAGAAAAGGGCTATTGCTGTCTTGGGTGATATGCTTGAACTCGGTCATTATGGAGATGAGGCCCACAGGACACTTGTCAGGTGGATGTCAGAACTTCCGATTGACATCTTTGTGGCAATAGGACCTTTGATGTCCGCCGCAGCATCGGAATTTTCAGGAACGGTCTTCACATTTCAGAATTCTATCGAGGCAAGGGAAAAGATTAAGGGTATCTGCAGAGAAGGTGATACTCTTCTCATAAAGGGTTCAAGGGGTATGAATATGGAAAGGGTTCTGGAGGCATAAGATGTTATATAGCCTTTTATACAATTTACATGACTGGTTCTCGCCTCTCAATGTCTTCAGGTACATTACCTTCAGAACCTCCCTTGCTGTGCTTACAGCACTGTTGTTTTCTCTCATATTGGGTCCGTGGATTATAGGAAGATTGAAGAGATTAAGTATGACCCAGCAAATTCGGGATGATGGTCCAAAGACACATATCAACAAGGCAGGCACTCCTACGATGGGCGGAGTCCTCATCATTGTCTGCATACTTCTTTCGGTTTTTCTGTGGGGAGACCTGAAAAATATGTATGTCTGGATCATGATTATCTCCCTTGCAGGGTTTGGATTCATCGGCTTTCTCGACGATTATCTTAAGGTCACAAGGAAAAATCACAAAGGTCTCCGAGTTTTTTCCAAGTTTAGCAACCAGATAGTCCTTGCCCTCTTAATCGGTTTCTTTCTCTACGTAAATCCAAAGGACCCTTATGCAGATATTCTGATCGTTCCCTTCTTTAAGAAATGGCTCTTTGACCTCAGCTGGTTTTATATACCATTTTCAGCAATTGTCATTGTAGGCTCATCCAATGCAGTTAACCTTACAGATGGTATAGATGGGCTTGCAATAGGTCTTGTTGCTATTGCCGTCCTTGCTACTGGTGTACTCGTTTACATATCAGGACATAAGGGATTAGCCCAGTACCTCCAGGTCCTCTATCTCCCTGGCACTGGAGAATTAACCGTTTTCTGCGGGGCCATATTTGGAGCTTCTCTTGGGTTTCTCTGGTATAACTCTTATCCAGCTGATATCTTTATGGGCGATGTGGGATCTCTCGGGCTCGGGGGTTCCCTCGGTACCCTGGCCGTCATTACAAAGCATGAGATAGTCCTTGCAGTAGTAGGGGGAATCTTTGTTATAGAAACAATCTCTGTCATACTGCAGGTACTATCCTTTAAGCTCACGGGTAAAAGGGTGTTTAAGATGGCCCCCATCCATCACCACTTTGAATTAAAAGGGTGGCCTGAACCAAAAGTCATCGTGAGGTTCTGGATAATAGGAATGATGCTGGCTTTATTAAGCCTGGCAACATTAAAGGTGAGGTGATATGGAAAAACAGTTACAAGTTAAAAGTTTAAAGTTTAAAGTTAATACAAGATATTTTTTATTTCTTATTTTTGTTTTACTTGTTACTTGTACCTTGTTACGTGTCACTGCTGTAAATGCTTATGAGGTTAATTCCCGGTCAACCGCTGTGATGGAAGCATCAACAGGAAGGATCCTTTATGCAAAGAATCCAAATCTCAGGCTTCCTCCTGCAAGTACAACAAAGCTGATGACAGCAATTATAGCCATAGAAGAGAAAAACCTTTCAGAGGTTGTAAAGATAAGTAAAAATGCCTCTCTTGTTGCTCCTTTAAAGGCAGGGTTCAAAGAAGGGGATGAAGTAACTATTGAAACACTTCTCTATGCTGCACTCATGAAGTCTGCAAATGACGCTGCTGTTGCTCTTGCAGAAGCTGTGGCTGGTTCTGAGGAAATGTTCGTTTATCTCATGAACAGAAAAGCAGAAGCTATAGGATTAACGGATACTAAATTTATAAACCCCCATGGGCTTCCTGGCCCGAATCAATATACGACTACCTTTGATTTGTCAATAATGATGCGGTATGCCCTGAGATACCCAAAACTGAAAGAAATAATAGGAACTCGTGTAGCAGAAGTCTCGAGGGGAAATGGAAACGACCTGTATCTCAGGAATATAAACAGGCTTTTATGGTCCGATGAAGACCTTATAGGAGGCAAGACCGGCTACACACGTGAGGCAAGGCATTGTTTTGTATGTGCTGCTGAACGTGAGAAGGATACTGTGATCGTTGCCCTTCTCGGGAACCCAAGCAGGGTAAACCTCTGGAAAGAGACAGAGATTCTCATTGACAAGGGATTTAATATTTTAACTTACAAAGAAGAACCTGTTGTCTATTTTACAAAGGCAGATTACGATTCACTCGACGTGAGAAAAGCAACCTATAAGAAGAGTTCAAAGTTCGGCCATAAAACTTCAGCGTTAAAGAAAAAGAAAGTATTTGCAAAGAAAAAGGGGGAAACAAAGACCTTTGCAAAGAAAAGGAGTAAGACAAAAACCCTTGCAAAGAGTAAAAAAGGAAAAGATTATAGAGTCTTAGAGAAAAGCATAAATGGAAATACAGGGTAAGAAAATTACAGTTGTAGGCCTTGGCAGAAGCGGCATAGGGGCAGCAAATCTGCTTTCTGAACTTGGTGCAGATGTGACGGTAACAGACAGAAAACCAGAAGAGGAGCTTACAGATTTTAGAGAAAAGCTCAAACCTTCGATCAGGCTTTCTCTGGGGAGTCATCCCGAAGACTTATTCATATCGGCTGACATGATAGTCATCAGCCCTGGGGTTCCCCTCAGTGTTTTACCCTTATCAAAGGTAAAGGGAAAAGGGATTCCCATCATTGGGGAGCTCGAACTTGCTTACCAGATAGCCAGCAACCAGGCATTACGATTTGATTCCGAGGGGTCAGTGGCCAGCTTTCTCGCTGTTACAGGAACAAATGGCAAATCCACAACAACAACCCTCCTGAATGCAATGCTCAGAAAGGGTGGTTTCAGGACAATCCTCGGAGGGAACATTGGGAATGCCCTGACAGAGGAAATCTATAAAAGACTCGGGGACTCGGGGACTCGGAGACTCGGAGAAGTCACCGTTTCTCCCACTCGCCGTGTCGCCGGTTCAGACATCGGAATTGACTATATCGTTGTTGAGGTATCAAGCTTTCAACTCGAATCGATACAGGATTTCAGACCCAAAGGTGCTGTGATACTCAATATCACACCTGACCACCTTGACAGGTACCATTCACTCGAAGAGTACTCTGAGGCAAAGGCAAGAATATTCGAAAACCAGAGGGGAGAAGATTTCCTGCTGCTCAATGCGGATGACCCGGAAACAGTAAAAGTTGCAAAAGAACAGATAAAGGGTAAACGTGAAAAACCGGGCATTTTTTACTTCAGCCGGAAGAAAGAGGTTGAGGGTATCTATTTTAAAGATGGAAGAATCTATTGTAATTTTCCTGGCATGTCACTCGTCACTCATCACTCATTACTCATACATGCCGACGAGATAAAGATCAAGGGAGTCCATAACCTGGAGAATGCCATGGCCGCCTCGGCCATGGCTCTCCTTGCAGGTAGCTCCTTAGAGTCAATAAAGGATTCCCTGAGAGAATTTCCTGGTTTAGAGCACAGGCTCGAATTTGTGAGAGAAAAAGATGGTGTCAGGTATGTTAATGATTCAAAGGGGACAAACGTAGGCGCCGTAGTAAAGTCCCTCGAGAGCTTTAATGAGCCTATCATCCTGATTGCAGGGGGCAGAGATAAGGCAGGAGATTTTTCACCCTTGAGGAATTTAGTAAAAGAGAGGGTAAAGGCCATTGTTCTTATTGGTGAAGCTCGTGAGAAGATAAAAAAGTCTCTCGGAGACCTTACTGAAACAGCTATGGCTAAAGACATGGAAGAGGCTGTACTTATATCACGGAGTATAGCAGTTAAAGGTGATGTTGTCCTCCTCTCTCCTGCATGTGCCAGTTTTGATATGTTTATGGATTTTGAAGACAGGGGAAGGCAATTCAAAAAGATTGTTATGGAGCTGGCATGATGGACAAAACAATGAGTAAGACGCAGTTAGCCTTTCGGTTTTCTGAACGAAACTCGTCATCCGTTAACCGTCACTCTTCACTGTACCTTACTTACGACAAATTGCTTCTCCTTGCCACGCTTGTTCTCGTCGTCTTTGGCGCTCTCATGATATACAGTTCAACCTCTGTCATCATACCTACCCTTGCAAAAAAAGGTGTTAACGAATTTTATTACTTCAAGAGACATATGTTTACAATCCTCATAGGGGTAGGGTTTATGTTTCTTGCCTACAACTTGAAACCTTCTTTTCTCAAGAAGATAGCTGTGCCCCTCCTGATTTTCTCTTTCGTGCTCTTAATACTCGTTTTCTTGCCCGTCATCGGTGTCCATGCAGGTGGCGCAAAGAGATGGATAAGACTCTGGCCTTCAACCTTCCAGCCATCAGAGTTCGTAAAGCTTTCCATGGTCATATTCCTCGCGCGATACTTGTCATCACCTGACTATATAACCGAAAGCTTTACATCTTTCATAAAACCCATTTCTATCATGATAGGATTCCAGGCGATTATGCTTATGCAGCCAGACTTCGGATCTGCTATGAGCCTATCCTTTCTCACGCTCGCAATGCTCTTTCTATCAGGAATAAGACTGAGATACCTTTTTTCCCTTTCTTTACTTGCCCTGCCGGTACTATTCATACTCATTATGGAACCTTACCGCCTCAGGAGAGTTACATCCTTTCTTGACCCCTGGAAGGATCCTCAGGGCAGTGGTTTTCAGCTTGTGCAATCTTTTATAGCCTTTGGTAGCGGGGGTATCACAGGTGTTGGTATCGGCGGATCAAAACAGAAATTATCTTACCTGCCAGAATCACATACGGATTTTATCTTTTCTATTATCGGTGAAGAGTTTGGTTTTATCGGCGTCTCAATAATAATTGCCCTTTTTCTGCTCATTTTTATCAGAGGAATATCTATTGCGAATAAGACAAGGGATAGATTTGCTTACTACCTGGCAGTTGGACTTTCACTAATGATATCCCTACAGGCTCTTATCAACTTCGCTGTTGCCACAGGTCTGGTGCCTACAAAGGGCTTACCACTGCCCTTTATCAGTTATGGCGGTTCATCTCTTCTTGTGAGCTTGGCTGCTATCGGAATACTCCTTAATATATCGAGAGGAAAAGAGAACAAAGAGATTGAAGATATAAAGCAAAAAATGTTTGTGAGAAGGAAGGCTAAAAGGGCCATTTATGGCTTGAGAAATGAAAAAGCAAAGATGAACAATGATGGAATTCCTTTATTTTGAATTTTTCATTTTAAATTTTACCTTTAACATTTTATGAGGGTGATCATTGCGGGGGGAGGTACAGGAGGACATCTCTTTCCAGGACTTGCAATAGCTGAAGAACTCAGGAGAAGAAATGAGATGACAGAAGTGATATTTGTTGGAACAGAACACGGTATAGAAGCCAGGGTTGTACCGATGGAAGGATATCCAATAAAGTTTATACGGGCAGAAGGAATGGTAGGAGTATCTGTTCCAAAAATGATTAAGGCGATAGCCAAGATGTTTCTCTCATTTTTGGATTCCCATAAAATTATTAAGAATGTGCAGCCCGATATCATGATAGGTGTCGGTGGTTATGCATCAGGAGCAATTATGCTTATCGCATCTCTCATGTCAATACCAACCATGATCCTTGAACAGAATTGTATCCCAGGATTTACGAATAAGATCCTCGGGAAATTTGTAAGAGCCATCTGCACAACCTATCAGGAGAGTATCCCCTTCTTCCCAAAAGAAAAGACCTTCCTTACCGGTAACCCTGTCAGGATGCATATCCTCAAGGGCAGCAGAGAATCTGGATATAGGCTCTTTTCTCTCGAAGAAAGTTTATTTACTGTCTTTGTCTTTGGAGGAAGTCTGGGAGCAAGAAGCATTAATACAGCGATTGTAGATTCTCTTAATTACTTGCATGATGTAAAAGACAAAATTCAGTTCCTTCACCAGACAGGCACGAAGGATTATGAACATATCAGGAATGCTTACAGGGAGCTCGGTTTCAAAGGAACAGTCACTCCCTTCATATATCAGATGGGGGAGGCATATGCTGTCTCTGACATCGTAATCTCAAGAGCAGGGGCAACAACTCTTGCTGAATTGACAGCTCTCGGAAAACCAGCCGTTTTAATCCCCTACCCTCATGCAGCCGGACACCATCAAGAATTGAACTCGAGGAAACTCTTCGAGATGGGCGCAGCGAGGATGATCCTTGACAGTAAACTAAATGGCGAATCCCTTGCCCACACCGTAAGAGAGCTTTATGAAAACGAGACAATCAGGGCCGAGATGCAAAAAAATAGCAGGGCGCTCGGAAGACCTGAGGCATGTGCTAAGGTAGTCGATATCGCAATGAACCTTCTTAAAAAACAGTGAAGAGTGACAAGTCACGAATGATGAGTAAGCATACAAAATATAGAATCCAGCACCGATTCAGGAGATTATCGTGTTTGAGTGCTACAGGGTAATACATTTTGTCGGGATAGGCGGTATCGGGATGTCAGGTATTGCAGAGGTACTTCATAACCTCGGCTGCGAGGTTACGGGGTCTGACGTAAAGGATTCAGAGACAACGAGAAGGTTGAAGGGCTTGGGTATAAAGGTCTATATCGGTCATGAAGCGGAAAACATAGACGATGCCCATGTCGTTGTTGTTTCCTCGGCAGTTTCAGACAATAACCCTGAAATCGTTGAGGCAAAGAGAAGGTTTACCCCCGTAATACCTCGCGCAGAAATGCTTGCAGAGATTGCAAGACTGAAATACGGGATACTCGTTTCAGGGGCACATGGAAAAACGACAACAACATCCTTGATATCAACTATTCTTGCTCATGCTGGTTTTGACCCTACAGTTATCATAGGGGGAAGATTAAAAGCAACAGGCAGTAATGCACGACTTGGTCAGGGAGAATTCCTTGTTGCCGAGGCTGATGAAAGCGATGGTTCATTTCTGAAACTCTCTCCAACAATAGCAGTTGCAACAAACATAGACAGGGAACATATGGATTTCTTCCGGTCACTGGATTCCTTGAAAGACGCCTTTCGCTCTTTCCTGGATAAAATTCCCTTTTACGGTGTATCAATTGTTTGTATTGAGAACGAGCATCTGCGTGAGCTTCTCCCATCTCTTCACAGAAGATATATCACCTATGGATTTCATAGTGAAGCAGAAATCTATGCAAAAAATATCAGAAAAGGTTTCATGTCCGTCGGCTTTGAAGCAACCTATAAAGGCAGGGACATCGGTTATTTCGATCTTCCCCTGTCAGGAGAGCATAACGTGCTGAACAGCCTGGCTGCTATTGGAGTTGCCTTAGAACTCCAGATAGATATACCAACCATAAAGGAGGCTCTGAGGAGGTTTGGGGGCATACAGAGGAGGTTCGAGTTTAAGGGTGAGGCGAAGGAGATAAAAGTATTTGACGATTATGGGCACCACCCTACCGAGATAAAAGCAATCTTGAAGGCAGCTAAGGAAGGACTCTTTATCAGCAGTCAGAATTCAGAATTCAGAATTCAGGAAGCGGGAAGGTTGTTTGTCCTTTTCCAGCCTCACAGATATACAAGGACAAAAGACCTGATGGATGAGTTTGCCGCCTCCTTCAATGATGCAGATTTTCTCATCCTTCTTGATATTTATTCTGCAGGGGAGAGACCGATAGAGGGCATAAGCTCAGCAACCCTTTTCGAGAGAATCAAAAAGAGAGGTTATAACAATACCTTGTATATGAAAGACAAGGAAGAAGCAATAAAACATGTCATCGCCTATATGCAGAAAGGTGATATGCTCCTGACCCTTGGTGCAGGAGATGTATGGAAGATAGGCGATGAGATACTCCAGAGGTTAAGGAGTAAGGAGTGAGAAGCCAGGGTATCGTTGAAGAACTCGAAGAGATATTTTCTGAGATCACCTTCGAGGGAGATGTGAGATTCATGGAACCCATGATTAAACATACATCGTTAAGGATAGGAGGGCCTGCAGATCTCTTTGTTATTCCTCGAAACATTCCCTCCCTCAAAAATATCCTGGTTGCCTTGAAAAAAAGAAAAATACCTTTTTTAGCTCTCGGTGGTGGAACAAATATCTTAGTGAGGGATGGCGGCATAGAGGGCGCTGTTATATCTCTCAGATCCTTCAAAAAGATCGAGATCTTGAGCGAGGATAAGGCTAATGTAAAAATGCATGTTGAGGCAGGAACATCTCTCCAGAGGCTCGTTAACTTTTCAAGGGAAAAAGGTTACGCCGGTATAGAGGGCCTTGCAGGTATACCAGGCTCTGTTGGTGGAGCAATCTGTGGAAATGCCGGGGCCTTCGGCTATGAGATGAAAGATGTGCTCATCTCAGTGTCGATCATGGATGACAAAGGAAAAATCAAGACTTTAAAGAAAGAAGATATTGACTTTGGATACAGAAGGTCGGGCATTTCCTCAACTGATCTGCTTCTCAGCGCGGAGATAATTCTCAAGAAGGATAAAAAGGAACATGTTTCTGCAAAGATAGAGGATTTCTTAAAGAAAAAATGGGAGAGCCAGCCTTTCTCGGAACCATCTGCTGGCTGCGTATTTAAAAATCCTCCTGAGTTATCAGCAGGGAGATTGATAGATGAAGCAGGATGCAAAGGCATGAGAATTGGCAAGATTGAGGTAAGCAGTATACATGCAAATTTCTTTACCAATAAGGGAAAGGCGACGGCATCTGACTTTATCAGACTCATGAAGGATGTTGCTCAAAAAGTCAAGGAGAGATTTGGAGTTGTCCTTGAACCGGAGATACGGATAGTAGGTAGAAATGCGGATGTTAACAGATAAACGTATAGGTGTTCTGATGGGCGGGAGGTCAGCCGAAAGGGAAGTGTCTCTCAGGAGCGGAAAGGCAATCTATAACGCTCTCAGGGACTTAGGGTATGATGCCGTTGCAATAGATGCCGGGTCTGACCTTTGCGATGCCCTTAAACGGAAGAAGGTAGAGATAGCCTTCATTGCACTCCATGGAGGACACGGAGAAAACGGTGCTGTGCAGGGTATGCTGGAAGTTCTCGGAATATTATACACAGGATCAGGGGTTCTCGCATCTGCCCTTGCGATGGATAAAGAGGCATCCAAAAAAATATTCCTCTATCACAAAATTCCCGTATCACCTTTTATCGTGCTGAGCAAAGACCATAGAGCAAAGAGCATAGACTCATCAAAAGTAGGCTTCCCGTTGCCCTGGGTTGTCAAGCCTGCAACAGAAGGTTCAAGCGTTGGGGTGAGTATCGTGAAAAACAAAAAACAGATTGGCTCTGCTGTTAAAAATGCCTTCTCCTTTAGTGACAGGGCAATCATAGAGAAATATATAGAAGGGAAAGAGGTTCACATAGGAATACTCAATGACAGAGTGCTTGGAGGGGTTGAGGTGCGGCCATCTCTTGAATTTTACAGTTATGAAGCCAAATATGAAAAAGGTCTTACTGAATATATACTTCCTCCGGAAATAAGCAGGAGGGTTTACGAGAGGGCAAAGGAAACGGCCCTTTCGGCCCATCGTGCCCTCGGCTGTAGAGGTGCTACCAGGGTTGACCTCATGATTGATAGAAAGGGTAAGCCGTACGTACTTGAGGTCAATACTATTCCAGGTATGACCGAAACGAGCCTTCTCCCAAAAGTAGCAAGGCTTGCAGGTCTTGATTTTTCTGCCTTAATAGAAGAAATGCTCAGAGGTGCTCTCGATGAAAGTTAAGAAAAAGAAAAATAAGGGCAGTTTATTGATAGGTATTACTACTTTTGTGGTGCTTGTCTCTGCCCTTGTAACAGTCGCATATGTTTCTTTCATCAAAATAAAAGCAGCATTCCCGATTAAAAGAATTGTTTTTACCGGCAACAAACATCTATCCGTTGATGAACTCAGGGCACTTGCAGGGATTCACAGTAATGAAAGTCTGATTACGCTTCCGGGAAAAAAGATAAGCCAGAGGTTACTCAAATCCCCCTGGATCAAATCCGTAAGGGTGCGAAAAGAGTTCCCCGAGACCTTATCAATAGTGGTAAGTGAAGTAGTCCCCTTTGCGCTTCTCGATGTAAACGGACATGTTTTTTTAACCGATGATAAGGGCACCCTTCTCGAAGAGCTTAAAGACAATCCGATTCCTTTCCTTCCCATAATCACAGGCGATCCCTTTAAAGAAAAGGAGGGTTTTTTAGATGCCCTTACCCTTGCAAAGACGATGAATGATATGGGGTTTTCTTCAGAAAGAGACCAAATTGAGATAGTCCTGTCAAAGCCCCAGGAAATTACATCAATCATCGATGGAACTGTTATCAAGATAGGAGCAGGAGAGTATCGAGAAAAACTTGAACGTCTTCTTGAACTGGAGGAAGAGATACAGAAGAGAAAGATACCCGTTGATTACATAGACTTACGGTTTGCAAACAAGGTGGTTGTAAAACCGATTAAAGAGGTAATTAATTGAGGAGAGAAAATATTATCGTTGGGCTTGATGTAGGAACTACAAAGGTCTGCGCCGTCGTTGGAGAAGTAGTGGGTGATGAGTTAGAAATTCGTGGAATCGGCACATCTCCATCAACAGGACTTAAAAAGGGCGTGATCATTCATATAGAACCAACGGTGGAATCAATAAAGAAGGCTGTAAAGGAAACAGAGTCTTCCACGGGAGTACAGATAGAGACGGTTTATGTCGGAATTACGGGTAACCATATCAAGGGCTTGAACAGTCATGGTGCTGTCGGAATCAGAGGCAGTGAAGTAACTCCTTTGGATGTGGAGCGCGTCATGGAATCTGCCCGGGCTGCCTATGTGCCTCTTGACAGGGAGCTCCTTCATGTTATTCCAACAGGTTATATTCTCGATGGACAGAATGGTATCAAAGATCCTGTTGGTATGGCTGGTGTCAGGCTCGAGGCTAATGTCCATATTATCACGGGTGCTGTTTCTGCATTGCAGAACCTCCTGAAGTGTTGCGAGATGGCCGGGCTGGAGGTCATTGAGGCAGTCTTTGAGCCCCTTGCCTCAACAGCAGCGACACTTACAGATGATGAGAAGGAACTCGGTGTTGCCCTCGTAGACATTGGTGGCACAACAGAAATTGTCCTTTACAAGGATGGCTGGTTGCAACATTTATCAACCCTATCTATTGGAGGGCACCATTTCACAAACGATATCGCCATCGGTCTGAGGATTCCGTTAGCTGAGGCTGAAAGGCTCAAAAAGGATTTCGGTTGTGCTATAGCGAGCATGGTAAAGGATGATGATGTGATTGATATTACTCAAGCAGGACAGAAAAGGAAGATACCGCGCAGATACTTATCAGAGATCATGCAGCCGAGGGCCGAGGAGCTCCTGGATTTAATAAAGGGTGAACTTTTCTCCTGCGCTGGATACGACATTGCATCATTAGGCGTTGTCCTTACAGGAGGAGGTTCTCTCCTTGATGGTCTCGACAGGTTGGCAGAGGCTGTATTAGGTCTTCCGGTAAGGATAGGGTCCCCAGATGGCATAAAAGGATGCAGGGGAAACATCAATAATCCCATGTACGCAACAGGAGTAGGCCTTGTACTTTACGGTTTAGATAGAGAATCTGGTGGAGCCTCCTATGAAGGTAATCTTACAGGGATATTTGGAAAGATGAAGGACTGGTTCGCAGGAATATTTAAAGGCAATGGAGATTCAGATTTATAAATACAGAAGGCAAGATCAAAAATCTATAGGGAGGTGTATATGTTTGAGATTGAAGAAGTAAGGGGGCAGAAAGCACAGATTAAAGTTGTTGGTGTTGGAGGCGCAGGAGGGAATGCAATCAATACCATGATTGCATCCAACCTCCGGGGAGTTGAGTTCATCGCCGTTAACACTGACTTGCAGGCTATCGATTCCTCGCTTGCGCCTGTTAAGGTGCAGATTGGAACTGATCTTACAAGGGGACTGGGAGCAGGTTCAAACCCCCAGATCGGCAGAGAGGCAGCCCTTGAGGACAGGACTACGATCATGGAGTATCTTGAAGGCTCAGATATGGTCTTCATAACAGCCGGTATGGGTGGAGGCACAGGAACAGGTGCAGGACCGGTGATTGCCAGTATTGCACAAGAACTTGGTATCATTACAGTCGCTGTTGTTACCAAGCCATTTTTCTACGAGGGCAGAGTGAGGTGTATGAATGCTGAAGAAGGTTTAAAGGAAATGAAGAAATATGTAGATACCTTTATCATCATACCGAATGATAAGATTGGTCTTGTTGTTGAAAAAGGGACACCCCTGCTCAAGTCCTTCGCTTTAGCCAATGATGTCCTGAAACTGGCAGTGCAGGGCATATCTGACATCATCCTCATTCCAGGGCTGATCAATGTTGATTTTGCTGATGTCAGGACGATTATAGCAGATAAAGGTCGTGGCGTTATGGGCTGTGGATTTGGAAAGGGAGAATGTGGAGCCCTCGAGGCAGCTAAAAAGGCTATATCAAACCCCCTCCTTGAGGATTCCTCAATCGAAGGTGCAAAGAATATCCTCTTAAATATAACGGGTGGACTTCACCTATCGTTAGACGATGTTCAAAAGGCAGCCTCTTATGTCTACGACTCAGCCCACGAGGAAGTAAACCTTATATTCGGCGCGGTGATAAACCCGGACATAGATGATGAGGTGAAGATCACTGTAATTGCAACAGGCTTTCGAGAGGAGAAGAAGGAGAAGGTGGAATTACCTCAGATTAAAAAGTGGACTCCTATTAAAGAGCCTATAAGTTTTAAAGGGTCTGATAGGGTTTTGGCGAAAACTCTTGGACATGATTATGATGTGAATCCAATATCAGCAGATGTAATACCGTACGAGGACCCTATTGATGTGCCTACTTTTTTAAGAAAAGCTTCTCTTAAAGAGATTCATAAAGAGTTATAAGATCCCTCCACCGAGGAGCCCCCTCCCCCGGGGGCTCCTCCCCCCCCTTATGACCACTTGTGTTGTGAGAGGAAATAATATCTTTAG
>CAZLFE010000004.1:36306-42608 GCA_964558725.1 uncultured Nitrospiraceae bacterium | reverse complement strand
CCTCCATTTCAAGGAGGGCAGGGAGATGAGAGGGTAAGTTATAAGGAGATAGCTTATGCCTACTATAAGCTAACAAGATATTTGAGGGCTTAAAGTGATTAGAATTACATATGTAAAATAAACTCTGAGAGCAGCGGTGTTAAGTATCCTAATGTATTAGTAATGGTGCGAGAGAGGGGAGTTGAACCCCTACGGAGTTACCCACTGGATCCTAAGTCCAGCGCGTCTGCCAGTTCCGCCACTCTCGCAGTTCATTTATCATATCCAATGGGAGGACCTTTAGGAAGACCTGTTTCGTAAAGCTTTGGGGGCAATACCCCTTCCTCTGCGACCTCTGCTGGTGGAGTTGTAACCTTATTTGATCTTGCTACCATAATAAAGACACCAGCTGGATCTATAATGCCAACATCTGCGATAAATGCTTTTTCAGGGTTAACATCTATATAACAGCTCCCTATTCTATTATTCACAGCGATATCGAAGTAGCTCTTTGCATTTGTTCCATTAAAGTCAATGCCGGTAACATCATATACGCGGACAGTAAGGTTACCTGTATACTTTTTGAAAGTATCTTCTCTCACCTCCCAGTAAATAAATAACTTCCTCGGGTCAACAGTCATAAGGGCAATACTGTCTTCACCATATTCTTCAGGTAGTATCTCTATTGGAAGGGGTGGATATCTTTCTTCTTTTTCTGGACTCAAGACCATTTTTGGTCTTTTCGGTACAACCTTTTTTGGTAGGGCAACTTCCCTATCCGTAATCATTTTTGAAGGTTTTTGTGGAGTTTTCTTTATTGCGACCTTTTTCCCTATGGTAGGGGTAACTTTTTTCTTTGTCTTTATAGCAATTTTCTTTTTCTTAGCTTTTTCCTCTTTCCTGACTTTAACCTTTTTCGTTTCTTTCTTTACAACCTTACCAATAGCCTTTTTCTTTTTAACCTTAACCTTAACCTTAACCTCTTTAGTCTCTTTCTTGGCAGTTTTCCTCGTCGTTTTTTTCTTTTCTATTTTAACCTTACCTTTTTCGGTCTTTTTCTTTTTTATGGAAATCTTTTTGACTCTTGCGCTTACCTTTGTCTGCTTGGCAACCCCTTTCCCAGCTATTTTCTTCACACCTTTTTTCTCTTTTGAGCCTTTCGTCCTCATGTTACTCCCCCTTGAAAGGTATATTTTAGCAAAATTCTACCTTTTCAATGCGCTTCTGCCCAGCTACTACCATAACCGATATCCACCTTTATAGGTACAGAAAGGCCTACTGCACCTTCCATCTTTTCTCTGACAATATCTGTAACAGCATCGAGTTCCTGTACCGGAAGCTCGAATAAGAGTTCATCATGAACCTGCAGGATCATCTTTGCCTTTAAACCCCTGTCTTTAAAACTCTTCCATATGTTTATCATAGCAATTTTAATAATATCAGCTGCTGTTCCCTGAATAGGAGTGTTTATTGCAATCCTTTCACCCTGCTGTCTTATCATTGAGTTCTGGTTTTTAAGCTCTGGAATAGAGCGCTTCCTCCCCATGAGTGTTACCACATAACCCCTTTTCCTTGCACCATCGAGGGTTTCCTCTATATATCTTTTCACGCCGGGATGTCTTTCAAAATACTGGTCGATATACTCTCTCGCATCATCCCTCGATATATTGAGTGTTTCCGACAGCCCGAATGGAGAAATTCCATAGATAACACCAAAGTTTACGGTCTTAGCAATCCTCCTCATATCAAGCGCAGCTTTATCCATTGGAATTCCAAAGAGTTCGGATGCTGTCCGTGCATGGATATCGAGACCGCTTCTGAAGGCATCAAGAAGACCCTCGTCCTGGCTCAGATGGGCAAGTATCCTTAATTCAACTTGTGAGTAATCTGCTGAAAGCAGGATATTACCTTCATCTGCTACAAAGGCCTCTCGTATACGCCTCCCCCAGCCTCCCCTGATAGGAATATTTTGTAAATTAGGCTCGCTGCTGCTCAGTCTTCCCGTAGCTGTAGCTGCCTGGTTGAAAGAGGTATGTATTCTCCCAGTTTTTGGATTTACCAACCGAGGAAACACATCTACATAGGTAGTTTTAAGCTTTGTCATGCTCCTGTAATTGAGCACCTCCCGCGGGAGCTCATGAGACTCTGCAAGTTCTTCGAGGACACTCAATTCTGTCGAGAAACCTGTCTTTGTTTTTTTCGTAGGATGAAAACCGAGACTTTGAAACAGGACTCTGCTGAGCTGCTTAGGTGAATTTATATTAAACTCTTCTCCTGCAAGAAAGTATATTCTCCTTTGAATTCCATCAAGCTCCCTTTCGAGTTCTTTTGCGATATCATTCAGACTCCTCGTATCTATCTTTACTCCAACCTCTTCCATATCAACAAGGACATAGATAAGAGGCATCTCTATGTCAAGATAAACCTTCTCGATGCCTTCTTCTTTCAACTTGTTGAAAAGGATTACTTTTAATTCAAGGCAGAGCCCCACATTATCCGCGGCATAGGAAGCTGCATGTTCTATTGGAACCTCTGCAAAGGAACTTTTTTTACCGAGGACCTCTATAAAGGTTCTTTTTCTCTTTGATAAATATTCAAGGGCAACCTCTTCAAGATTATGGTTCTGTCTATTAGGATTAATGAGGTAGGAGGCAATCATTGTGTCAAACAGAGTTCCCACGATTGAGATGCCCTCTCCCTTGAGCATGAGCATGTCATATTTGAGGTTATGGCCTATCTTTGATATTTTCTCATCTTCAAAGATCGGGGAAATAAACTTTAGTATATCTTCCTTTTTGATTTGGGAAGGTACCCCTGGATAAGAGTGGGAGAAGGGGATATAGAAAGGGTGACCTTTCTCTACAGAGAACGCTAGACCAACGGGGCTTTCTGTTGTAGGATTCTTATCTCTACCAGAGGTGGATTCGATACGAAAAGAAACCTCATCTTTTATCAACGTTGCGATCTCTTGGAGCCTATCAAGGGAAAAGACTGTTTCGTATTCTCTCTCTCTGAATATGTCTGCAGGGATAAGCTTCATAAGGCTACTGAATTCATATTCCCTGAATAGGGAAAGCAGGAAAGGCCAGTCAGGCTCTTTTAATCTGGTTTCTTCCAGATGAATATCAAGGGGCACAGAGGTATCAATAGTTGCAAGTGTTTGACTTAACCTCACCATGTCTGTATTTTCAACGATAAGTTTTCTCAGTTTTTCCTTCTTTATTAAGTCTGTATTACTTAACAACTCTTCGAGACTTCTTACACCTGAGAGAAGTTCTTTCGCCGTCTTCTCACCTATGCCCCTGATACCCGGGATATTATCAACCGTATCTCCGGTGAGTGCCATAAACTCTGTAATCCTCTCTGGCCCCACGCCGAATTTCTCTTTAATATATTCTTCATCGAGGATTTTATCCTTCATCGGGTCATAAATCTTTATGCATCTGTCTACAAGCTGGAGCATATCCTTGTCTGCAGTAACGATTAATACATCTACACCCTGGGATGCTAATCTTTTGGCAACGGTACCGATAATGTCGTCTGCTTCATAGCCGGGCATTTCGAATATCTTTATATGAAAAGCCGAAACCAACTTCCTTATATGTGGCATCTGCTCTATGACCCCCCGAGGGGTCTCAGGCCTGTGGGCTTTGTATTCTTCAAAGATTATGTGCCTTTTTGTTGGAACAGGGGAATCAAAAGATACAATAATACCATCTGGTTTTTTATCCCTGATGATTTTAAGGAGCATATTGGTGAAGCCGTAGATGGCATTGGTAGAGAATCCTCCTGAGGTTGAAAGCTCTTTTATAGCATAATATGCCCGATAGATGTAGGAGTTTCCGTCAATAAGATAGACAGTCATGGTGTTTGACAAAGTATCGCTATTATTTTACATTAAATAATAATAAATATTCGAGGAGGAGAAATTGCTCCAGGTTGTAGAGGATATCAGTTCGACAAAAAAACGACTCAGGATAGAAATCCCATCAGATGTCATCGAAAAGGAGATAAAGGACTCTCTCGAAAGGGTTAGACAGAGGACGAATTTGCCCGGTTTCAGGCCTGGCAAAGCTCCCATAAATCTGATAGAGAGGCGCTTTGGTAAACAAGTTGAGGCAGAGGTGCTTGAAAAGGTCATTTCTGAATTTTACAGCAAGGCATTGAAAGAAGCAGACCTCAAGCCTGTCACAATGCCTGTATTCGATGAAAGGTTTAACTTTCAAAGAAACAATCCCCTTAATCTCTCACTTACTGTCGAGGTGATGCCCAAGATTGAGGCCCTTGATTATACTGGAATAAAGGCAAAGGATATCCCTGTAGCTGTCGATGAAGCCGAAGTGGAACATTCTCTTAAAAACCTTCAGAAACAAAAGGCACTGTATGAGGTCGCTGAAAAGGAGGTCGAAAAAGATGACCTTGTCACCTTTGATTATATTGATGGTGAAATAGTTGGAGAAGAAACTACCCCCTCTCTCAAGGAGCAGATATTGAAACTGGGTAATGAGATACTTCCGACGGACATCGAGGAAAAATTGACGGGAAGGAAAAAGGGGGAAACTGTAGAACTTACTACGACGGTTGGTGAGGATTTTAGAGTGAAGGAACTTGCTGGTAAGACTGTAAAAACGAAGATCATGATACAAGAGGTGAAAAAGAAAATCCTGCCAACACTGGATGATGAATTTGCAAAAGACCTCGGTTTTGATACCATGTCGGAATTGAGAGAAAAGATAAGGGAAAATATATATACATACAAGAAAGAACAGGCTACGAAAATTCAGAAGGCAGAGATTCTCCGTAAAATGATTGAAACCTATGACTTTGAGGTTCCAGAAATAATGCTCAGCAATGAACTGGAATCTCTTATGTTCCAAGAAAGAATGTCTGATGAACGATACAAGGAGCAAGAAGAAAAAAATATACACGATGAATCAGACAGCATGAGTCAGACATCAGACGTAAGCAAGCCAGAGCAGAGGAAAAAGAGCGATGAAGAAATGCTCTCTGAACTGAAAGAGAAGGCTTTGAGAAATGTTCGTGCATCTATCATTATCAATGCCATTGGCCAGAAAGAGGGGATAACGGTAACAGAAGATGAAGTGAAGGATCGAATCCATCTCATAGCGAAAAAGCTCTCTGCCCAACCAGAGGCTGTTAGGGATTTTTATAGGATGAAAGATGAATCTCTGGAAGGTCTGAGACATATGATCTATGAGGATAAAGTCATAGATTTACTTTTATCGAAAGCCATTATCGAGAAAGGAGAATAGATGAGTGTTATTCCTATTGTTATAGAGCAGACAGGTCGTTCAGAGAGGGCCTATGACATTTACTCAAGGCTCTTGAAAGACAGGATTATCTTCGTTGGCACAGTTATCGATGACCATGTGGCAAACACGGTCATTGCACAGCTCCTCTTTCTTCAGACAGAAGATCCTGACAAGGATATTCATATCTATGTTAATTCACCGGGTGGAATAGTATCCTCAGGCCTTGCAATATACGACACAATGCAATACGTAAAGCCAAACATCGCAACGTATTGCATTGGCCAGGCAGCCAGCATGAGTGCACTCCTCCTCGCAGCGGGCACAAAAGGCAAGAGGTTTGCGCTTCCTCATTCAAGAATTATGTTACATCAACCCATGGGCGGGTTCCATGGACAGGCTACGGATGTTGAAATCCATGCCCGAGAGATACTCAGAATGAAGGATACCCTTAACAGGATACTTTCAGCGCACACGGGGCAATCTCTTGAAAAAATACAGGCAGACACAGATAGAGATTTCTTCATGTCGGGAGAGGAAGCAAAAGAATACGGGATAGTTGATGAAGTTATCCGCAGCATGAAAACAGATAACAAACTAACCCAGTCGCTGGAATAAAGCGGAGGAGCGATGGCAAAGAAGGATGAGAGCTTACCCAAATGTTCATTCTGCGGTAAGGGACATGATGAGGTAAAAAAGCTTATCGCAGGGCCCTCGGTTTATATATGCAATGAGTGCGTTGCGCTCTGCAATGAAATCATTGCAGATGCCTACCATGCGGATGTGGAAGGTCCTGTCCTTCCAAAGCTTTCTACGCCAAAGGAGATCCATCATTTCCTTAATGATTATGTAATAGGCCAGGAGAGGGCAAAGAGGATACTCTCCGTCGCGGTATATAACCATTATAAGAGGATATACAGCCCCAGTAAATCAGAAGTGGAACTACAAAAGAGTAACATACTCCTGATAGGCCCTACAGGTACTGGCAAAACCCTTTTTGCTCAGACATTAGCAAAGATGCTTGACGTGCCTTTCGCCATAGCTGATGCAACA
>CAZLFE010000004.1:0-36296 GCA_964558725.1 uncultured Nitrospiraceae bacterium | reverse complement strand
TATGTCGGCGAGGACGTGGAAAATATCATTTTGAAGTTACTCCAGGCGGCAGAATATGATGTTGAAAGGGCGCAGAGGGGCATAGTCTATATCGATGAGATAGACAAGATCAGCAGGAAATCAGAAAACCCCTCAATAACAAGAGATGTATCAGGTGAAGGTGTGCAACAAGCCCTTCTCAAGATAATCGAAGGGACCGTGGCTAATATACCACCTCAGGGTGGAAGGAAACACCCACAACAGGAATTTATCCAAGTTAATACAACGGATATCCTTTTCTTATGTGGTGGCGCCTTTGTAGGACTTGATGGCATTATTGAACAGAGAACGGGACAAAAAATAGTAGGCTTTGGGCATAATAGCGTTACAAAAAAGGAGAAGAGGATAGGTGAAGTACTCAGTCTTGTTGAACCCGAGGATCTGATAAAATATGGTCTCATACCGGAGTTTGTCGGGAGGTTGCCTGTTGTAGCAACCCTTGATGAACTCGACGAACCGGCCATGGTAAAGATACTGACAGAGCCTAAGAATGCCCTTATAAAGCAGTATCAGAGGCTCCTCTCCTTAGATAATGTCAGACTGAGATTTACAGAGGGTGCGCTATCAGCCATAGCAAAAAAGGCGGCTCAACGTAAGGCCGGTGCACGGGGACTCAGGGCAATACTTGAAGAGATCATGCTCGATGTAATGTATGAGATACCTTCTCAGAAAGGCATCAAGGAATGTGTGATAAATGAAGAGAACATCGTTAAAAACGAAAAGCCTATACTTTTATACGAAAGGCAAGCGGAGTCAGCATAAGAAGTTAAAGTGAAAGGTGAGAAATGGAAGTGAGAAGTTTTATAACAGAGATTCTACAACCTTACCCTTGTCTTGTTTAAAGTAATCGCCTTTTCTATTGTCCTTCTGACAGTTTCTCTGAGTTCTTTGTCGTCAATTTGGGAGACTGTCTTTTCTATATAAGAGATTTCCTCAGTTGTGAGTGGTTTGACTCTCGACTTCTGACTTTGGACTCCTAACTTTATTATTTTTGAAACCCTGCCGAGCTTAAATCGTACGTCTCTGACACCATAAGGACTCAATTTTTCTATGACATCCTTTTTAAAGTAATTAAGCTCCTGGAGCCAAACAGGTGAGTCAACGTTCAGAAGGATTTCTCCCTCAGATAACTTATATGGAGCCATATGGGATGAAAGAGGCTCATTGAATAAATTATGCCAGTTTTTTTTAATCTCAACCAGTCTTATGCTATTTTCGATCCCGAGGTCCCTAACGAGAGAGAAAACTAAGGAATCTGCCCTCTTCACTAAACTGCCTTCTTGACTCTACCTGAACGGAGACACCTGGTACATACATAGAGTCTTCTTACCCCACTTTTGGTCATTATGCGCATCCTTTGCAGGTTAGGCATTATTAGCCTTTTTGTCTTATTATTCGCATGGCTGACATTATTACCGATCGTCCTTTTTTTCCCACATAAAGCACAAATTGCCATTCTTTTCCTCCTTCCCTCATTGCATTAAACAAGTTCTATATGATAACATTTTAAAATGAGAAGAGAGAAGTGAGAAGTAGAAATAGGGAGTAACTTTCCTTTTCCTATTTCTCATTGAGGGACAGGGGTTAATAATAAATGCCGAAAATAAGAATTTATGAGCTAGCCAAAAAATTAGGGGTAACGAATAAAGTTATCATTATCGAGCTTTCAAAACTCGGTATAGAAGGCAAAACACACACTTCGAGTATCGAGCCCAAGTTTGCTGAGTCTATTGAGGCTAAACTCCTGAAAAAAGCTGTCGAACCAATAAAAGAAGCCATCCCTGAGGAAAGCCTAATAACGGAAGAAGTTATCATGCCCCACCAGGTCGAAAAGGCTCCAGAAGAGCATAAGGAAAAGGCAGTAACCTTAGAGGAGGGGGCACCTCAAATTGAAGAGCAGAAAATATTCGCAATACCAGAAGAGGAAGAAGAATTAAAGGTTCCAGATAGGTTCAAAAAAGAGATAGAGACAGAAAAGATTGAAAAGTTCAAGACAAAACCAGGGATGCAAAGGGCCTTTCAGACAATTAGGAAGATAGAACCCAAAAGATGGCATGAGCAAAAGCCATTAAAGAAATTAGAAAAGATCAGACCCTTTCCAAAAGAAGAACAAAAACCCCCTATTCATCTTGTTGTCCCAAGAAAGAAGACACTGAAACTTCAGGAAGGTACCACGGTAAAAGAATTTGCAGGACTCATAAGTGTCAAACTTTCTGATGTTATAAAGAAGTTTATGGAATTAGGATATATGCCTACAATAAACCAGCCAGTCGACCCTGACGCAGCCCTGTTAGTAGCAGAGGGTTTCGGGGTAAAGCTCGAGCTTGCCTCTGTTGAAGAAGATGCTGTTATTACAGAGGCACCTGAAGATCTTAGCAGGTTATTACCACGTCCTCCTGTTGTTACCATCATGGGACATGTAGACCATGGCAAGACTTCCCTCCTCGATGCAATAAGAAAGACGAAAGTTATAGAGACCGAGGCTGGTGGTATCACCCAGCATATAGGCGCATATAAGGTTAATCTGAAGGGCAGAGATATTGTATTTCTCGATACCCCAGGCCATGAGGCATTTACTTCTATGAGGGCAAGGGGTGCAAAGGTAACGGATGTCGTTGTCCTTGTTGTGGCTGCTGATGATGGCGTCATGCCGCAGACTGTTGAAGCTATCAACCATGCAAGGGCTGCAAATGTACCAATCGTTGTAGCCATAAACAAGATTGACAAGCCGGAGGCGAATCCATCAAAGGTAAGAAATGAACTCGCAGAGCGCGGAGTAATATCTGAGGAATGGGGCGGACAAAACATCTTTGTTGAGGTATCGGCCAAAAAAGCTATAGGCATAGAAAGCCTGCTTGAGATGATACTCCTTCAGGCAGAGATCATGGAGCTTAAAGCCAACCCTGAGAAAAAAGCAAGGGGTGTTCTCATCGAGGCGAAACTTGATAGAGGGAGAGGACCTGTAGCAACGGTCCTCGTCCAATCTGGAACCCTGAGAATTGGCGATACATTCCTTGCTGGTATTCATGTGGGGAAAGTGAGGGCATTGAGTGACGATACAGGTAAAAGAATTGCAAAAGCTGGCCCATCAACACCGGTTGAGGTGTGATCGGTTTTCCTGAGGTCCCCTCGGCAGGGGATATCTTTATCGTCGTTGAAGACGAAAAGAGAGCAAGACAGATAGCCCTTGCGAGGCAACAGAAACAGAGACTTGCTGATATGGCAAAGACGAGGAAGCTTACTCTCGATGAATTATATGCGAAAATAAAAGAGGGGGAGATTAAAGACCTCAACATTATTATTAAAGGCGATGTTCAAGGCTCTGTTGAGGCAATAAAGGATGCTCTTGAAAGTATTACCCACCCACAGGTGAAGGTGAGGGTTATCCATTCATCTGCTGGTGGTATCAATGAGTCAGACATTATGCTTGCCTCTGCATCAAACGCAATTATCATAGGCTTCAATGTAAGGCCCGAGCTGAAAGCCTACCAAGCAGCAGAAAAGGAAGGCGTTGATATCAGGCTTTATAATGTGATTTATGATGCGATCGAGGATGTTAAAAAGGCACTTGAGGGTCTTCTTGAACCCACACTCAAAGAAAAAACCCTTGGAAGAGCAGAGGTCCGCCAATTGTTTCCAATATCAAGGATTGGAACGGTTGCAGGGTGTTATGTCCTTGATGGCTCTATGAGCCGCTCAAGTGAGGGTATAAGGGTTATTAGGGATAGTATTGTTGTATATGACGGTAAGATTGCTACTCTGAAAAGATTCAAGGAAGATGTCAGAGAGGTACAAGCAGGATATGAATGCGGCATCCTGATAGAAAACTTTAATGATTTAAAACTTGGAGACATACTCGAAAACTACATAATTGAAAAGATAGCAACAAAACTCTAAACAAAGCTAAGAGTTGAGAGTTATGAAACATAAATATAAAACAACAACCAGCTTTCAATTCTTCACTTACCACTTTTAACTTTAAAATATGCTTCCCTATAAACGTTCTCAGAGAGTCAGCGATCTTCTCAGAAAAGAGATAGCAGATATCATTATCTATAGACTTAAAGACCCTCGAGTCGGCTTTATAACAGTCACAGGGGTTGATGTTACAGATGATATCAAGATAGCAAGGGTTTACGTGAGCATCTTTAAGGAGGAGGAGAGAAAGTCTACACTTGAGATATTAAGTTCTGCAAAGAACTTCATACGTTCTGAGTTATCTAAAAGACTCAGGATGAAATTCATACCGAGCATTGAGTTCAGGCTTGATACATCAATCGAGTATGGGGATAAGATAGAAAAGCTCCTGAAAGAGATCGAGGGACAAGGTGAAGGTTCCTCCTAAACTCCTCTCATTTTTAAAGGAAGAAGAAAAGTTTTTTATAGCAACCCACATTAGTCCTGAAGCAGATGCGATTGGTTCCTCTCTTGCCCTTTCAATGGCACTTGAATCTATAGGGAAAGTAACAGTACTCTTTGATAAGGATCCAGTACCTAAGTTCTGTCATTTTTTGCCAGGCTATGAAAAGTTTACAAATGTTATCTCACCCTTCCTTACGTCTGACTTTGCGCTTATCCTTTTAGATTGTAACACTCTCAAAAGGGCAGGAATTAAGGGACCGAATTTTAAGTATTCTGTTGTTATAGACCACCATCAGACAGAAGAGGACTTCGGAGATATAAAGTGGGTGGTACCAGAGGCAGCAGCAACGGGAATGATGATCTTTTATTTAATCAAAAAACTGGGGATAAATATAACCAGAGATATGGCCATAAACCTTTATTCTGCCATTGCTATTGACACGGGAACATTCAGATATGGCAATACAACTGCTGAGGCATTAAGGATTGCAGCCAACCTTGTAGGGGCAGGTGCAAGCCCAGCACATATCTCAGACAACCTGTATGAAACGTGGTCTCAAGAGCGATTCGCCTTACTTATCATGGCCTTAAATACTCTCGAAGTGGAAGGTAATATTGCAACAACTTTTGTTACAAAAGAGATGTATAGAAAAACCGGGGCGGCACCTGAAGATACGGAGAACTTTCCTGCTTTTACCAGGATCATGAAGGATGTTAAAGTATCAGCCCTTTTCAGAGAACTGGACGACAATTACTGGAAAGTCAGCCTTCGTTCAAAGGGTGATATCAATGTTGCTCTTATTGCCTCTCGGTTCGATGGCGGTGGTCATAAAAACGCCGCAGGCTATGTGGTAAAATCTGACTTCGAATCAGCAAAACAATCATTATTAAAGGCCCTTCTCATCCTGCCATCCCCCTGAGGGCATTAAGGAAGTATGATAAGCTTACTGAACGTGCGGGCATCCTCGAACATATAAACATTGTTGAACATGACGTAGTGTACTGTTTTCCTTTGTCTATCTTACCTGATAAGACTTTGAGATCTTCCTCTTTATATTTATATATCGATAACCATCCTTCCCATGGAGTAGAAAGTAGACTGTATCTCCGTAGAGGACTCGTCTTTAAAGGGGTCTACACAATGGGTAAGCGAAAGGAAGGGCATAATTCATTTTTCTGTAAGGGGGACTTTCAAGTAGGTGGGTAATGAGTTGTCAGGCATTGAGAGTAAATTCGAAACCTGATGGGGCTTCTTTACGCCACTTTGTTGCTATCTCCAATCTTGGTTGGTAGAATGTCTGCTGTATTTCCACAACAGGAAAGTGTTAAAAATATTTCTACATAGCTACGGGAAACCTACGGCAACCAATCTTTATATCCATGGTAAAATTATCATACTATGGTGGTAATATAGATATTGAGTTTTGATCAACTCCTTATGAGTGTGGAATGAAAGGATTCAAGGGCATAGGATTGGTAACCCTTTGGGATAGGAACATAAATTGTGGACGTTGTCATAAACCTTAACAAACCAAAGGACATATCCTCGCAGCAAGCCGTCATAAAAGTAAAGAAGCTTTTTGTTGCGAGAAAGGCTGGACATGCTGGAACACTTGACCCAATAGCCACGGGCGTACTCATCGTCTGCTTGAATCAGGCAACAAAGGTAACAAGATTCCTATCAGACCTCGATAAGGAATACATGGTGAGATTGAAACTTGGTGAAAGAACAGATACCTGTGATCTAACCGGGAAGTTTTTGGAAAAGAGAGATTGCCTTTCATTAAAAGAAGGAGACATTCACCGAATCCTGAAAAATTTTATCGGCCCGATAAAACAGATACCACCAATGTACTCAGCAATTAAAATAAAGGGGCAGCCTCTTTACAAGCTCGCAAGAATGGGTATGGAGATAAGAAGACCAGAAAGAATAATAAACATTTATGAAATAGAACTGATTGGTTTTAACCTACCGTATCTTGATCTGAAGGTATCATGTTCCAAGGGAACGTATATCAGGACATTATGCGATGATATTGGCAAGGCCCTCGATGTAGGCGCTCATATGATTTCCTTAGAGCGGACAAGGGCAGGCAACTTCAGAATTGAGGATTCAGCATCGATGGAAGAACTGAAATGTGGGAAAGACGCCGTCTACTCTATAGATTCTGCAATTTCTCATTTGAGTGAGATAATACTTGGAGAAGAATCTTATCATAAAGCAAAAAATGGTATGTCCGTGATTACGATCACAGCAAACCTACCGATAAAGCTGATAAAACAGTATGTAAGATTAAAGGGGCCTGAACATAATTTATTCGCTATTGGTAGGTTAGAACAAAATAGAATAACAGTGGAAAGATTGTTAAACTAATTTCTTAATGTTCACAGTAAACTTATGATATTAAAAATAAAAAATACTTGACAAAATGGCTTTTTTTTGGTATTCATTAGCTATGTTTCGTGCTGGGAAAGGCACAATCGGCCTAGACATAGGCTCGAGTTATATTAAAGTCGTACAGCTGAAGGATATAAAAGGTGGTTATGAACTTGAATTATTTGACATGCTACCTCTTCCTCCAGAAATTATTGTCGACGGTTCAATAATAGATTCTTTCCGACTTATAGACTCCCTCAAGGAACTCGTAAGAAAGGCAAAAATAAAGACAAAGAATGCAGTTATTGGTATAGCCGGCCACTCATCAGTAATAATCAAGAGGATATCCTTGCCTGAGATGTCAGAGGAAGAACTTTCAGAATCCATAAAGTTCGAGGCAGAACAGTATGTGCCATTCAATATCGAAGACGTGAGCCTCGATTTTCAGCTCCTCGGACCTAAGGATGAACCGGGCCAGATGGATGTTATCCTCGTTGCTGTGAAGAAAGACATAATAAATGAATATGTTTCTGCTGTCAGGGAGGCAGATCTTAACCCTGTAATTGTTGATGTCAACCCCTTCGCCCTTGAAAATATGCACGAGATTAACTATGAGATTGAGCCTGAAAAAAATGTAGCTATTGTGAATATCGGAGCAAGCACAATAAACATGAATGTTCTCAAAGGAGGCATCTCTGTCTTTACGAGAGACAGTGCAGTCGGCAGCAATCTCCATACTGAGGCCCTTCAAAGGGAATTCAATCTGACATACGAGAATGCAGAAAGGCTCAAGCGGGGCGAGCCGGTTGAGAATGTAGCCCCTGAAGATGCCTTTTCGGTGATAGAATTAGCATCAGAGGAGATAATCGGAGATGTCAATCGTTCACTTGAGTTTTACAGAAGTACGGAGTTGCATCAGGACATTCATGAGGTGATATTAAGTGGGGGCTGTGCACTGATTAAAGACTTCCCGAAACTCTTCTCAGATAAGATAGGAATAGAGACTAAGGTCATAGAACCTTTTAAAAACATCAAAGTACCTAAACGTTTTGATTTAACCTATATAGAAGAAATTGCCCCGATAGCAGCTGTTGCTACGGGCTTGGCTCTCAGGAGACCGGGTGACAGATGATAAAGGTCAATCTTTTAGCAGTAAAGAGAAAGAAAAAACCTAAGCCAATACCTTCATTCATTGTAACCATGGTGGTAATAACCATTGTCACGATTATTGTAATGGCAAATTTTGCCTTCTTTTTCAACTCCCGCTTCTCCAAAAAGAGGACTCTATTCCAAGCTAATGAAAGCAAGATAGCAGAGCTCAAGCAAAAAATAAAAGAAGTCGAAAACTTCGAACAGCTTAACAAGACCATCGAACAGAGGAATGACATTATCGAACAACTGAGAAAGAACCAGAGCATGCCGGTGAGGCTCCTTGATGAAGCGAATAACCTCCTTCCCAATGGAGTCTGGCTTGACGAGATGACAGTTTCTGGGGAGAACGTAAGTATGGAAGGTTATGCTTTTACAAACTCGGATATTGTTACATATGTGGATAATATGAAGAATTCTCAGATATTTACAGAGGTTTACCTGCAAGAATCCAAAAGCACAAACATAGAAAATACTTCTCTCTATATGTTTAAACTAACATTCAAAATGAAAGTATAACATGGCTGTAAAGATTGATATTAAAACCTTACCTGGATATGTTAAAACAATAATATCCATTCTGCCTGCACTGGTGATTGCTGTAGCAGTTACTCTCATTGTAATTTTACCTAAAAGTAAAGAGATCAAGGCTCTCGATAATAAAATTCAAGTACAAGAAAATGAGATAGCAAAAAGTCAGGCAAAAGCAGAAAAACTCACAGAGCTCGTTGCAGAGAACCAGAGGCTCAGGAAAAGGCTTAATGAATTAAAAGAGCAACTACCCGAAGAAAAAGAAGTATCAGACCTGTTAAAACAAGTTTCAGACCTTGGCATTAAATCAGGGCTTCGTATATTACTCTGGAAACCGGAACAGAAAAAGACCCATACAAGCGGTATTGTCTATGAGATACCGGTAAAGGTCGAACTTTCAGGGAGCTACCATAATCTCGGTTATTTCTATAGCAGCATCACAAGGCTTAACAGAATAGTAAACATTTCTGATATAAAACTCAGCGATCCAAAACCAGGTAAAGACAGTGCCATGCTGAAGGTAACCTTCACTGCTACAACATTCTCGGCAATTCCGGAAGAAGAGATCTCCCAAAAACAAGCTGGAAAAGAAACTGAGAAAAAAGGTAAGAAGACATGAGGAAGATAACCTGCTGCCTACTCATACTTTCTGTTTTACTGCCTTTTGCAGGCTGCAAAAAAGGGCAGGTTCCTGTAAAAAAACCGATGGCCGGGCAGGTTCAACCTCCAGCGGCAACAAAAGAAATAAAAGGCTCGGAAGAGACAAAAAAGGCCGAGCAGGAAACATATGCATATGACGCTAAAGGGAAAAGAGACCCTTTCCTATCCCTCGTAACAATGTTGAAGCAGAAGCCGGAGAGAAGGAAAGGATCGACTCCTTTTGAAAGTTACGGTGTTGATGAGATAAACCTTTTAGCAATAGCATGGGATGATCAGAAATACTATGCCCTTATCATGTTGCCTGATAAAAAGTCGTATACAATTACAGAGGGAATGAAATTGGGACTCTTTGGAGGAAAGGTGCAGAAGATAACGAAAGATATGATAGTCATCAGAGAATATATTAAAGATTATAGAGGCGATCTTAAACCTAAAGATTCAATATTGAGACTCCGTAAAGAGGAGGGAGGATGAAACTCATAGCAAATAACAAAAGGCAAAAAGCAAAGAGCTCAGAGCAAAGAACAAAAGGCAAATTGCATTACTTAAGAGTAATTTTTTTATACTCGATGCTCTTCTGCTCTCTGCTTTTTGCTCTGTGGGGTTGTGCGTCAACTGGCAGTGTTAAAGAATCTGCACTGCCAGAAGAAATTCCTGTAATAACCGGTATGGATCTTCAGGATTATTCAGTAACGGTAAAGGTTAGTAAACCTTTTAGTTATACCATGTACAGGCCAGAGGACCCTTACAAAGTGGTCGTTGAACTTCTTGATGTTAACACAGGTGGTTTTAATATGAAGATCGTTTCTGATAAGGCAGGAATAACTGAGATAGTTCCCTACCAGATTGAGTCACCGTTTATGACAAGACTCGAAATATTGCTTCAGACACCAACCACAGTTGAACCAGAGTACAAAAACAATGAACTGAAAATCAGAGTAAAAGAAGAGTCCCCTAAAGAAGTAGTAAAGGCAAAGGAAGAGGTACCAGAAATAAAAGGGCCCGAACCTGCTGTGCCTGAAGAGAAACCGCTTCCAAAGGCTACAGAGATAACCGGCATCTCTTTCGATAGGTCAGCTGATATCGTCAATGTCCTTATTAAAGGTAATGGGTCTATGACCCCAAGCGTCTTACCTTTGGATAACCGCATTATAATAGATATTCCAGATGTGGACATGAAAGCTCAGCTCCCAGAGACAGTGGTATCGCCATTGAAAGGTATAAGGTCAGGAAAGCATGATAACAAGATACGATTAGTCCTCGATCTCAAAGAAAAGACTAATTTTGATGTCACGACAATTGGAGACTCTCTTATCGTAGCCCTATCAACAACCCCATCAGTACCAATTGCTCAGAAGTCTGAGGAAGAGGTAGAGGCTGCAGAATTCATGCCAATTATAGAAGGCAAGTATACTGGCAAAAAGATATCCCTCGATTTTCAGGATGCTGATGTTGTTCCGATATTTAGACTCCTTGCTGATATCAGTGGTTATAACATCGTCGTAAGTCCTGAGGTCAAAGGCAAATTGACAATGAAACTTATTAATGTGCCATGGGATCAAGCACTCGACATCATACTGAAGACCTTCAGCCTCGGGAAGACTGTTGAAAATAATATCATAAGGATTGCATTCCATACAGCCTTTGCCAGGGAGAGTGAAGAGGCAGCCAAAGCTAAGGAATCTGAGGTAAAGGCATTCCCCTTAGAAACAAAGATATTTCGCATCAACTATGCCGATGTCTCAAATGTAGAGAAGTCCATAAAAGATGCAAAGATACTTTCATCAAGAGGAAGTATTAGCGTCGACAAAAGAACAAGCTCCTTTACCATCAATGATGTAGCAACAGTTTTCCCACAAGTCGAAAATCTCCTTGCCACCCTTGATAAACCAACGCCCCAGGTACTGATAGAGGCAAGGATTGTTGAGGTAAACGCTTCAGATGCATCAAGCTTAGGAATTCAATGGGGAGTGAGCCACGCAACACTCGACGCAAATGGAAGACCCATAGCAAGTAAACCCTTTAAGGGTTTATCAGGACTATCGACAGGACCCTTTACAGGTGATAACTTCATGGTTGACTTCCCATCAAGTGGGGCGGCCGCCGGCGCTGGTGCTGGATTTGCCATCGGAATTCTGGATTCTACAAGGACGATGGGGCTTGACCTGCAGCTTTCTGCACTTGAGAGACTTGAGAAGACTAAGATAATTTCTACTCCTCGGGTCGTTACTACAGATAATGAAAAAGCGACAATTATGCAGGGACAGAGTGTACCTTTTCCCAAAGTCGACGTGACATCAGGTCAGATATCAGTTGAGTATAAAGATATTGTTATTCTCATAGAGGTAACACCCCATATAAGCCCCTCTGGAGCCGTCACTACGTTAATTTTTGTGAAAAAGGAAGATATTATACGTTCAACCTCAATTGCCGGTAATTCGGTTCCCGTCACTTCTAAAATAGAAGGAACTACAAAAGTTCTTGTACAGACTGGGGAGACTATCGTTATTGGCGGAATCTTAAAGAAAACACAGAGGGAAAACACTTCAGGTGTTCCGGGTTTGATGAATATCCCTATTCTTGGATGGTTATTTAAGACCAGAGGGACTACTGAAGAAACAATCGAGCTTTTGATATTCGTTACGCCGAGGATTTTGGAGCAAACGATATAAGATTTCCCGTTGTAATTAAGTTCACGTATCTTACTGAATGAACTGAATAATAGAATAATCAATACCTGAAGGCAATTTTTAGAGTTAAAAACAAAAATTATGTCCTACCTCCGATTTCTTACCGCTGGTGAATCCCACGGGAGGGCGCTTATAGGAATTCTTGAGGGCATCCCCTCAGGGCTTCCTGTTTCTGTAGAGGATATTGACAGAGACCTCAAAAGAAGACAATCAGGTTATGGTCGCGGTGCCCGCATGAAGATAGAGTCTGACCATGCTGAGATCCTTTCGGGAGTAAGATGGAGGGAAACAATAGGTTCTCCCATAACTCTTTTCATTGAAAATAAAGACTGGAAGAACTGGCAGGATGTAATGTCTTCGGAGTTCGTCAATCTGTGGCAAAAGAGTTCGGAAAGTCAAAACCTCAGAATTGAAACCGTCATCCGTCCACGCCCCGGCCATGCAGACTTAGCAGGTGCTATAAAGTATGGTCAGCATGATTTAAGAAATATCCTTGAACGCTCAAGTGCTAGGGAAACGGCAATGAGAGTTGCCCTTGGTGCAATTGCAAAGAAGTTTCTTTTGGAATTTGGCATTAAGGTTGGCAGTTATGTCATCCAGATAGGCAAAATCAAAGTTCAAAGTTCAAAGTTCAAAGTTCAAAGTTCAGAAAAAAAACTTTTAGAAATTTTTAAAAAGGCTGAGAAATCACCTGTCAGGTGTCCGGATGAAGAGACCTCAGAAAAGATGATCAAGTTGATAAACAAGGTGACCAAAGAAGGAAATTCCCTCGGGGGTATATTTGAGGTTTTCGTAACCGGTGCTCCGATAGGTCTTGGAAGCCACATACAATGGGACAAAAGGCTGGATGGAAGGCTCGCACAGGCCCTCATGGGCATTCAGGCAATAAAGGGAGTTGAGATTGGTCTCGGTTTTGAGATAGCAAGAAACTTCGGTTCACAAGTGATGGATGAAATATTTTATAGTCATGAGTCAGAAGTCATGAGTCAGAAGTCAGGAGGTTTCTATAGAAAAACCAACTATGCTGGTGGGATAGAGGGTGGTATAACGAACGGAATGCCCATAATCGTAAGGGCGGCAATGAAACCCATACCTACCTTAAAGAAACCTCTACGATCTGTTAACATTATCACAAAAGAGCCGGTAGAAGCAGCTTATGAACGCTCAGACATATGTGCAGTACCTGCAGCAGGAGTAATTGGAGAGGCAATGGCTGCCCTCATTATCGCAGATGTCTTCCTCGAAAAATTTGGTGGGGATAGCATTACCGAAACAAAACGCAATTACGATTCATATATTGAGTATATAAAGAAATTCTAAATTCGAAGCACTGAATTCAAAATCTAAATCCTAAACAATACTGCTTGTTCGTCTGATGGCTAAGGCAACGAAGCCCGTATCGGTTACGTATAACGGCAGCGTGAAAAAGCCAAATGAGATAGCCGTTGGACGAAACGGGCATCGTAACCGTTGACCAGAGACGTTCTAAGGCAGATCTGTCTTGATATAAAGCTCTTTCAACTGTTTTGGCGTGACTTCTGACGGAGTGCCACTCATAAGACATGATGCCTTCTGAGTCTTCGGAAAGGCAATTACATCCCTGATAGATGTTGCACCAACCATAATCATTACAAGCCTGTCAAGCCCGAGTGCTATTCCTCCATGGGGAGGTGCGCCATATTCAAAGGCATCCAACAAGAAACCGAACTTTATCCTTCCTTCTTCTTCTGATATACCGAGAATCTCGAACATCTTTCTCTGCAGATCACGCCTATGGATACGGATGCTCCCACCTCCTATTTCATAACCGTTGAGAACAATATCATATGCCTTTGCCTTTACCTCCGGTAAAAGTCTGAAATCAGAAGTCGCAGGCTTAAGGTTAGCAATATTTACCGAGAATAGCTTCTCTATATCCTCGTCCATCGGTGAAGTAAATGGATGGTGCATCGCCTCAAATCGGCCTTCCTCCTTATTCCATTCAAGGAGCGGGAAATCTGTAATCCAGACAAACTTATATCCCGGACGGATCAGATTCAATCTCCTTCCGAGTTCAATTCTCATCCTGCTTAAAACATCATGAACGACCTTCTCTTCATCAGCAACAAAGATCATCAAATCCCCTTCTTCTGCCTCGAGCCTCCTGGCCATTTCTTTCATTATTTCTTCATGAAAAAACTTTGCTATGGGGGATTCAAAACCATTTTTTACTTTTATCCATGCAAGTCCTTTTGCACCAAAAGACACAGCCTCTTCTGTGAGCAAATCTATTTCTTTCCTCGAAAGAGCTGCCAAGCCTTTTCCATTAATCGCCTTAACCCTTCCACCAGCTTGAAGGGCTTCGAGGAATACGCGGAATGAACCCTTCTCTGACAGGTCAGCCACATCCTTGAGTTCAAGGCCGAATCTCAAATCTGGCTTATCATTGCCAAACCTTTCCAGAGATTCATGAAAACTCAATCTTTCAAAAGGTGTCTCGACCTCAACCTCGAGGACATCCTTGAAAAGCCTCTTTATCATGCCCTCTATGACCTCTATAACATCCTCCCTATCTGCAAAGGACATCTCAAGGTCAACCTGAGTGAATTCAGGCTGCCGGTCTGCACGCAGATCTTCATCTCTAAAACACTTCACAATCTGGAAATACTTTTCAAAGCCAGACACCATCAATATCTGTTTGAAGAGCTGTGGTGACTGGGGCAAAGCATAAAAATACCCTGGATTCAGACGGCTAGGAACGAGATAGTCTCTTGCACCTTCAGGGGTGGATTTTGTGAGGACAGGTGTCTCAATCTCGAGAAATCCTTTCTCATCAAGATAATCCCTGATAACCTTAGTTGCCTTATGTCTTATGATTAAATTTCTCTGCATTTCTGGCCTTCTTAAATCAAGATACCTGTATTTGAGCCTCAGTGCCTCTGAGGCATCAGCGGCATCTTCTATACTAAAGGGCAGAGGGGCTGCTTTATTTAAGATTTCAAATGAGGTTGCATACATCTCGAGTGCACCTGTTGGAATATGAGGATTTTCCGTACCCTCAGGCCTTTTTCTTATCTCACCTGTTACAGAGATTACATATTCGCTTCTCAGTTCATGTGCAAGTTCATGTGCCGATGCTGATTTATCAGGGCTGAAGACCACCTGTAGTATACCGCTCCTGTCACGCAGATCCACAAATATGAGTCCTCCATGGTCTCTCCATCTGAAAACCCATCCGGAGAGGTGCATGTTTTTTCCTATATCTGATTCTTTTATCTCACCACAACCTTTATCACGAATCATAGAATTCCCGTTCAGTTCATAGGATTTAGTTGTTAACTGATCCCTTTTGTTTCATCTCACCTATTACCCTTCGGATGGTCTTGAGTTCATCAAGGGTCAGGTATCTTAACTCCCCTATCTTCAAACCCTTCAGTTTCAGCCCGTTAATACCAATTCTTCTCAAGGTGATAACAGGATAACCGACACGTTCAAGCATTCTTCTTATCTGTCTTTTTCTCCCCTCATAGATAGTAATTTCAACCCATGAGTTTTTCTCTGACCGCCGTACTCTTCTTGCCTGAGCAGGCAAGGTTGTTCCGTCTTCAAGCCTTACACCATGCCTCAATCTTTCAACTGTATCTTCGCTTATTATTCCTTTTACTTTAACAAGATACGTTTTTGATATTTTCTTTGAAGGATGCAAAACCGCATGGGCAAAATCCCCGTCATTTGTCAACAAGAGAAGCCCCTCAGAGTCATAATCAAGTCTTCCTACCGGAAATACTCTGTATTTTACACCTTTCAAAAAATCCTTTACAGTAGGTCTTCCCTCTGGATCGAACAAGGTCGTTACAACCCCTCTTGGCTTGTTAATCATGATATAGACCTTCTGAGCCTCCTTTTTAAGCCCTGTAATAAGTTTTCCATCAACCTTAATATAATCTCTTGAAGGATCTGCCTTCATTCCGATAGTTGCAATCTTACCATTGACAATCACTCTCCCCTCATAGATGAGCTCCTCAGCCTTTCTCCTTGCTGCAATCCCCATCTCAGAGAGAATCTTCTGAAGCCTTTTTTCCATAAAATTAAATGATAACATAAAATCATATGTACGGATTACTTCGACATACCTGAGCTTCCTTTTTCACAATGCATACTGTTTTCAAGACAGTTTACTTCTGATAGGTGCAAGACTAATGAGGAAGAAAAGGGACTGCTTAATTTTATATAGGCGGTTCTTCTAAAATGCCAAACTTTTGAGCAAAAGGGGACAGGGAATCTCTTGCAAATATGTTTTTAGAACTTCCTTTATTGTTTTTTCCATAAGGTTACAAATGTTTGAATGTCTTCGATCTTTGTTATTTTTGCAGCAAAAGTCTCAGCTTTTTCCCTGTTGCTGAATTTGCCTGTCCATACCTTATAGATCTTTCCCTCCTTTTTTAAGTTTGAGGAGGTTATGTATATTTTATATCCATTTTTATCAAGCCTCTTCTTGAGGGATTTTGCATAAGAGACATCAGTGAAGGCACCTACCTGAACTGTAAATATTTCATGTAAGGTTTTCCGGAATTGTGAAGGTTTCACCTTTATTTTTTCTGTGGGCTCTGCATTTCCAGCTTGAGGTACAGCTTCTTGAGGAGGAGCAGAAGCATCGGACTTAACCTCTTCAGTAGATCTTTCCACCAAAATTGATTCCTGAGGCAGAGTAGAGGCCTGAGATTGAACCTGCGTAGTCAAGCCTTCCTTTTGAACAAGGGCTCTTAAGGATTTAATCCTGAGGCTTTCACTTGATGAGTTTTTCCATGCAAAATAACCAAGTGTGAAAGCCAATAAGAGCGTGATGAATATGACTGTAAAGATAATGCCAATAGAGATTGATTTATTCCTTACAACATTTATCCCCCCTATTGGTAAATCTGCTGTCCTTAGCTCTCTTTCGTCAGATAAATCTGTTTCCCGTTGTTCTTCTTCTGGCATGGGAAATGTTTCTGGTTTCTCAATTTCATACAGTATCTCAGATTCTTTTTCCTCTAAGGACGTTTCCTGTTCTCCATGCTCTTCTGGCACTTCTTCTATGGAAAGTCTCACAGGCAGTTCTGAAACTACCTCTCTGTCATAAATCCCTTCTTGTATCCAGCCATGTTTAGGACAAAACACCCAACCAGGTTTCTTGAAATCCTCTTTTCTCCTTCCGTATTTCTCTATCTGTTTATTGCAAATGGTGCAATACATAGTTTTCTCCCTTGTCATATACTTTTGTTGTAATGGTTCTTTCTCCATTTTGAATCTATCCTGAACCCTTGACTCTTCTTCAGGTGTGGGCGATTCTTCTGATTTCTCTATTTCAGGCTGTGTCTCGGGATCATTCCACTCTATGGTTTCCTGTTCTCTATGCTCTTCTGGCACTTTTTATGTCTTGAATGATACTCTTTAATTGTTATGTCAGTAAAATTACTGGCGTATTTCTTTTCAACTTCTCCTGCAAAATTTACTGTCATCCTGTTTATTCTTAAGTAGGTTATCTCGATATCCTGAAGTGAATGCCTCATAACCAATGAACTCCTCTTCCGTAATAAGAGGGCTTTCCCCCCTTTTTCTATTTAATTTCAATATAAGATTTAAAATACGTACTATGAGAGTCATAATATTCTATAAACAAAATCTATGCCAATAAATTCTTTTATAACCCTTTGATTTTTAATAAAAAAAGTAAACCTCTGTTCCACCAGTCGGGTAAACGTTGACAACTTTTGTCAGCTAATCCTTTAATTTCACAAAAACTGGCTTTCTTGTTCTCTTCCTTATTCTTGTATCTATCCTAAATTGTTGAAATGCTTCGAAAACCAAAGGAAGTATTTTTATATAATTAATTCAATGAAATCGTGGAAGGACAATATATCTTTTATTCTCGTTGAGCCGAAGGAAGCAGGCAACATCGGTGCCTCTGCGAGGGCACTGAAGAATATGGGCTTTAAAAATCTCGAACTGGTAAAACCTGTGCATTTTTTTACTGATGAGACAAGGTTTATGGCATGTAATGCTGTTGATCTAATAGAGCAAGCAATAGTCCATTCAGATTTAAAAGATGCGATAAAGGACAAAAGCTTAGTTATTGGAACAACAAGGAGGCTTGGAAAGCAAAGAGGTCTCATCATTCCGTTGAAGGACAGCATAAAAAGAATAATACTGACAGCCAAAAAGAACAGAGTTGCAATATTGTTTGGAAGAGAAGACAAAGGGTTAAGCAATAAGGAGAAAGAGGAATGTGGTTTCCTCATAACAATTCCCACAGACTTCTCATCACCCTCCCTGAATCTTGCACAGAGCATATTGCTTGTTGCATACGAGCTAAGCCAAAAGGTATACAGTGGAACCACGCCCGTGATAGTTAAACACGAAGAGCTTGAGAATTTTTATAACCATGTAAATTCTACCATCGAGTTATTCTAGAATATATACCAAGGGGCAATAGATACCTTGAGATGAAAATAATGAGAAACCTCAAACATTTGATCGGCAGGACAGGTCTTACAGATTGGGAACTAAGGATGCTCTATGGGATTTGCTCGCAGGTTGAGAAGAAGGTAAAAGGGATTAAGTAAAATGAAGGAGGTTAAAGATGAAGGTAGTCGCTTTTAATGGAAGTCCAAGGGAAAAGGGTAACACCTATCACGCTATCCAGATAGTATTCAAAGAGCTTAAGAAAGAAGGTATAAAGACTGAACTCATTCAGCTCGGGGGTACCAATATAAAGGGATGCAGGGCATGCTATGAGTGTTTTAAGAATAAAAATAAACGCTGCACTCAGGACGATGAACTGAATGTGTTCATTGAGAAAATGGTAGAGGCGGAAGGAATCATTATCGGGTCCCCTACATATTTCAGTAATGTCTCTACTGAGGTAAAGGCCCTTATTGAGAGGGCTGGCCTTGTTGGCCGTGCTAATGGCCATCTTTTTAAAAGAAAGGTTGGGGCTGCTGTTGTAGCAGTCCGGAGGGCAGGGGCAACCCATGTGTATTCGAGCATAAACTTCTTTTTCGGGATTGGACACATGATTATTCCGGGCTCAAGTTATTGGAATCTTGGGATAGGCCTTAACCCGGGGGATATACTTAAGGACAAAGAAGGCATAGCAACGTTCAGAGATTTAGGGAAGAACATGGCGTGGCTTCTTAAAAAACTTTATGGATGATAATATTCACCTCTGAAATTCCTTAGATATGTAGACACGAAGTTGGCATTTACAAAAATATGTATCTCCAAAAGACAATGAACAAACACACTCTTGTGGATTTTTTCTTAAACACATAATAAATGATTCCAATCCAATATCTTCTGCTTTACAGAGGTCATCGAATTTGGATTTGCAACATTTATTATCCTTTGGACATATTACTCCATTGATTATTTCTTCAATCCCAGTTTTACAATCCCGCTTCATCCGCTGCCTCTTTAGGGGATAGCTTCTTCTGTTTCCATTTCTATTCCAGGGCAATATCTTTCATAAAACTCTTCCAGGCTCATTTCATGACCCAAACAAAAACCGGAGGAATCCATTTTGTTACATCCTAAAGTCTGATATTTCCCATTATTTCTTACCAATTTAGAGTGAAACATCAAGCTTCCGTTACGACCATCTTGAATTACATAACGGACATGGGGAAGAATAATTGATTTACCTATCCGATACATTTTCATTTTTTATAAAGTTGTTCGGCCGTTTATCCGACTCAACATCTCCAATCTTTTTAAGGTTGTTCGCAACTATATTATACATTTTTATTATTTAAATATATAATAAGTAAAATACTATGTCAAGGACTTTTTTGAGGAAATTGAGCTACCAGAGGAACTCGCTTAGCCGACTTAATCCATAAATTTTTAAACCTATGGCGGATACAGTATTTTCGCTCTCCGCCTTAGGCGGACTCGGTCGTATCGAGCCTCTCTACGAGTCGTAGACCGAGGTATCTGAAAGCTTTCGGGACAAACTGTCCTGAGCCTTTGGCTAACGAGGGAGCAAGAAATACGTAATCCCCCCATGCTGCCTTTAGAAAAGGGGGGATTTGATAAGTCTATTTTTGGAGCAAAAATTCAGGCAACAGGTTCACTGTTAACCTCTCAGTAGTGTAGAATGTATCATGAACAGCAAGGACATAGTGGTTCAGACCTCAGAGGCTGGTCAGAGGCTCGACACGTTTCTTGCAAAAAGGACCAGGATTACAAGGTCACAAATACAGAGACTCATAGAGAAGGGGAATGTCCTTGTTTGCGGGAAAGCTGCCAGTCAACATTATAGGGTTAAGGCAGAGGATCTCATTTCCCTTGATATCCCTGAGGAAAAGACCGAAGGGCTTATCCCGGAGCCAATCCCTGTTGAAATACTTTATAATGATGATCATATCGTTGTAGTAAATAAACCTGCTGGCATGGTTGTTTATCCCTCTGCTGGTCACAGCCATGGAACACTCATGAATGCCCTTTTGTACCATTGCAGAAAACTTGCTTGCGTTGGAGGGCCGTTGAGACCAGGTGTTGTTCACAGACTCGATAAAGACACATCGGGCGTGATGGTTATTGCCCTGAATGATGAATCTTACTACAGCCTTGTTGAACAATTTAAACACAGGACCATCAATAAAAGATATATTGCTTTGATTTATGGGAATCTCAGAGGAAACCAGGGTGAAATAAGACTCATGATTGGTCGTTCTGAATCTGACAGAAAAAAAATGTCAACTCGTGTGAAGAGGGGGAGAGAAGCAGTTACGAAATGGAGTATTATGGAGAGATTCAGAACTGCTAGTTTGATTGAGGTGAGACTACAAACCGGAAGGACACACCAGATAAGGGTACATTTTGCATCCATTGGACATCCTGTACTTGGCGACAGGACATATGGGAAAAAGGTTGAGGTTGAGTGTAAGGGTAAGAAGAAGATTCTCTTTACAAGACAGATGCTCCATGCGGAATTATTGGGATTTACTCATCCTGCAACAGGTGAGTATCTTGAATTTTCAGCGCCGGTGCCGGAGGATATGGCTGAAAAGATAAAAGAACTCCGGGATCTTAACGTAGCAGCTTGATTATCATTGGAAATACTGAAAGATTAACACTAAAAGTAAGAACTTTTTGTATAATATTTTTTCGTGAATAATTTTTAGGAGGGTTTTATGGAGATAGAAGGAAAAGACGTTATTGAGGTCAAGGATGGTTCTGTTTATATAAAAAACAGAGAAGCTGTCAGGAATATCATGGATAGCCTGATTGATAAAGCCGTTTTTGAGGCCAATGAAGAAAAGAGGAAAGCGCGTTTACTGCTCATCAAGGAAATTGCAAAGGCCTGTGGCACTGTCCCTTCATCGATTCAAGGACTCTATGAGGAGATGGGGAGAGATTATCCTGGATTTACCGTGCCTGCCATAAATATCAGAGGGCTTACCTACGATGTTGCAAAGGCGGTCTTTAGAAAGGCAATGGAGATGAACGTTGGCGCCCTCATATTTGAGATTGCAAGGTCAGAGATTGGCTATACAAAACAGAGACCGTTGGAATATACAGCAGTTGTCCTTGGTGCTGCAGTTAAAGAAGGATATGAAGGTCCTGTCTTTATCCAGGGTGACCATTTCCAGCTTGTGAGAAAGAATTATTTGAGTGACCCTGATGCCGAAACAAAATACATAAAAGGTCTTATTCAAGAGTCAATAGAAGCAGAATTCTACAATATAGATATTGATTCATCCACCCTTGTTGACCTTGAAAAAACAACGGTGAAGGAACAACAGAGGCCTAATTTTGGAATGACTGCTGAATTGGCGGAATATGTGAGAACCTTGCAGCCCTCGGGGATTGATATTTCAGTTGGTGGTGAGATTGGTGAGATAGGTGGCAAAAACAGTACCGCTGAAGAATTAATGGCATTTCTGGATGGCTTTAAAGAGACTTTCAAGGGAACCAAGGGGTTGAGCAAACTCAGTGTTCAAACAGGGACAGCCCATGGGGGTGTTGTTTTGCCTGATGGGAGCCTCGCAAAAGTAAAAATAGATTTTGAAACACTCAGGGTATTATCAGACCTTGCAAGAAAAAAATATGGGCTTTCAGGCTGTGTTCAACATGGTGCATCAACCCTTCCTGAAGAGGCATTCCATATGTTTCCTGAAACAGGCACATCAGAAATTCACCTCGCTACAGGATTTCAAAATATCATCTATGAGAGCAAGAGTCTTCCAGCAGAATTCAGAGAGGATGTTTATAGCTTCATCAGGAAGGAGTATGTAAAGGAATGGAAGGAGGGTCAGACAGAGGAACAGTTTATCTACAGTACGAGGAAAAAGGGGTTCGGGCCATTGAAGAAAAATTGGTGGGAATTACCTCTTGAAGTGAGGAACCCTATAATGAAGGAATTAGAGTCCAAATTTGGATTGCTGTTTGAGAAATTAAAGGTGACAAATACCTTAGATATCGTTAAAAAGAATGTAAAACCAAGAGTTGTTAGAAAAGAAATCAATGAAAACCTATTGGGTTAATAAATTATGATTTTAGGGAAGGCAGTTACGTGGGCCTTATGCTGGACTTCCATCATTTCAAAGATAAAAACAAAGAAGAATGGAGGATTAAATCTGACTCCCATAATGATATACGGCAAATTCCTTCAATAATAGAAAAGCTTAGGGGAAAAACCAAAAAAAAAGGTAAATTGCTTGAAATAGTAAAAGAAAATTTTATCACTGAAACATTTAAGGCATTTTTTTCGTGGGTTAAAAAATGGTTCTTTTGAGTAATGTCTATCGGCGTTATAAAGATATAGACTTATATTTTAAGGAGGAAGAAAATCATGCTCAATATTAAGAAAATCGGTATCATAACCAGTGGTGGAGACTGTGGAGGTCTCAATGCCGTGATAAAAAGCGCTGCTCGCAAGGCATACTCTCTCGGAATTGAAGCAAATGTTATACCGAATGGGTATGCAGGCCTTTATAATCTTGTTGACATGGACAGCTTAGTGTGTCTTACTCCAGAGAGAATCAGCAGAATACAGGCTTCTCTTGCAGGTTCAGAAGCAGGTCATTCGCGTGTAAAAATCGAGAAGATAAAGGATCCTGAAAAATACGAAAGGATTAAAAATGGGCTCAAAAAGTTCGAGATAGACGGTTTGATAATCAGTGGAGGAGATGACACAGGGAGTGTTGTTGTAGACCTCTTGGCACAGGGTATTCCCTGTGTCCATGTTCCGAAGACCATGGATCTGGATCTTCAACCTTACAGCGTTGGTGGGGATTCAGCAATAAACAGGATTGCTGTTTTAACAAGGGAATTGAAGACAACAGGTATGAGTCACAACCGGATTCTTGTCATTGAGGTTTTCGGAAGATATGTGGGACACACAGCACTCCGGGGAGGTATCGGTGCTGAGGCCGATTGTATTTTGATACCAGAAATACCCGTTGACTTTGATGTTGTGTACGAGGACATGAAGAGAAGGTTCTTCGCCCGGATAGAAAGAAGTGATGTAAAGGCTGGTACCTATATCATTGTTGTTTCAGAGGGAATCAAAACAGCTACTGGAGAGCTTTTGTATGATGAAACTGCAGGTGTTGATGCCTTTGGCCATAAGAAACTTGCAGGTGCCGGGAGATATGTCCGACAACAACTTGAGAAGAGACTAAAAAGTGATCCTGAGGTAAAAGAGTTTATGGTAAAAACCGGGATGTATGCACCCGGGGTTTATGAGGTTCCAGAGGTAAGAGAGGTAAGCCCTGGTCATATTGTCAGGTCTGGAGAAACCTCTGCTTTCGATGTGAATTTCGGAGAAAGGGCAGGAGCTGCAGCCGTTATACTTCTCGTAGAGGGTAAAACTGGAAATACCGTGGTCAATGTTACTGGGAATAAAATCTTCTATCTGCCAACGGCAGAAGCAATCAAACGCAGGGAAGTGGACGTGGATGAAGTTGCACTGTTCGAAAGTTTAGGGACGTGTTTTGGAAGAAAACCCAAGGAATATAAGTATGAATTATTGCTTGAGACTAGTGTGAAGATAGAGAGGTATTTTTAATACGATACCTTTCTCTAATCACCAAAACTGGTGCCGAGGGACCTGGCTGTTTGTACAATATCACTATCAGGGGGAACCTTCTTCATTTGACCAATTGCCTCATCAATTGGCACAGCAGTAATTTCTGTAGAACGCAGAGCTACCATAGTTCCAAGCATGCCAGCCTCTATAAACCTTATTGCAGCAGTGCCAAATCTCAGACAGAGAAGTCTATCAAAGGTGGTGGGAGCTCCTCCCCTTTGTAAATGACCGAGGATAATATCTCTTGTCTCTTTTTCCATCCTGTCCTTGATTTCATCAGCTACTTTTTTCCCTATCCCGCCGAGTCTGATCACGCCGGGCATTTCCTCGATTACCGTTACCTTTCCACCAACAGGTGTGGCTCCTTCTGCTACAACAACGATGGCGTAATTTTGCCCGATGAGTTCAAGTTGTTTTATCTTATTACATACTTTTTCAATATCAAAGGGTATCTCCGGTATCAAAATAACATCAGCAGAACCCGAAACGCCCGAATACAATGCTATCCACCCCGTATATCTGCCCATCACTTCAACAACCATGACCCTATCATGAGATTTAGCAGTAGTGTGAAGTTTATCGATAGCCTCTGTTGCTGTATTGACTGCCGTATCAAATCCAAAGGTAACGTCTGTTGCACTGATGTCATTATCGATGGTTTTAGGAATTCCAATTATGGGGATACCTTTTTTCATAAACTTATTCGCTATGCTAAGGCTACCGTCACCCCCGATAGCGACAAGGGCATCAAACCCAAGCGCCTTGAAGTTAGAAACTACTTTGTCTGAAATATCTGTTTCAACGACAGTCCCGTCAGGTCTTTCTATTTGAAATTTGAAAGGGTCACCTCTCACAGCTGAGCCGAGTATCGTGCCACCAATATTCGTAATATCTAAGACAGACTCAGGCGTCAGGTGGACAATCTGCTTTGTATCAATGAGACCCCTATAGCCATATTTGATACCATAAACATCCCACCCCTTTTGATGAGCGGCCAGGACTACCCCTCGAATGACTGCATTGAGACCCGGGGCATCACCCCCACCAGTGTTAACAGCTATTTTCATTTCTTAATACCTCTAATTTTTGAATTATTATTTTAATCATCACATGCACAAAACTCTCGTAAAAGAGGGACATAAGCTTAAATTATTTATCGGAATTCTACTGCTTCCTCCTTAGATACCCTCGGAGGTGGGTTAGGGACTTTTGATGGATAACCAACAGCCACGATAGCGACAGGCCTCAAGTATTCAGGGAGTTTTAAAATTTCAGATACAGCATCCTCATGAAAAGCTCCGACCCATACATTACCTAATCCATTCTCATGAGCTACAAGCATCATGCCCATAAGGCTACATGCGACATCCTGAATTGAATAGAGGTAAACTCCTCTTTCTCCATATCTACCAGATATGCGACTATCAGTACACCCTATGATCACGAGCGGTGCCTCGGCAAGGAAATGCTGTTTCAAGGCAGCAGTAGCTATTTTCTTCTTGAGCTCCTCGTCCTTAATAAAGTAAAACTTCCTTGACTGAAGATTCCCGGCACTTGGTGCCCAGATCAGGGCATCAACGAGTTTATCAACAATATCCTGTGGTATTTCTTTTTTCTGAAAATCACGAATGCTCCTACGCTCTTTGACTGCCTTTAAGATATCCATTTCACCTTAATCTCGAACTTTACTTTTTCGTCCTTCATTCTTTTCATTAGATGCTTTCTCGACGAAGAGTATACGTTTGAAGGAGTATAGAAAAAGTCCACCAATAAAGATCCACGCACTTAACATGAATATCCATCCTTGCCAGTTCATATTGATACCTCTTTTTTCTGATGCTTCATAACCGACCGGACAATAATACACATACCTAAAAAAAGTACCATAAGGAAGATGCGCGTAACCCATACAGCCCATCCCATATCTACTCCTTCCAGGGCTTTTTGGAAAAAAGTACCCTTGAAAAATGGTAGGGCAATGTTTTGATAAGTCCATGCCAATAAGATAGCACCGAGGAAGAGAGGTGTAATGTATTTAGCAGTATAGTAGAAGAAAAAGGGAGCGCGAAATTGTGCGCCCCAGTGCATCTCATCCCATATCCTTTTCCCTCCAAAAATCCACATTATGACAATGACCTTCGCTATCCCCGTATAGGTATTTCGAAACTCATCGAAGGGTTGAAGAATGATTTTGGAAATTTCCTGAGGGCCCATATCTTGATGAAGGGCAGATAGTTCTACCTTTGGCAACAGGTCAAGGAGGCTATAAATGCCATAACCGAGTGTCCAGCTCCCAATGTAAGTATAATAGATGAGTATAACTGTTGGGATAAAGATCCCTAAAACACCCAGATATTTTGCGATACGGCTTTGCCATATTGACTGAAATATGCCTGGAGTAGTGCCATGACCTCTCATGCCTCCATAACGGCCTTGAGCCCATTCAAGCCACATAACTGGAATTGCCATGAGTATGAGAGAAATAAAGTAGGGAATCATGAATGCTCCACCACCATTTCCTGCTCCTTACCGGGAAAACGAAGAAAATTTCCAAGTCCGATAGCATTTCCGGCCATCGCTAATACCAGACCAATCCTGCTCTGCCAATGCTCGCGCTCTTTATGACCTTTCATTTTTAATTCTTAATATAGTCCATAAAACGCTTAACATTGTCTTCAATATCTCCCTTGAGTATTGACGATGCAACTGCAACAGCATCTACACCAGTCTGGAGAACGGACTCGATATTTTCAAGGCTTATACCACCAATCGCAACTACTGGTATATTGACCTGTTTTTTAACCTCTTGAAGCGTATCAGTACCCTTCGGTTTCCCAGCATCCTTTGTCATGGTATGAAATACGGGTCCGAATCCAATATAATCAGCGCCATTCCTTTCTGCCTCTATAGCCTGCTCTATACTATGGGTTGAAATACCAATTATCTTGTCCCTGCCCATTATCTTTCGCGCTTCCTTCAGAGGCAGGTCATCCTGTCCGAGATGAACTCCATCCGCATTGACGCAGGTTGCGATATCTGCGAAGTCATTTACAATAAATACAGCATTATAATCCCTTGTAAGCCTTCTTAGCTTGGCTGCTCCCTTGTAGATCTCGCGCCGCGATCTTTCCTTTTCCCTGTACTGAATCCAATGTACACCGTTCATGAGTACCTTGAAGGTCATATCCTCATAGGAAAGGCCGGATACCTTACGGTCAGTGATGAAACATAATCCGCCGAGATACATAGAGTTAGTTTCTTGAGTCTATTGGGCCTGTTGAGTTTCCTGTGTTTTATTACTCAAAAATTATAAGCCCCTTACAAAACTTAGTAATTTAGTTATTTAGACTGTGTAAACTCAATAAACCCAGGAAACTCTATAAACCTGATTGTGAGCCGTTTATCTTCTCGACAAACGTTGTATTAAAGTCACCCTTTATGAAATCAGGATTGTTCATGACCTTCTTATGAAACGGGATGGTTGTTTTTACACCCTCGATGATAAACTCGTCGAGGGACCGCCTCATGCGGGCTATAGCTTCTTCCCTGTCTTTTCCGTGAACAATCAGTTTGGCTATCAGAGAATCATATTGAGACGGTATAACATATCCACTATATATTGCAGTATCTACCCTGACACCCGGTCCCCCCGGGAGAGAGAGGAATGTGATTTTTCCTGGAGAGGGGATAAACCTTTCATGGTCTTCTGCATTAATCCTGCACTCTATGGCATGACCTGACGGTCTTATATGTGCCTGTTTGTACTCTAAAGGGAACCCTGCTGAAAGCTTTATCTGCTCCTTGATGATATCGAATCCTGTAACTTCTTCAGTCACAGGATGCTCAACCTGTATACGGGTGTTCATTTCCATGAAATAGATATTACTGTCATGATTGACGATAAATTCTACGGTACCTACATTTTTGTATCGTATGGCACGTGCAGCCTTAACGCCTAACTCTCCAAGCTTCTTCCTGAACTTTTCGATTGTCGAAATAGGAGATGGAGACTCTTCTATAAGCTTTTGATGCCTCCTCTGTATTGAACAGTCTCTTTCATTGAGATGGATAATATTACCTTTATTGTCTGCCATAATCTGGACTTCTATGTGCCTTGCCTCTGGTATATATTTTTCTATATAGAGTTCGCTATTGCCGAATGCAGTTAGTGCCTCTCTCTGCGCCACATAAAAAGCCTGTTCGAGGTCTTTCTCCTCTTTTACTATCCTCATGCCATGGCCTCCTCCACCTGCAGAAGCCTTGATTATTACGGGGAACCCTATTTTCTTTGCAGCCTTCATGGCCATCTCTTCTGTAGCAACAGGTCCGTCACTTCCAGGCACAACAGGCACGCCTTTTCTTTTCATTATCTGTCTTGCCTTTGCCTTGTCACCACCGAGCCTTATATTCTCAGGTGAGGGGCCTATAAATGTTATGCCGGAGGTAATACATGCCTCGGCAAAATGGTAATTCTCTGATAGAAAACCATAACCAGGATGAATAGCATCCGAGTCTGTTATCTCAGCAGCACTCAATATAGCAGGAATATTCAGGTAACTCTGGGTTGGGTTTGCAGGTCCTATACATACAGATTCTTCTGCAAGCCTGACATGGAGGGATTCTTTCTCAACGTCTGAGTAAACGGCAACAGTCTTTATTCCGAGCTCCTTACAGGCGCGGATGATTCTGACAGCAATCTCACCACGGCTCGCTATTAAGATCTTCTTGAATAGTTTCATTTCAATTGACGCGGTTACGGTTACGAAGCCCGTTTTGTCTGTCGGCCGTGTCTTTCGGTTCTTTTACGCTACCGGTTAGCGTCACCCCGAAAGCTTTCGGGGGCATCGTGGCCGTGACCTTTTGACCTCTCCTTTGCTCCCTGCTCTTTGCTCATATTGGCTCTATGAGAAAAAGGGGCTCACCATATTCAACAGGCTGACCATTTTCTACCAGGACCTTTATAACAATGCCGTCTACTTCGCTCTCTATCTCATTCATGAGCTTCATCGCTTCAACAATACATAAAACCTGGCCCTTCTTTATTTTCGATCCTAGTTCCACAAATGGAGCAGCCTCAGGCGAAGACGCCCTGTAGAAAGTGCCGACAATCGGTGAGGTTACGGTAATAAGCCTTGTTTCTTCTTCTGCCTCCCGTGTTACTTTCTCTTGGAGCCGCCCAAATTTCTGTACTGATATCTCCATGGGTGATAACATCTTCTCTCTTTTGATTCTTACCTTTGTACCATCTTTTTCCAATTGTAGTTCTGTAATATCCGTCTCTTTGAGGAGCTCTATAAGTTCTTTTAAATCATCGAGTTCCATTATTTCACCCTTTCTATATATTCCGATGTCCTCGTATCCACTTTAATAGTGTCTCCCTCGTTTATATGAAAGGGAACTTTTACCACAGCCCCTGTTTCTAAGGTTGCTGGCTTGCTACCTCCTGATGCTGTGTCTCCCTTGAATCCTGCAGGGTCTGTCTTTTTAACCAAAAGCTCGACAAAGGTAGGAAGTTCTACACTCAGTGGATCTTCTTTCCAGTAAAGGATTGCAACGACCATATTTTCCTTGAGAAATTTCTTTGTCTCGCCGAGCTGATCAGCGGTAAGGGGAACCTGCTCGTATGTCTCCTCGTCCATGAAGTAGTACATGCCTTCCTGCATATAGAGGTATTGCATCTTCTTTTCCTCAAGTTGAGCGGTTTCCAATTTTTCACCTGACCTGAAGGTCTCTTCAAGGACACTGCCGGTCTTGAGGCTCTTGAGCTTTGTCCTGACAATAGCTCCACCTCTCCCCATCTTCACGTGCTGAAAGTCTGTGATCTCGTATGGTTCACCTTTAAATTCTATTTTAAGACCTTTTCTGAAGTCACTTGTTGAAACCAAATCAATACCCCTTGCAATTTAAAGAATAAACAATTTTACCATTTTTGATAATATATTACCTTAAGTAAAACCTTCCTTTTTATTCTATTTTTCAATAATATGCAGAAAGCCATTTTTCACAAAAATTTGACTACCCTATCATAGTCCTGAGATAATTTCTATTCGTGTCACATCCAGAACCTGAGAGAAATTTTGATCTGAAAGGCAAATTATCTTATGATATCGAGTCGTTTTGGAAGTGCTGTCAGGGTTCTATTTCCATCAGGTGTTACCATTACCATATCCTCTATTCTCACCCCCCCGACTTCTGGAAGGTAGATGCCTGGTTCAATGGTGAAAACCATGTTCTCTTTCATAATCTCTCTTCTATTCCATGTTATTCGTGGTAGTTCATGGACCTGGAGCCCAACTCCATGTCCAGTTCCATGTCCGAAAAACTCGCCATAACCTGCCTTTTTAATAAAATTCCTTGCAGAACTGTCTATCTCTTGAGATTCTATCCCGGGGCAAACGAGAGAAATGGCCATCTTGTTTGCCTCTAATACAATTTGATAGATCTCCTTCTTTTTATTGATACCATTTCCTTTATCTATGAGAAAAGCCCTTGTCATATCAGAGAAATAACCATCAGCCTCTCCGCCCCAGTCTATAATGACAAGGTCACCGTTCATTAGTTTCCTTTCTGTTGGCTTGGCATGAGGCATGGCCGAATTCGGACCTGATGCAACGATAATTTCAAAGGGAAGATGCCTACAACCTTTCTTCTTCAGTCTTTCTTCAAGTCGCAGGGCTATAGATCTCTCTCTCACCCCTTGTTTGATATATGGCTTTACTTCAAGAAAAGCAGACTCTGCACGCCGTATCGCCTCTCTGATTGAACGTATCTCATGGGAATCCTTTATTTCCCTCAACCTTTCAACAAGACCTTTAAAGGCTTTAAGGTTTAAATCTCTGGATAACTTTCTAAAAAAATCATAAGAGACAGAAGATTCGAGACCGAGTTTCTTGATGCCAACCTTTTGAGAAAGGTTCTTTATGGCCTTTATCATACCTTTTTTCTCGATGGTGAAATCCCAACCTTTCACCTCCTGTTCTGCCTGATTTTTATATCTAAAGTCTGTTATAAAAATATTTTTATTCTTTGTGATGAGGAGGAGAGCTGATGAGCCTGAAAAACCGGTAAGATACCGGATATTATGTATATCGTTGACGAGGAAACCATCGATACTTTTTCTTCTGAGAGACTCCCTCAAATTTGCGAGTCGTGTAAAGTAATGGGTAATAGGCATTTTAATCATGACTCAATTTATGAAATTCCAATAACCAAATTAAAATAACCAAATAATCACCAATAATCAAATTGCAAAAACCAAATAAATTCAGTTTCTTCAGACATTTTTTGGATACACCTTGAAATAAGCTCTTCTCTTATTCCCCTCTTTGGTAAAGAGGGGTTAGGGGAGATTTTATCTATCATAAATATTTCCATATCTTTTCCACTACTGCTCCGATATCCTTAAAGACTTCTCTATCAGAAAATCTGAGTACTGTTAAACCCATACTTTCCCAGATTCTGTCTCTCCGCCTGTCTTTTACCTTCATTTCATTATTACAGTGAAGCATTCATTTATAAAATCCCCCTTCATCCCCCTTTGCCAAAGGGGGATTCTTCACACATTTCCCTGAAGAACCTAAATTCAAAAGGTTGGTTATTGGTGCCTGGTGATTCGTCATTATTTGGTCATTGGCACTTGGAATTTGGTTATTATTCAGTTACTGGGAAAGGATGCTTTTTGCTGCCCTTAGGGCAAGGAGGTAACTGTCAGGTCCAAAACCGCTTATCTGCCCAACAGCAACATCTGCTATGAAAGACTTCCTCCTGAATTCCTCGCGGCGGTAAATATTTGAGAGGTGTACCTCTATCGAAGGTTTGCCTACTGCTAAAAGGGCATCTCTTATTGCTATACTCGTATGTGTATAAGCAGCAGGATTTATAATCAGGGCATCATGGGCACCTTCCTGGATAGCATTTAATATTTCTCCTTCGCTGTTAAGTTGCAGTATTTTTACATCGATACCAAGGTCTGAAGCAAGGGAAAGGATGTCACTGTTTATTTCATCGAGTGATTTGGTTCCGTATACATCAGTCTCCCTTGTACCGAGGAGGTTGAGGTTAGGACCATGGATGACTAAAACCTTCATTCCCTTTAAAGAGTTCTGAAGAACTCATCCCGCCTTTTTTTAATACCCTCAAGAAAGCTGTTCATCATTGATATCAATTCTTCCTTGCCCCTTCCGAGGAGTTTCAAGAGGGCTCTTAGTTCCTCGATACGCTGGAGTACATAGACATTACCCGGTTCAATTGAAAGAAGTCTCCTGTAAACATTCAGGGCCTCTGCATACCTACCCTGGGAGATATACCTATCTGCATCACTTATGTGTATCCGCGACTCCTCGAATACCCCTTTTCCCAGAGCCTCGTGAATATCACCTACTGCAAACACTGGTTCTTCAAATTCTTCAAACACATCATCAGGTGTAATCGCCTCTTCTTCTGGAAGCCTTTCTTGTTCTTCGAGCGGTTTTTCCAATATTTCTTCCATTGTGATAGGAGCTTCCCTCATTTCTTTTAAAGGTTCGCTGACAGGGACCTCAGATGGCGTTTCTTCTTTCATCATGGCCTTTACCATTTTAGTAACTTCGGGTTGAACGGGAAATCCTTCTTCGAGAATAACGAGGCTTTTCGCAGCATCTTCGTCTGCTGGGTTCAGTTTTAATACCTGCCTGAATTCTGCTACAGCCTTTTCTCTCTCACTGAGGGCTCTATAAATCTCAGCCAGCTTCTTGTGGGCATAGAGATTGTCAGGGATAGCACTCACAACTTTTTTAAATTCTGCGCCTGCCTCACTGAGCATCCCCTTTTCGAGATATATCTTACCTAAGGAAACGTGCGCACTCATGTAGCCAGGATGTCTTGCAAGTCCCTCCATAAGGGCATCTATGGCCTCGTCGAGCAACCCTGCTTTTTTATATTCTTCGGCAAGAGGTACGAAGAGTTTGGAATTCGGGTCTTTATCGACCCTCTCTTTCAATCTCTCAATTTCTTGTAATGCCATGATATGCCAGAATTTTTATCGAAATAACGGAAAAAGTCAAGCTCTAAGTTGGAGCTCTAAGTTGGACCAATCTGTCCAATATCGCCTCTGCTACAGAATCCTTACTCAAAAGCGGAAGGCTTATCTCCTTCTCTCTGTCATGGATAACAACACTGTTTGTATCAACATCAAATCCTGAACCTGCTTTTGTAACATCATTCAATACGATCATATCCATATTCTTTTCTTTTAATTTCCTCCGAGCACGTTCAATCTTTTTCCCCGTCTCTGCTGCAAAGCCGATAACAAATGGCCTGTCTTCCCTTTTTCCAATCTCCGAAAGAATATCAGGTGTTTGGCTGAGCCTCAAAAGCAGTTCTTCAGATTTCTCAATCTTCTCTTCTGCCCTTTGTGCAGGCATGAAATCAGAAACAGCAGCAGACATCACCAGCACTGTTGATGAGGACAGTTCTTGATTTACGGCGTCGAACATCTCAACTGCCGTCTCGACAGAGACGAATTTGACTCCTCTTGGTTGACTTAATGCCGAAGGACCGCTTATGAGGGTTACCTCTGCACCCCTTCTTAAGGCAGCCCTTGCTATGGCATATCCCATCTTCCCTGATGACCTGTTTGATACAAACCTGATAGGGTCAAGGTATTCTCTGGTAGGACCTGCAGTCACAATGACCTTTTCTCTCGTAAGGTCTTTCGGGCTGAGGGCTGACTTGATAGTCTCGATTATCTCGGCTGTCTCTGACATCCTTCCCATTCCCTCTTCTCCACATGCGAGGCTCCCTCTTTCAGGCCCTACCTGAATGATCCCACGGGATAAAAGATATTTCAAGTTGTCCTGGAAAATAGGGTTCTCATACATCCTCCAGTTCATAGAGGGTGCAATAACTATTTTCCCAGTGAATGAAAGAAGACAGGTGCTGAGGAGGTTATCAGCGATACCTTTTGCGAACTTCGCAATCGTGTTTGCTGTTGCAGGAGCTATAACCATAATATCTGCATGAGCAGGCAACGTTATGTGAATCATGGGGTCACTAAAGGGGTCAGAATAAACCCTGTTTTGAGAAGCAATTTCAAGAGATAGGGGCGTTACAAATTTTTTTGCAGCCTCGGTCATAATCACAGTGACCGATGTGCCTTCTTCTCTGAGTCTTCTTATTAAGTCTACAGCCTTGTAAGCCGCGACTCCACCGGTCACACCGAGGAGTACGGACTTATTCCTCAATACTCTCTTCTCTTTTCTCACCAAAAAGGGCCTCCAGGGCCTTCTTGTCTGTTGCTTCCTTTTCGTGGAGGTAAACCTTCAGGTCTTTCTCGAGCTCTGTGACCTCCTCGACAGGGGCTTGCTTTTCCCGTTCCTCGAGGAGTCTTCTATAGTCTAACTTCACTGCCTCTTCTTTTGCCTTTTTAGCCTGCTCACCTGTCAAGAATTCGATACTGTTCGATACTGTCTCCTCAATGGCTATGGTTGTAATCTTGTTTGCCTTTGTCTTTATCTTGGGTTTAGCGCCGGAAATAAGCTCCCTCGCTCTTTGAGCTGCTATTGCTACAACCCTGTATCTTCCATCAATCTTCTTTCTGTCGTATTCAGCCGGCAGAGAAACGATATCCATCTTTTCCTCCTTCCGCCTTAGGCGGATCTATGTTCAAAAATTCTTTTCAATCCACTCAGGGTCAACTCTCTTTACGCTGACCCTGTGGGAGATTATTACTGCTTTGAGTTCTCTCAATGCACCCTCTAAGCTATTATTTACTATAACATAATCATACTCCCGATACTTTTTAATTTCTTCAGCCGCCACTGCAAGCCTTTTTTCTATTTTGTCCTTTGAATCAGCCATGCGCTTTTCAAGTCTTTCTTTCAGTATCTCCATGGAGGGTGGAAGTACAAAGATATATACCCCTTCCTTATATTTTTCTTTGAGCTGCATTGCGCCCTGTATGTCTATATCCAAAATGACATCAACACCCGAGTCCACAATCTCTCCAAGACTCTTCTTGGACGTGCCGTAAAGTTCTCCGTGAATCTCTGCCCACTCCACAAATTCCCCTTTATCAATCATTGCCCGGAATTCATCTCTACTGGTGAATGTGTAGTCCCTGTTATGAACTTCCCCTGGCCGGGGCAGGCGGGTTGTAAAAGAGACTGACGGTTTCAGGTTAGGCAGCGTCGATGCTACTTCTTTGTAGAGAGTTGTTTTTCCTGCGCCTGAGGGTCCAGAGACTATAAAAAGGATACCTTTACTCTTCTTCAAGTGCCTCTTTATCTTTATCTTCAAAGAATCTCTGAGTAATCGTTTCAGCCTGAAGAGCTGAAAGGATAATATGATCGCTGTCTGTTACTATTATTGAGCGGGTGCGCCTCCCTTCAGTCGCATCAATCAGTTTACCCCTTTTTTTTGCTTCCTCTCGAAGCCTCCTCATTGGCGCAGAACCTGGTGTAACAATTGCCACCACCTTGGAGGTTGACACCACATTGCCAAAGCCTATATTGACGAGTACGGTTCTTAAGTCGCCCTTTTTCATACTTTCTCCTTATTGTATATTCTGCACCTGTTCTCTCATCTTTTCAATCTCGATCTTCATATCTACAGTCAGGCTTGATATCGTGTAATCGCTTGATTTTGCTGCTATTGTATTTACTTCCCTGCCTATCTCCTGTAAAAGAAAATCGAGCTTTCTTCCTATCACATTCCCTTTATCGAGGGTCTCTATATACTGTTTTATGTGATTTTCTATTCTGCTTACCTCTTCTGATATGTCGAGTTTCTCAGCCATTATTGCGGCCTCCTGCATTACCCTCGTATTGTCCATCTCTTTTGCTTCGAGTATTAACCTCAATCTCTCACAGAACTTTTCTTTATACTTTTCAAGAAGATGCGGTGTCAGGGATTTTATTTTACTATTGATTACACTCAGTGACTCTGCCCTCTGTCGTTGCTCCTCTGAAAGCATTTTGCCCTCCCTTATCCTCATTGCTTCAAGGGTGGAGACAGCCTCATGAAAGGCATCATAAAGGGCATCTATATCGTATTGGGGCTCTTCTTCTACAAGAAGTTCCCTGTATCCCGCGAGGGTTTCTACACCAATCTGGCCAGGGATTGAGAGTTCTTTCTGTAATTCCTGGAAAGCATTATATATCTTTCCTGCCATTTCTTTATTTATCGTTACTTGTATTAACTTATGATTGTCTGTTGAGACAGTGACATCAAACCTACCTCTCTGAAACCTCTCTTTCAGAATATTTCTCAAAGGGATATCATGCTGGCTCAGATAAGGTGGCGTTTTTATTGATATTTCAATAAATCTGTGATTAAGAGAACGGATTTCGACCCTGAAGCCGGTTTTTTCAGCACTGCCAAAGCCTGTCATACTCTGTATCATAATCAAGTATAAAACTATAAAACAGTCATCCAATTTAGTCAAATTTTAAGGCGG
>CAZLFE010000003.1:28495-49407 GCA_964558725.1 uncultured Nitrospiraceae bacterium | reverse complement strand
CTTATCCAGAAAAGGCTGACGGCTCGTAACCACCGCGCAGCGGTTTAGTTCTTCAGGAAGAAGAGGTGAACTGGTTTTCTGTTTCAGGTTGTTTAATTCATGCACCAATCTTCAACCTCAAGGCAATTGAGACACTGATGAGTCAAGATTTAAAGTAAGCATAATATTAGATTATTTCTCTCGGGACATATTAGAAGAAAAAAAGCGAAAACAATCATAAACTCATACCCTATTGAATTTTGAGAGATTTTTCAGATTATCCCTTTCACCTTTTTGTTCAATATCCATTTCACATCTATTTTTAGGTAAGATAGGAAACAAATGATCAAAAAACAATTGAAAAAGAGAATTATAGGTACGAGGATGCCAGTTTTATTAGCTTCAGCTTATGATAAGGCAGCAAAGATGGTAATTGATAGTTATTATATTCCAACAGCTGAAGAGGTAATTGCTGTACTAAGTCAAATAAAGACTAATTCTCTTGAGACGGACAGAAGGATTCTCGATCTTGGAACAGGACCAGGATACCTTCCAATTGAAATAGCAAAAAGAGTTCATGATTATCAAATAGAGGGAATTGATCCACTTCTAAAATTAATAAAGATAGCAAGAAATAATGCTATAAGAGCAGGGGTGGGAGATAGAGTACATTTTGAAGTAGGAGATGCAAATAAATTACGGTTTAAGGAAAACTCATATGATATGATTGTCAGCACAGGGGCGTTTCATGAGCTAAAAAATCCAATAAAAGTTTTAAATGAGTGTTATAGGGTCTTAAAACCAGGTGGAGAAGTATTTATTCATGATCCAGCCAGAGTTTCTGCAGGATTAGAGAGAAAGAAATGGATAGATTCGTTAACCTTTTTGGAGAAAATAACCTATAGACTGTTCACTTTATTCAGAAAATTCAAACCACCTCAAACCTATTCTCAAAAAGAGGCTGAAGAAATGATCGCTGCTACGAAATTCAAAGAATATCATATTGAAGAACATTGGATTAAGGGCACAAGAGAATTAAAAATTAAACTAAGAAAAAAATAACTTCGCAACTACCATTATAATCTTGCATTATCAAAGTAGGTTCAAAATCTCGGGTACAGAGTGCCCTTTTTCCTAAAAAGTGAGATTCCTTTCCTAAAGAATGATTATCTCAGGACGACAATATACCAAACGAGTAAGAATAGGCTGCTCCACCATGCAATAACTGAGATAACAAAACTCACTACAATCTTCACCTGTAAATCAGAAGGTAAAATTTCATTTGCTTTTCCCTCTTTCTCTCTTCTCAAAAGACGTGGGCTTACCCAAAAAGAAAGGAATGTTCCGTTTGATATCAGCACAATTGCAAGCAAGGTATGAATGAGTGCGATGCCTGAAAATCCAATATTCCTATAAGTAATCATGCCACCCAGAATGGCTAAAAAGATACCTATCCAAATGAGCGGTTTTGTAATCTTATGTGTCCGTATCGTTGCTTCTGTCCAATAGGAAGATTTTCTACCTAAGAATCCATGGAGATCAATAACAGTTACTGCTCCTAAACCAATTATAAATCCTGCAATAAAAAGGAAAAGACCAAAAATATCATTCCAGGAAAAAACTTTGTTGCTCCAGATGCCCAAATAAACAAATAACTGTTCCATGGTTCAGTCGAAATTATAGCATGCAACGAACAGATTGTAATCTGGAATAAATTTAAAAGTTCAAGATTTTGAAAGAAACTTGCACAAAAATGATAATGACTGATTTTGCCTTTGTAAAATCCAATTTTTAAAAACTTGGTAGAAGGCTCTCTTTATATTGGCAATATCCGTATAGGCGGAAAAATATCGACTAATCCTTGGCCATATCTGAATGGTAAGTTAAAGTTCTAAAATTAAAAACTTTTGTTTGATTGTTATCTTATTTGTAATTCGAATCACTGATCTTCCTCTTATACGTGATATGTTCTATAAGTATAAGCAAGAAGCATTTCGGGGGATAAGATGAAATAGAATCAACTCATTTCTCATAGGAAAGCCACCGAAAGGGTAAAGCTCGAGGAATTGGGCGACACAAAGCTACCTATCCTAAAGTAAAGGAAAGAGGGGCTATCGAAGTGGCTGACAGAATTTTGAAGCCTACCTTTCGGGGTAGGCTTTTGATTTTTTTTATAAACGAAACGTTGTGCAAATAAAGCACAGCCTTTAAAGGAGGTTGAAACATGTACAGGACAGAGGGAATATCAAAAAATACAGCATTAGCATTGATCGCGTTTATGTTGATTGTAGCGGATATCGCCCTCGCTGAATTTGCTGAGTACCCACCGGTATATATACGACAATGGTCAGTCTCGTCGCCCTCAGGCGCAGCTTTTGATTTTTCGGGAAATACATATGTAGTAGATAGAAGTCATAAGCTTGTGAAGAAGTCCGACGATCAAGGGGTGCCGATTACTGAATGGTTATCCTGTGGTGCAGAGAATCCTTCACAGTGCTATGTTCCGTATGATATAGCCTTTGATTCAAACGGCAACGTGTATGTCATTGACGCAAATGGCATTGCAAAATTCGATCAAGATGGCAAATTCCTCAAGCAATTTGGGTTCAAAAGCTCCTTTGGTTCAGGTATAACCTTACATTCCTCCGTTGACTCTTTTAATAATCCCTTTACTCATGTTTATGTGACGAATACGCTAAATCACAGCGTGCAAAAGTTTACACCCGATGGAATCTTGCTTGCTCAATGGGGGAGGTTTGGCATGTCAGCCGGACAGTTCAGGTACCCCTATGATATAGATGCGGATTCTAAGGGAAATGTCTATGTTGCTGATACGTATAACTGGCGCATTCAGAAATTTGATTCGAACGGAAACTTTTTGACCCAGTGGCCCAGCAGCTGGCCCTCTGGCATAGCTATTGATTCCTCCGATAATGTCTATGTCATTTCCTGGTCTCGTTGCAGCATAGAAAAGTTTACCTCTGGAGGGGTCCTTCTTACTCAATGGGGAGGATGCGGCAAGGAAGAAGGAAAGTTTACATTTCCTTTTCGCATAAATGTTAGTCCTGACGGATATATTTATGTGTCTGATACCGGTAATAATCGCATCCAAGTATTTAGAACTGCTTCTATTGATGAAGATGATGATGGGATACCGGATACCGACGACAACTGCCCAAAAAATTTTAATCCTGGCCAGGAAGATGCTGATCAAGATGGTATCGGCAATCAATGTGACGAATGTCCCTATGATGCTGACAACGATGCCGACGGAGACGGAATCTGTGGTAATGTGGATAATTGTCCTGATGATTCCAACAGCGATCAGGCCGATGTTGATGGAGACGGCATTGGAGATGTTTGTGATCCTTGTAATAATCGTCCAATTGCTGGTAGCATTTCTCCATCTCGAAGTGTCTTGTGGCCACCTAACCACCGCATGATTTCAGTAAACATTGAAACATCCAGTCTCGTGGTACATAACCCAACTGCTCGAATTGGGATTAACTCTGTCACAATCATAGAACGTAACAAAAAGAGAGACAATGTATACAGCGAGAATCACTTTGAGCCAGATTTTGAGATTACGAGTGCTTTCAGTCTGAATCTGCGCAGCGAAAGAACAGGCACCTCTCAGGGACGAACCTATCTCATCACGGTTACTGCTGAAGACTGCTCAGGGTCATACAATTTCACCACCGGAGTGATTGTACCACATGATAAAGGTAAGTAGTGGTAATCAATATATGTAAATTTGCTTTTTTCGGCAAATATGAGACAGGAAAATGAAAGAACAATAATTTATGAAAGGAGGCATGTATGAATTTGCTCACAAAAACTATCATTTTCATTTCAATGATTTCATGTTTTGGGTGTGCTGCTGTAGTTGGAGAGAATGTTCACGAAACAAACGGAAAAGTAGCTATTTGTCATAAAGGTAAAACCATCTATGTTGATGAGGCAGCAGTGAAAGCCCATTTGGGGCATGGCGATTACATAGGGATTTGCCAATAAGAGTAGCAGTGAAAGAGGTTCCTCAAGAGTAATTTTATAAATGAGAAAACTTATTCAATAAGATAATTATGAAAACCTATTGACGCTATTTTTTATATGTTAATTTTTATATAGAAATTTGACTAATAATATTTTATATTTTATACTTCGACGGGAAAGGGAAATTCACTTCATTTTATTAATTTTTTCCACAATACATAATTTTTAGAAATTTATTTTTCCCGACGTAGTCAAACCTCCGTAAAGCGGAGGCGCTGAAAAATGTATCTTATGAACAGAGGAGGAGAAAGTTATGAATAATTCTGATTTTGAAAGGATAATCAATATTGCATCGAAGGACACTAAAAAAGGTTCAGAAATTGTTGCAAGGGTTTTTTACCGCATCTTAAAGAGGAATAATTTTTCACAGGAACAGATTATTGACATTGCAACGAACATAATAGGTTGTCTGACCAGAAGTTTGAAGAGTTATGAAAAAAGGATTAATACTGAAAAGACTCACAAGGAAGAAGATACGGTTAAAGCGTTTTCAAAATTCTCGCGCTACAGTGTCATGAACAGGCATAAAGAAAATTATTTCTAAACGACTTGTTTTAAATTTTATCAAGAAACATTACCTACTAAACAATGCAGAACATTTTCTCCTTATGGCGAGTCCTTCCTGGTAGTCGGGCAGGGCTCGCAGGTGATCCGGCGTCAACGTCATGCACTATTCAACAAGCATATCTTGAGGAGATAGTTTATGAGAACTCTTGACCTTTTTAGTAGAAAGTCGCTAGCTCAGAGGAATGTCGCTCCAAAGCTATTGGCTGCGGAGCTTATTATGGTTGGAATGGTAAGCAGACTGCATCAAAGGCACCAGAAAACAGCTGCGTATGTGGTGAATCCAGAACATAGTGGTATTCTGAAAGCAACGCCTCTACTAATTGGCAATTTGTCTGTAAGGCATTCAAATATAAATGTCTGGCACCAGCGATAATAAAGCCGAAATTACCTGGCAAGGTGTTAGAACGATTCAATCCGTAGCAAAAATGTATCCATGCATAACAAGTCGCTCAATAGGAAGCGGCAAAAAGCGCCGCGCCCCTTAGCTTTCACGAAAGACTCCCTTCATCCATATCCCAATGATGTTCAGTACTAAATGAACTCCTCAAAAGATTGATTTTTTTCTGGTGTTGATAAGCAGGTGAAAGACGCACATATGGACATGGGGTGTCGACTGCGGTGTTCAGGAAGAAACTGAGCGAAAGAGATACCAGGTCGCCGTCAAACGTCCATTTGCAGATAACACCTACCAATCTACACTGTCAACCTAAACTAAGAAGTAATAAATAACAAAGCAGAGCCCTAATGCCCCTGTGTCGTTATTTTCTGACTCCATCATCCGGCTCCTCTATCTTCTCTATCATCTCTGGCGCCTCTGGCTCCTTTAGCTCCTCTTGCTTCTCTGGCGCCTCTATTTCCTGATCTGGTGCCTTTGGTGTATTATCCAGCTTATTCTCAGCAGGCTTTGGCTTCTCAGCCCTCTGCTGTATTGTGACCATGTCTTTTCTCGAAATTATGGGAGATGGAAGTTTTAGACTTATGACCTGGCCTTTCTCTCCAAGAGGGCCGATTTCTTTTCCATCGAATATCAATTTGACCCCGCCAGCATTGCCGATTTTTAACGCGAAACCATTTTTTGCAGACCACTTTATGCGCTCACCATGATTGAGAAGCACCTCCGTTGATTCTCCTTCATCTACGTTTATGACAATTGAGGTTGTTTCCGTGGCGATAAGTTCAAGAGTATGCAGGGTATCATGCTCAGTTTCCACAAGGGTTTCTTTTCTATCTTCGGAAGATTGAGAGGGTACATTTTGTTTTTCCAGGAGAGAGAGAATAAATAGAATAGATGCCACAGTTACCACTGAAAGTAACGGTATCAATGCATATCGAATTCTTAGCCTTTTCTTCTTCCTCAGTATGATTCCGAGATGCTTATTTATTGGGTTACTCCTTTTTAAAAATGGTATAACAGGTGGCTTTCTCGGCCCAAACCTATTCAATTCATCAACGATTTGCTGATTTGGTTCATAATTTAAGCCTTCCCTGAATGTCTTTATTGCATCCTCTTTATTATTAGTAATAAGATAGATTCTGCCAAGATTGAGATAATGTAGAGAGTTTTGGGGTTCTTTTTTTATAGCCTCCTCGCATAATGAAATAGCCTTACTAACCTGTCCTCGTGCTTTTGCTATACAAAAGGCATAGTGGGAACTAATGATAGGACTGTTATCTATATTTATGGCTTTCTCAAAACAGGAAAGAGCAGAAAGTGTATTACCATGGGCAAGAGCTTCCAACCCTTTCTTGAAGAGTCCATCTATTTCTTTACCAGGCATATTATAATTTTAGACTATTTCTGTAAGATTGTCTAAAAATTGAAAATTACCTCATAGATTTCCATTGGATGTTAGCTAAATAGTGTTATTTATGATGGCAGTAATAGTTAGATATTTACGGAAGCTTCTTTAAACCTCAGTGCTTAAATGCCCTCTGGCCTGTGAAGACCATAGATACCTTTGGATTTGCTTCATTGCAGGCGATTATGGATTCGAAATCTCTTTCTGAACCACCTGGCTGTACTATTGCTGAGACACCCTCTTTAACGGCAACATCAACGCTATCTCTGAAGGGAAAGAATCCGTCAGAGACCATTACAGACCCCATAAGTCCACCTTTATTCTTTTTTGTCTCCTCATCTATCTCAATAAGGGAATTTCTATCCCTTTTACCATTCCTCATATCAAGCTCAAATGCCTTATAATAGATACCATATCTCTTAAAGCATAAGGCATCAGCGTATTTTGTATATGCTTTGAAAACTGCCATCTCAGCAATGCCTACTCTATCCTGCTCACCCGTTCCAATCCCAATTGTCACACCATCTTTAACATAAATTACAGAGTTTGATGTAATACCCTGCTCCACATTCCACCCAAAAAGCATATCGTCATATTCCCTCTCTGTTGGCATTCTTTCTATAACATATTCTTTCCCCTGATACGTTGCCTTTGCAGGTAAGAAGTCTTCCCTTGTTTTTATTTTATTTATCGGAGATTGCTGGACTATGATGCCGCCATCAATTAATGATTTAAAGTCAACAAAGCGAAGGGTCTTGTATTTCTCTAATTCCTTAATTTTGTTTACCCTGATAATCCTCAGGTTCTTCCTTCTGGAGAGGATATCTATCGTTCCATCTTCAAACTCAGGCGCAGCCACAACCTCGAGGTAGTTGTTACTGACCATTTCTGCTGTTTTTTTATCCATTGCCCTATTCACAACAAGACATCCTCCAAAAGCTGCCATCCGGTCTGCCATGTTGGCCTTCTCATAGGCATCAGCCAGTGTCTTCCCGTATGCAGCGCCACAGGGGTTATTATGTTTTAAGATTACCGCTGCAGGACGGTCCATTAAATATTTAATAATATTAAGACCATTATCAAGGTCAGTTAAATTTATCTTACCTGGATGCTTGCCTGCCTGGATCATATCTTCTTCATTAATGCTGCTAACGAGGCCATTTCCTGGCTGGATAAACTGGCAACCTCCGAGGGTCAGGTTTCCGTTAATCAACTCATAAAGTGCAGCTTCTTGTTCAGGATTTTCACCGTAACGAAGCCCTTTTTCGATTACTTCCCCTGTCTTATCATCAGGTATCTTCCATGTCTTTTTCCTGTATATCAAGGTCTGATCCCCGAATTTGATTGTCATCTCATCAGGGAAATGATCTGCCATAATAGTCCTGTACATCTTTTTTATGTCTGACATGATAAACCTCCTTATCGAAAGAAAAATGTCCAATAACTAAAAATCAGGCAAAAAGTTTTACAAGTAAAAATTATCAATGTGTAATGATCAAATTAAAAATAAACTCATAAATAATGATTCTTATATGTCATTCCAGCTTGTCTGGTCGAAGCGACTCTCAGCGAAGTCGGAGCGACCCTGCGCGGAGACCCGCTTCGGGACTCGCATCGAGATCTTTCTGAAAGAGATTCCGAGCACGTCGGAATGACAAAAGTTGATACAAAAAGACATTTTTACTTTTAAACTTTTTAGTAAATATTCAATGATAATTTTGAATTGTTAATTGCTCATTTATTCTTTGAATATTCTTTCTTCACCTTTAATGTCTCTTCAAGCATTAAAAGATATTTTATATACTGAAACCCTAACTTCATTAATGCAATCTCGTCAGTTTTTATCTTCTCTATCTCTTCCCTATCAATATCAAAGACTTCAAGAAACCTGCTCTCGAATACAAATCTCCTGAATCTGTCCATATCATAGCTTGCTGTATAGATCTGGGCCTGTTTATTACTATCAAGTTCTTTAGCAAAAGGACTTCTCCTTAATTGAATCTCCTTCCACTCTCTGTTTATTTCATCATAGAGGCTTACCCCCTGGTCATCTCTCCATGACTGTATTGTCCACTCGGTGTCTTCCTGATAGCCCAGGCAGTGAGGTTCTCTAATTAAGAAATAAAACTCCTCATTGATTGGCCCTTCATCCGTACCTTTTCTCAGGGTACCCTGACCAATAGGGTAATAACGGCAATTTGCAGGACGATCTGTATAGATCATGCAACCTTCCGGTGTAACAAAAGGACAATTCTTTTCATTATCGCCCAGCATTTTCAGCCTTACGAGAGGGTGTGTAGACTTATCATCAATTTCCATAAAAGTATATTTCTCGAGGAATTCTTCAGAGGACATACTAAGTCTTTTTTTCATCCTCACAATATCATACGGAGTGAGCAGAATATTGATATTACTGCAGCACTTCGTGAAACACTTGATTCCTTTGTGGCACCTGAATCTAAATCTGGTTTCCAGGCTCAGTTTTGTTGGTTCTACATCTTTCATGCTTGGTAATGGCATCTTAGTTCAATCCTTTCCGTCTTAGTTTTAAAAGTTCATCTACTTTATCTAACTTTACTCTTTTCAATTATTTTTTAATCTCGATGTTTTAATATCTTAGCACAAACCCCCTATAACCTATCCTCATTATGATCGGTCATGTGAGTCCTGAGAATAAAAAAGGCCGACAGAATTGTCTGTCGGCCTTTTAGGCTATCTGCAAACTTAGATAAGTGGAACGATCAGCAATGCAACGATGTTGATAACCTTAATCATAGGGTTAATTGCTGGACCTGCTGTGTCCTTATACGGGTCGCCAACTGTGTCGCCCGTGACAGAGGCTTTATGCCCATCGCTCCCCTTCTTGTGTACGACACCTTTGTCGTCGGTAACGCCCACTTCGAAGGATTTCTTAGCGTTGTCCCATGCGCCACCGCCACTGGTCATTGCGATAGCCTGGAATAGTCCTGTGATGATGCTACCGATGAGGACTCCTCCGAGTGCCTCCCTGCCTAAAAGCAAACCGACAATTATCGGGGTAGCTACAGGAATAAGTGCAGGAACCATCATTTGCCTGATTGCACCTTTTGTTACGATATCAACACACTTGCCGTACTCTGGCTTCGCTGTGCCTTCCATAATTCCTTTTATCTCACGGAACTGTCTTCTCACTTCTTCAACAATACTGCCGGCAGCCTTTCCGACTGCTTCCATCAAGAGAGACCCGAAATAGTACGGAAGCAAACCACCAATGAAGAGTCCGACCAATACTAATGGATTGGAAAGTTCAAAAGAAAGCGCTGTACCAAAAGACCTCGAATACTCTGCAAAGAGAACCAACGCAGCAAGACCTGCTGAACCGATAGCATAACCCTTTGTAACCGCCTTAGTTGTGTTTCCTACTGCATCGAGCGGGTCCGTAATTTCACGGATTTCTTTTGGTAGTTCTGCCATTTCTGCAATACCACCGGCGTTGTCAGTAATAGGGCCGTATGAGTCAATGGCCACAATAATACCGGTCATTGAAAGCATCGAAACTGCTGACAGGGCGATTGCAAAAAGTCCTGTTACAGCCTGTTCTGAAGTAACGTTGACAAAACCTCCGGCTCCAATGTAGAACGCCCAGATTATTGCTCCACAAATTACGATAACAGGCATGCCTGTTGATTTCATACTGACTGCAAGTCCTGCAATAACATTTGTTCCATGGCCTGTAAGGCTTGCTTTTGCTATATGCTTAACAGGAGCAAAACTGGTGGATGTAAAATACTCGGTAATCATAACGATCAGACCTGTGAGCAGAAGACCTATCAGTGCTGTTGTAAAGACTCCCATCTGGGTAAAAGCAGGGCTGACACCGGGAAGTCCCAGGAACCATCCTGACACAATATAGAATGCTATCGCAGCCAGGATGCCGGATACTGCTAACCCTTTATAAAGAGCGCCCATAATATACTGGCTCTTGCCAAGGCGCACAAAATATGTCCCGATAACAGAGGCTATGATTGAAATGCCACCGATGAGCAAAGGGAATTCAACCCATGGGCTATCCGGTCCAAAAGCAGTTTTTGCAAGAAGCATTGCTGCAACAAGGGTAACTGTATATGTTTCATAAAGGTCTGCTGCCATTCCAGCACAGTCACCAACATTGTCGCCAACATTGTCAGCGATAACAGCAGGGTTTCTCGGGTCGTCCTCAGGAATTCCTGCTTCAACCTTACCAACAAGGTCGGCACCAACGTCTGCTGCCTTTGTATAAATACCACCTGCAATACGGGCAAAGACACTCATCAGTGAGCATCCAAAACCAAGCCCGACAAGGGCATGGAATGCATTTTCACCTGCATATGATTTTGCGATAAAGTAATAACCGGCTAAGCCGATAATACCGAGACCAACAACCATGATGCCTGTAACCGAACCACCTTTAAATGCAACATTCAGCGCTGCAGCAAGTCCTTTGTATGCAGCCTGTGTCGTACGGACATTAGACCGCACTGTAACCATCATACCGATATAACCAGCAAGAGCGGAACCCACTGCTCCGATTACAAAACCGACTGCTGTCCATGTGCCCAGGAAAAATAACAATACAGTGATTACTGCACCTACCATTGCAACAGTCGTATATTCACGTCTCAGAAAAGCGGTTGCACCTTCGCGTACAGCATCTGAAATCGCCTGCATGCGCTCACTGCCTTTGTCCTGTTTGAGAACCCAGGATGCAGTAATCAAAGAATAAAAGATACCAATTGCACCGCACACTAAAGCAAAAAGAGTAACATTACTCATATTTCCCCTCCTTTTCAGTTATTTATACTGACACCTGAAAACACAAAAAATAAATAGTATACCTGCTTTCACCCCCTTTGTTTTCTTTAGTGGACGACGCCTTTTCCATAGCGTCTTTAACCTGCTGCTTTTGTTATTACCCCTAACTTCCTTCCCTGTATTGCTTTTCAAAGACCATGGCTGTTGCTCTATAAACCATGTGTGCCATCTTCGAAAATGGAGCATAAGCAAACAGGAAAAACACAACAACAAGGTGAACGAAATATATTAAATAAGATAGGACTGCGATATTAGCCAGCCGCACTGCCTCGGAAAGTATCCCTGTAGCCATGATTGCAAAGACTATGTAAATGAAAAGCCAGTCATAATAACCGCCCTTACCAGCCTTCTCCTGATTTTTCAACCTGTTTCTTATAACAAGGGTAATGCCTACCAGAAGTGCCAGGGCACTCAAATTTGCAAGCCATTTCACAGGATCGGTTAATGGGTAGGGTGATGGGCCAAGCATCCAGCCAAACGGTTTTAATCCGATTAATGGCATAATTGCCGGTCCATACAAGTATGAAACTGCCCAAGCAGTTGTGATTGCAAGCCCAATAAAACTGAAGAATACTAACAGGTGCGCTAACTTTCTGTCCTTTGTCACGGTACATTTTTCAAAACGTTTGTGCGATATTATTTCACTGATAGTCGCCGTAATAGAGCTCGAAAGACTCCTTTTCGGCGTTACCGGTCCTGCCGTGCGCACCATGTCTTTCCAATATCTGGAAATACCCATGGCAAGGGAAATGACGGCAAAGAGAGCTATCGGGACAAAAACACTGTCAATATATAAAGAAGGCAAGAACTCGTGATACGATATCTGCCCCTTTTCATTCAGCGGGATTTGTGCAAGATTCAGATGACCGAGAGAAGCAAGAATAATGGCAAAAATAACTGCTGGTACTGCGAGAAGGGGCACAAGAAAACCAGGACTTCCCAAAGCCTTCCCTAAGAATTTTGGTAATGCATAATTCTCGATAGACATCTTCCTCACGGCATTGAGGACTTCTCCTGGTTTTGCTCCCCTTGGACAATACGCAGTGCAGTCGCTACACTGATGGCAGAGCCAGATATCTGGATTACCGAAAAGTTTATCCTTTAACCCCCACTGTGCGTGTATCATCTCTTTTCTCGGAAATGGCTTGTCATTTTGGGTTAAATTACATACAACCGAACACGTCGCACACTGGTAACACTTTTTTAATGACTCTCCTCCAGATTTAAGGACATCCTTGACGAATTGCAAATCAGGTGAAACTGCGATTGCATTGTCCAACTTCACATCAGGTGTTGGTATTGTTTCTTTTTCCACCTTTGATTCCGATGATGGGATTTTCTCTTGTTCCATTTATCTCCTCCAATCCTATTCTAAAATTCCTTGAACGGATTAGGTCATATTTCTTTAAGCTTTTCTAAAATTCCTTGAACGGATTATGCCCTATTTCTTTAACCCTTTCAACAAATGCATTTATCATATCCGGTAGCTTGTCGTATTCTGAAATAGCTACCTGCATCATATTAACCCTGTCTGCCTCGAGCTGGAGTCTATCGAGGGTCTCACCGACTTTGCTGAATCTAGTGTTTGCAAGTTCACTGCCTTTTATAAAATGACATTGATAGTTTTCTCCGAACTTACACCCTAAAAGAAGAAACCCATCTATGCCTTTTGAGAATGCATCAGCTATCCATACGAGGTTCATACCACCAAGGCATCTCATAGGGATAAAACGAACACTCGGGTCTATGGCCTTCCGATTAAGCCCTGCTGTATCGAGGGCAGGATAAGCATCGTTTTCACAGACCAGGCATAGAATCCTGAACTCCTCCTCCGGCACATCAATAGACTTGATCATTGAGCCTATGATATCGACACTGTAGTCTTTAAATGATACGATCCTCTCAGGACAGGCACCCATACAAGTACCACACCGTCTACACCGGTTGAGCATATATGTGGGAATACCTTTAGCATCTTCTTCAATGGCGCCAAAGGGACATTCCTCTGTACATCTTTTACAGGCTGTGCACCTGATGAGTTGCGGGTCAGGGAATGTTAGATCCCATGCCCTTGGATGAACTGCCATACCTTTTGCAACATGATCAATACACTGTATCGCCTTAAAGGCAGCACCTGCTGCATCCTCCTGAGCCTCTGTCATATTCATTGGTTGTCTTACAGGACCTGCAGCATAGACACCGGTTCTTCTTGTTTCATACTGGAAACAGATAAAGTTTGAGTCAGCGAAACCGGCTGCCCCTTCAAGGGATGGAAGTTCAGGACCCTGTCTATAATCAAGGTTTAATATGAACTCGGGTTTGGGAGTTGATTCTAAATATGCCTTCTTGGCATCGTCCCCTTTAGCAGCAGCCTGAGTTAATCCGTCAAGATACTCCTGCGGGGCCCGTGTGGTAGGCACCATCCCTGTTGCAAGGACAACGAGATCAGCCTCAACCTTAACCTTTTCACCTAAAAAGGACTGCTCCATCACAACATGCATATTCCCATTCCCTGCATCTGAAACTCCTATGACATCGCCCTTTGTCAGCATAACGCCAGGGTCGTTCTGGGCCTCTCGATAAAATGCCTCAAGCCTTCCAGGAGTTCTTATGTCTTTGTACAGTATCATTGCTAATGCTTCAGGGTTCTGCCTTACATATCTTGCTTGCTTCAAAGATGTTGCACAACACATAGAAGAACAATAAGGGAGGTGATTAGGGTCTCTTTGGCCAGCGCACTGAATAAAGGCTACCTTTGTTGCCTCCCTCCCATCAGATGGCCTTGTAATGGAACCACCTTTTGCTATCTGTTCGAATTCAACATTCGTCACGACATTTTTGTATTTTCCATACCCAAGATGGTCAAGCTTTGTTGCATCATAAGGCATCCAGCCTGTAGCCATTACAACCGCTCCTATCTTCACCGTCTCGGAACTTCCATTTGTTGATATTGTCACGTCATATAAACCTGGCTGCCCTACTGTTTTTGCAATCTTAGATGATTTATAGACCTTAATGTTAGGATGGCTTTCGACCTCTTTTATCACTTTATCAATATCCGTATCAACAATAATCGGCTCTGTGAAATCCCTTGTCGGAATCTTTTTATATAATTTATTCGCAAAACCTCCGAGCTGAGGTTCCTTTTCAACGAGCACTACCTGATATCCTGCTTTCGCTGCCTCAATGGCTGCTGTCATCCCTGTGATGCCACCACCGATTACCAATATGGTGCTACTAAGATTCTCGAGGATAGTGGGTTCTGGAAGGTCACTTTTTTGCGCTCTCGCAATACCCATAACAACATAATCTTCTGCTATGCTCTGCGTTTCATCTGTTTTTGGTGGCTGCATCCATGCAACAAATTCTCTTATGTTGACTCTCTCTGTTAAACACCCGGGAAAATCAAACTCCTCGTATTTAACACGGGGGGAACATGCTGCTAGTATGATGGTGTTAATTCCATCTTTCTTAATATCACCTTTTATTAATTGGAGTCCTTCGGGGCTGCATAAAATATCGTGGGTTTTTATCTGCTCTTCTTTAATGGCCCCTTTCTTTGCAGCTTTTGAAAGCTTTTCTATATCAATGGAATCCCCAATCCCGCATCCTTTACAGATATATACACCGTTCTTTTTTTCCATCCCCTACCTCCTATTCACACTCTGGATGCCCTTAATAACAGCTCCGGTAGCATCCTGAACTGACCTTGCAACATCAGCAGGGCTTTTCAGTGTTCCCACTGCATATATCCCTTTCTTCAAGGCAGAATCATCTACAAGCCCATCAGGTGTATACGAAAGATTAGTTCCAACTTTTGACCCCTTTGTTGATAACTCCATTCCTGTCGCAAGCACAACCATGTCGAATTTAGCTTTGATTTTACCTCCTCCGTATATATCTTCTGCCTCGACAGTGACATCACCTGTCCCAGGTTCTTCGGTAATCCCTGCAACCTTACCCTTTGTAAAGATTACCTTAGGATCGTCCTTTATCTTCCAGTAGAATCTGTTTTCATAAAGTCCAGGGGTCCTGATATCTATATAGAATATTTGGATTTTTGCATCAGGATACTGCTCTCTCACATACATAGCGTGTTTTAATGAGGCGAGACAGCAAATATAAGAACAGTAGGGAAGATGGTTTTCATCCCTCGATCCTGCACACTGGACAAAGGCAATGTTCTTCAACTCCTTCCCATCTGAAGGCCTGACAATCTTTCCCTTTGTGGGTCCGTCTGATGATGCTAACCTCTCCATCATCATATTTGTGATGACATTTTTGATCTTACCAGAACCCAGAATGTCTAATTTGCTCATATCATAGGGGTTCCAACCAGTAGCTAAAATTATTGCACCCACTTTGAGGTTTATAGTCTCAGGCTTCATGTCCAGGTCAATCGCATTATACTTGCATGCATCAAAACATGCCTTCATACAGTCCTTTGAACAGTATTTATTATCAATAACATATTGAAAGGGAAATGCCTGTTCAAAAGGGAGATAAGCAGCCTTTGTCTTATCCATACCGAAATTAAACTCATTCTCTCTGTAAGACGGACATGCCTGTGCGCAGGCATCACAGCCGACACACTTGTCATTTACATACCTCGGGTTCAGCTTGACGGTGACATCAAAATTACCTTCCTCGCCCTTGATATCCTCGACCTCGGCAAGGGTATAGAACTTGACCCGGGGATTGTTTTTTAGTCTCTTGAATTGTATTTCGAGGCCGCAGTTTGGTGGGCAGAGTTTCCAGAAGTATTTGTTAATCTGTGCCACCCTTCCACCAAGATAGGGGTTCTTCTCAACGACATAAGCATCAATCCCTGCCTCTGCTGTCTCTATAGCGGCGGTGAGTCCGCTTATACCTCCTCCGACAACAAGAACTTTCTTATTCTCTGCCATAGTAACCCTCCTTAAAGGCAGTAAGCCACAAAGAGACAGTTATGAAATATAACAATCTCTTTTTAACTTACTGATTGAACGGGGAGTATTATAGCACACATGTCAATAAAAATCTTTCTTGAAAATTAAAAAAGAAAAGGGGAGGGCTTAGCCCTCCCCTTTTCTCACATTACCTACGGGAACATCTGAACATAGGGAACTTTCTTGAATTCCCAGGCGTTGGTTTCAGCATTGTACTTAGAGTTTGTAAAACACTTCCAGTTAGCGTCATCAATCTTGTTGAAGTCACCTCTGTAGTAGTAGCCAGGATATCTGGACTCCTCTCTGAAGAGGATGTGTCTTGCATGTGCCTCGACCGAGAGAATTCTATGGTAGTTTTCAAAGCACCGTAAGAGCTCATGGAGGTTGGCTGCTGCCATTTTGTTGCAATCCTCTTTGAGTACCTCAAGCTTCTGGAGACCGGCTTCGAGCATGGTCTTTGATGTCATATACCATGTTGCGCAACCACCAAAGTACTCATCAGCTATCTTCATCAGTCTCGTCTGGAGTGCTTTTGGACCAATGTAGTTAGGGTTGACCCCGGGATCGGTTGTGTAGACTTTATATTTCTCATAGACTTCGAACGGCAGGTAGAGTTCAGCAGCAATCTCATCAAGGGACAACTTTGGTGACGGCTTGTAGTCTGCATGATCAAGGATGTATGCTATTGCAGCCTTTGCTGCTATTCTGCCTTCTGCATGTGAGCCTGATGAGAACTTGTGACCAGATGCACCGACAACGTCACCTGACATGAAGAGACCAGGTACGGTAGACATTCTGTTATATCCCCAGGTGTAGTGTTCCGGTGTACCCGGAAGATCGCCAGGGCCGCTTACCCAGAACCCTGCGCAGCCGGCATGTGAACCCAAGAGATACGGCTCTGTCGGCATGATCTCGGAAGGAACCTTCTCAGGCTCGACATTGTTTGCTGCCCAGAGAGATGCCTGTCCGATAGCCATGTCTAAGAAGTCTTCCCATGCCTCTGCCTCGAGGTGTTTCAGCTTCTTTGCTCCGGCTTTCTCGCCGAGTTGACCAATAATTCTATCGGAGAACTCTTTCATTGCAGTATGGGTGTTCATAAGGATCGGTCCTCTCCCATCCTTCATTGCCCTCATCATCAGATGGTTTCTGATGGCTGTACCGAGACCTTTTGCATAGTCTCCATATCTGGCAACTGCGTCGTCAAAATACTCTTTATCAGTACAATAGTCGTTACCATAGCTGTCAGTTGCTTTTGCCTTGAAGAAGAGGAACCATGCGCCAACAGGTCCATAACCGTCTTTGAACCTCGCAGGCACGAACCTGTTTTCCATCAAGGACATCTCTGCACCAGCCTGCATGCCAAAGGCATAACCTGAACCAGCGCAAAACACCGGGTACCAGGTTCTTCCCAAACCTTCACCAACTGACCTCGGTCTGAAGCAGTTAACTGCTCCGGCAGTAGCACAGAGCATTGCCTTTGCTTTAAAGGAATAAATCTTGTTTTCTCTCGTACTGAATCCGATGGCTGCTGCTACGTTTTTCCCATTTGTATCCATTACAGCCTTCACAATGAATACCCTTTCAAAATGGTTCTGAGCCATACCGGTAGCCGCCCTGTTAGTCTCAAGAGCCTTCTTTGCAGCCTCTGCAACGACAACCTTATAGGACTCACCATTGATCATGATCTGCCATTTACCAGACCTGCAGGGTGTACCACCATCCTTCAGCATGGGTTTGCCCAGCTCTTTTGCCTCATGTCCGTCGATGGAGAACCCGTCATCGCCTTTTTTCCAGATCGGTAGACCCCATTCTTCAAAATGGTGGACAGAATCATCAACATGTCTGCCGAGGTCGTATACGAGGTCTTCCCTTATGATACCCATGAGGTCGTTCCTGACATATTTCACGTAATCGGCAACCTTATTCTCGCCGACATAGGTGTTGATAGCGGAAAGACCCATTGCAACCGCGCCACTCCTGTCGGTTGCAGCTTTATCAACCAAAACGACCTTCAGTTTTTTAGCGTTTGCCCAGCGGCATGCCTCAAAAGCTGCACCGCAACCAGCCATACCACCGCCCATTATGAGAAGATCGCATTCAACCTCAGTAACTTCTGGCTTCTGACAATATGAAAATGTACAGGTTTCCTTTTCCATTTATTCTTCACCTCCTTAATTATTCAGTCCTTGCAGGCTTTGTAAATAAACCAGGCTTCTTAATCGTTGCAAAATCAGGCTCTGGTTTGCCTGCATAAGGATCAACAGAACCCTCTGCAGTTGTTCTTATAGGGAATTTGAACCTCTTGGTTAATCCACTTCTGAACTTGATTGTCCACATAATAGAATCAGTACCTCTCAGGGGGATGGTACTGGATCCAAGAGGAACAAAGTCTGAGTAACCCCTTACCTCGACTGCCTGCTGAGGGCAGATCTTTACGCAGTTAAAGCACTCCCAGCACTGCTCAGGCTCCTGATTGTATGCCTTCATCTTTTCCCTGTCGAGAGCCATTAAATCATGGGGACAAATATACTGGCATGCAGTTTTGTCCTGAGCTTTACAACCGTCACATTTTTCAGTTATTACAAAACTTGGCATTGAACCACACCTCCTTTTATTGATTAATAAGTTGAGAGTTGATCAACAACAACTGAAACCTGAAAAGTCTTTCCACCTCCTTTCCTCGTGTTATTTCTCCACAGTTTTAATAAACTCATCCATGACATTTAATGTTTTTTTGCTAACAACAAGGTCAAATATCTTGTCTTTTACTGCCTTTGGGAGTAACTCAATACTTTTTGTAGTAGCAGTATCAAATTTTGCCATAGGGAATATTTTGAGAATCTTGTCTCTCTGTTCTGCTGTGTTGGGAACAGCAAGAACCTTTAACCCTGCCAGCACTTCTTTACACATACCTGCAAGACCGGCTGCCTGAAGTTTTTCGAGCCGTTCTTCGTTGATCCATAAATTAATTGGATAAGTCTCTTCAGCCATATTTTTCCTCCTTTATTTTATTCCAAGTTTTTATTTTAAAGGTTCAATGGTAAATACCGGGTTTCTCCTCTTTAAGTAATCCTCTGTAACAAACGCATTGCCAAAGCCGTACTTTTCAGCACACTCCATAATCATATCAAAAACTTCAGGCCTGAAGATCCGGCGAGGAGGTTTGACACCATCCTGGATGATACTTCTGATTAAGGTACCGCTGAATGACGCCTTTTTATCCTTGTGGCCGCATAGACCCATATAAGTAACTTCATCGCAAACAGGGCAGAACCACCAATCGAGGTTGAAAATAGGTGTGATATTCAGAGAACCTTTCGGCAGTCTATCGAAGATCCTGTGAGCATCATATGGATCATAATAGGTACCAACACCGGCATGGTCTCTTCCGAACATATGGTGGGTGCAGCCGAGGTTGGTCCTCAGGCATGCATGGAATATTGCTTCTTTCGGCCCGGCATATCGCATATCCCAGAGGGTGCATGTGGTTAAAAAGATATCTTCCCTGAAATATCCATGTTTACCTTGCGCCTCCTGGCAAAGGATTATTGCCTCATCAATATAATCGCCGGGTCTTTTTGAGCCGATCATCGCATTTACCAGAACACCTCCACGAGGTTTATCTACCATCATAGAGCCATAAGCTCCTAAGTATGCACCTTTCATCAGCCATTCATGGCCGGTATGCGGGACGTTCCTTGTCTGATGGTTGATGATCATCTCCCATCCTTTTTCCTTAAATCTTTCCCTCATCTGTTTCGGGGTGAGCCAGAATCTTGTAAAGGGCTCGTTTATCTTCGGAGGATTCAGGAGGGTTATCTTTCCACCAAGGAATTTGTCCTGATATTGATATGTTCTCTTGACTCCAGGATGTTTGTCTTCTGTGGTTCCATAGACCTTCATTGCCACTTCTTTTTTGTCCAAGGTGAAGATATCCGTGATATCAAAGATGGCAAAAGGATTCCCCGTGTAGGTGAGAAGCACCTCATCGTACTGTTTGATCCCCGATTTTTCTAGTTCTTCGCTGGAGATATCATAAACAATCGGTATACTCCAGACTGTTTTCCCGTCTGCAAGGAGCATATTGTCGCAGACAGACTGAACGTCAGCCTTTGTCATGAACCCTTCAAGAGGGCTGAAAAACCCGTAAGCAAGATCTATTATTTCTGTAGCTAACTGCAAACGGACATCCAGTTCCTTTACCTTGGCAGCCTTTAACTCGGCTAACCTCTTAATCGCTGCATCTTTTGGCAGAACTCGTTCAACGATTTCTTTGCCGCCATGACCAATCATTTCCATAACTTTCCTCCTTTTAGTTTCGTTATAAGCAAATGCTTATTTGCCTTCTATGACACTGCAAACCTTACTGAATATCTCATCAATGCTGCCTGTACCCATGACGGATTTCAGTATTCCCTTTTTCTTGTAATAATCCATAAGGGGTGCTGTCTGGGCGTCATACACATCAAGCCTTCTTTTGATTGTCTCTTCTTTATCATCATCCCTCTGAAAGAGTTCACCACCACATTTGTCACACACTCCCTCTTTCTTTGGAGAAGAAAAATATATATTGTACATCTGCTGGCAGCTTTTACATGTCCTTCTTCCTGTCAACCTCTTCATGAGGATGTCCCTATCAACATCAACATCTACAGCCGCTTCAAGAGGGGCTTTCATTTCAGAGAGCACCTTGTCCAGAACCTCTGCCTGTGCAGTATTCCTTGGAAAACCATCAAGGATGTAGCCCTTTTTGCAG
>CAZLFE010000003.1:0-28485 GCA_964558725.1 uncultured Nitrospiraceae bacterium | reverse complement strand
GTCCATATAGGACTTGGCTTCTTTTCCGAGAGGTGTGCCCTCTGCAACTGCCGCTCTTAAGATATCCCCTGTAGAAATCTGGGGAATCTTGTATTTGTCGACGAGTTTTTTTGCCTGAGTTCCCTTCCCTGCTCCTGGTGCACCAAGAAAAACAAGTCTCATGTTCTCCCCCTTAAATACCTCAATTTAAAAATAGGAAAGCACCCAAAATGAGAGTAGGTGCGATAATTGCTAAAGATTAATGAAAGTAACCAGCGTTAAAGACAAAGAAGTATAATCACTACGCTATCTTAAGGTCAAATTCATATTTTTGATAGATGGATAAAATTTACTTATCAGACTTCTTAAAAGTTGTAAATTTATAGTTTAGAAATGAAATTATTAAAAAATTCTTGCCTACCGAAGATATTTCTGGAGTTCATTGAGCGCTTTCCCTCTGTGGCTCAATGCATCTTTTTCGTTGTCAGTCATCTCTGCAAAGGTTCTCTTATGTCCTTGTGGATAGAACAACGGGTCATAGCCGAAGCCATAAGTGCCCCTCGGTTCACTTCCTATCCGGCCTTCCACATATCCAGTGAATGTCTTTACCTTCCCGTCAGGAAATGCCAGGGCTATGCAACACACGAACCTTGCACCTCTTTTCTCATCAGCAATCGAACGCATCTCGAATAGTAACTTTTCGATATTCCTCCTGTCGTTCGCATCCTCTCCAGCGTACCTTGCAGATAATGTACCCGGAGCCCTATTCAAAGCGTATACTTCAAGTCCCGAATCATCTGCTATTGAAGGTTTCCCTGTATATTGTGCAACTGTTAGTGCCTTCTTTACGGCATTCTCCTCAAATGTTATTCCCTCTTCTTCCACCTCTGGACATCCTGGAAAGTCATCAAGCGTTCGTATCGAGATTGATAAATCTGCAATGATTCTCTTCATTTCTTCGATTTTCTTCTTGTTCCTTGTTGCAAGCACTATATCCATCTCAGTTTGCACAGTTTACTTTGTTAACTCGGGTTACTTAGTTTATCCGGTTTACTCAGTTTCTATAGTTTTTATTGAATTTCTGAATTTATAGCATAAAAACTGGGTAAACTCAACAAACGATGTAAAGTATGTCAACTGAAGCTCTTGAAAATTTAGGAATTTTTTGGTAGTATTTCTAATGTATGGGGAATTTAAACAGGCAGGATTGCTTCTCAGAGCAATTGCCAAAACCCTTGACTTTATTCTCATTGCAGCAGCAGGAGAGGTAGTTCCGAAAGCTGGCTACTTTGCAGGGCTTGCCTATCTTTTGATAGGGGATGGCCTCTTCCATGGGAGAAGCTTAGGGAAAAAACTCATCGGGCTCAGGGTTGTCTCAGCAGATACAGATGAACCCAGTTCATTCAGAGATTCGATACTCAGAAATAGTGTTTTCGGCATCGGATACCTTCTTTATCTGATACCCTGGCTTGGGTGGATATTCATAGTAATCGTTTGTGCTTTTGAATTTATCATCCTGCTTGGGAGCAAGGATGGGATGCGTCTCGGCGATGAGATTGCAAAAACAAAGGTAGTGACAGTAACTACTGCACAGAAATATTAACAGGGAGGCTGAATGCTTCATAATATACTTGGATGGTTTTCGAATGACCTTGCCATTGACCTCGGGACAGCTAACACCCTTGTATTTGTCAAAGGCAAAGGTATCATATGTGACGAACCTTCTGTTGTCGTGCAAAGAAGGGACAATAAGAAACTCATAGCCGTTGGTGTTGAAGCTAAAAAGATGCTTGGCAAAACCCCTTCAGATATCATAGCCATAAAGCCATTGAAAGATGGTGTTATTGCTGATTTTGATGCAGCGGAGGAGATGCTCAAGTACTTTATAAAAAAGGTTCATAACAGGAGGAGTTTTGTATCACCAAGGGTAATCATTGGAGTACCTTCAGGCATAACTCAGGTCGAGGGGAGGGCTGTAAAGGATGCTGCCCATGCATCTGGGGCGAGGGAGGTCTACCTGGTTGGAGAACCTATGGCAGCTGCCGTAGGAGTGGGACTTCCGGTAGGAGAGCCATCTGGCAACATGATTGTCGACATCGGAGGTGGCACAACTGACATCGCTGTCATATCCCTCGACGGGGTAGTTTATAGTAAAGCCGTAAGGATAGGGGGCGATAAGATGGATGAGGGTATTATCGCCTATATCAAACGCAGATACAATCTCATGATAGGAGATAGAACAGCAGAACAGATAAAGATTGAAATAGGCTCAGCCTATGAAAAAGATAATGAGCTCGTCCTCAGTAGACAGTTCAGATCTACCGTAAATGGCGATGTCATCGAGTTTACACCGGGTCTGCATGAAAGAAAGGAAATACATCAGACTGCTGAGAGGAGCAAGCAAGTGACAATGGAGATAAAGGGTAGGGATCTCATTTCAGGCATACCCAAGACAGTAACAATCACTGAGGAAGAAATCCGGGAAGCTCTTGTAGAGCCAGTCAATATCATCCTTGATACGATAAAAATTATTCTCGAAAATACCCCTCCTGAACTCGCAGCAGACATCGTAGACAGAGGAATTGTTCTTGCTGGAGGGGGTGCCCTTCTCAGAGGGCTCGATTCACTTATCAAAGGAAAAACAGGGCTCCCTGTCATTGTTGCAGATGACCCCCTTACAGCTGTTGTCCGGGGAGTCGGCAGGATGCTCGATGATTTAGAGTTACTGAAAAGAGTAGCTTTCAATTAGTAATGCCTAAAAAGAGGCTCCTGCTTTTGCTCTTTATCATCCTATCCCTTGGCTTGATGACCTTCCAGAGTAAAAAAGAGCACTTCTTGCCTTTGAAATTCCTGAATAACACCCTGACCAGCTTTCATGCTATAGTGAATTCTGTAAAGGACTCGGTCACTTCCCCTTTTAAAAAGATGCTCCTCAGGGAAGAGGAAAATACAAGATTAAAAGCAGAACTCAAGAGATCGCTTGAAGAAAAGCAGAAGTATCAGGAGGCCCTGCTTGAAAACAGGAGGCTGAGAGAACTTCTGTCGCTTAAGGAAAAAGAGCATGGGTATGTCACAGCTGCCCGCATTATCGCAAGAGGTTCAGATCAGTGGTCTAAAACCTTCGTTCTTGACAAAGGGCTCTCTGATGGAGTTACAAAAGATATGGTGGCTATAACCCCTAAGGGCCTCGTTGGAAAGATTTCAGGAGCTTCCAATTCTTACTCATCTCTCCTTCTTCTTACAGATTTAAATTTCTCAGCTGCTGTAAGACTCCAGGAAAGTAGAAGAGAGGGGATAATCTCTGGCACAGGGTTAAGAAAATGCCAGTTAAAATACATACCTTATGAAGAAGAAGTAAAAGTTGGCGATATAGTAATAACATCCGGCCTTGATTCCTTATTCCCACAGGGCATACCAGTTGGTTACATATCGAGAATTGATAAAAAGGGGTCTGTGCTTTTCCAGAACATAGAGGTAACCTCCTTTGAGGACAATGCAGAGATCGAGGAAGTAGCAATAATAAAAAGATGACTTACATCCTCTGGGCAGTTATAATCCTTTTTACCTTTTTCATAGAGGAAAGGCTATCATTATTTGATGTGACTCCGAACTTCACTGCTATTTTAGTCTACTATGCAGGCATGAGGAAAGGAGAACTTAAGGGTATGTTTCTTGGCTCCCTTATTGGTTCTGTAGAAGATAGCCTTTCAGGTGCATTCCTTGGCCCTAATCTCCTGAGTAAAGGCATCATAGGTTATTTTTCCTCTTTCATGTCTGGCAGTTTCTTCAGATGGACCCCCCTCTTGGGTGCCATCGGCATAACAGTCCTGACAATAGTCGACAATGCCCTTGTTTTCGCTTCTCGAAGCTTCTTTGATAGGATGCCAGCAAGCATTAAGGCTGCTGTTTTCATAACCGTTATACAATCCGTCATAAATGCACCTATAGGCTTATTTTTGAGACCAAAGGAGATACAGTAAGCAGGGTAGCAGATTCTAAAATGAAAAGATCATAATAATGAAAAAGGAATCTGAAAAAATCTTAAGAATAAGCTATATAGTGATCGTACTCTTCCTCCTTCTTATCATGAGGCTATGGCAGTTACAGGTATTGCAGGGCAGTAAATATAGGGAACTTTCTGAGGTCAACAGGCTCAGAATAATACCGATACCGGCACCGCGGGGTATCCTCTTTGACAGAAACGGTATCCCCCTCGTAAAAGACTCCGCTTATTATTGCGCATCTATAATCTATGGAGAATTCGATAGGAGTAAAACTGATTTACTATCAAAAGTCCTGAACATGCCGGTAGAAGAGATACTCAAAAAAATAAACAAGGAAGGACTAAGCCCTTTTAGCCCTTTAAGACTTAAGCAGGGTCTGACGTTTAATGAGGTTGCGTATATTGAATCTCGAAGATCTGACTTTCCAGGCCTTATCATTGAAGTCGAGGCTAGCAGGGAATATATCTATAGTGGCATCGGTTCACATCTCATAGGTTATCTCGGAAAACTTAATCCTTCCCAGTCTAAAGACCCTGCTTTCAGGGATGTTCCTCCAGATGCCTTCATAGGGCAACGGGGTGCTGAGATGCTCTTTGATAAATCCCTCAGAGGCACCCATGGTGAGAGGGTTATTGAAGTTGATTCCATCGGAAGAGAGATAAGGCTATTAAATGAAAAACCTCCGATAAAGGGAGAGGATATCAGGCTGAGCTTAGATATTAATCTGCAAAAAGAAGCTGAAGAAGCTTTTGGAGAAAGGGCGGGTGCCCTTGTTGCTATGAAACCTGACACCGGCGAAATATTGGGATTGGTGAGCAGACCGTCCTTCGATCCTGACCTCTTTGCAAAAGGAATAAGCTACGAAGAATGGATAGCCCTTACTCAGGACAGTAAAAAACCCATGCTCAACAGGGCACTCCAGAGTCAGTATCCACCCGGATCAACATTCAAGATCATCACAGCAATAGCGGCTCTTGAAGAAGGACTTATTACACCTGAGACGAAGGTGGAATGCAGAGGGGGAATAAACTACGGTAGGTGGCATTTTGGTTGCTGGCGCGAAGGGGGGCATGGCGTGATGTCTTTGCACAGGGCTTTAGTTGAATCCTGTGATGTGTATTTCTATGAGGTTGGTAAACGTCTCGGCATAGATAGAATTTATGACTATGCTTCGAGCTTCGGGTTAGGAAAAGAAACAGGCTTCCAACTCGTACATGAGCGGATGGGAATAATACCAAATACAAAGTGGAAGGAGGAGAAGAAAAAACAGAAATGGTATCTGGGTGAAACCCTCAATACAGCAATAGGTCAGGGATATGTCGCTGTCACACCGATACAGATGGCAGTCATGATAAGTGCAGTAGCTAATGGTGGGAATCTCTACAGACCAACTCTGATGAAAGATATCACTCCGGTTCTTTCGGGAAAGGTAAAGGCAAGGCCTGAGACCCTCGAGATTGTTAAAAGAGCACTTTCAGGGGTTGTGAATGAGCCTGGTGGAACCGGATGGGCTGCTAAGTCGGAGTTAGCGAGTATTTGTGGCAAGACAGGAACTGCCCAAGTTATTGCAATGAGGGGAGGCTCTCGGTATCAGCCAGAGAGATTTAGAGACCATGCATGGTTTGTTGCCTTTGCCCCGATTGAAAAACCAGAGATAGCACTTTCAGTATTTGTAGAGCACGGCGGTCATGGTGGAGGCGCTGCAGCGCCAATTGCAAAGAGGGCAATAGAAGGATATTTAAAAAATGCAGAAATTAACAAACAAAATTAAAGAGGTACACTCTCCAAAAAATGTTACGCATAGACCGCAGACTGATTAAGAATTTTGATTGGATTACATTTTCTGTTGTTGTCATTATTGCCCTTATAGGGATTATGACCATATACAGTGCCACACGTCCTCTCGTAGAGGGAATGAACTCACTATTTTATATGAAACAGGCTTTATGGCTCTTAATCGGGGTTCTTGCATTATTCATGATGGTAAGCTTTGACTACATTTGGCTCAGTAGATTCTCCCCTTACCTTTACTTTGTGGGCATTATTTTACTTATAACCGTCTTTATCTTAGGTAAAGTAGGCCTGGGTGCCCAGAGATGGCTGAGTATTGGTCCTATCTCTTTTCAACCCTCAGAAATCTTTAAGCTCATATACATCATTATGCTTTCTCATCAACTTGGCATCATGAATAGTCCTATCAGCACAATCTCACTATTTCGTTTATTCCTCTTAATTGTATTTCTTCCCTTCATCCTTGTCATTAAACAACCTGACCTCGGAACAGGATTAATAATTCTCGTAATCTTCCTCTCTTTAATCCTTTCAAAAGGACTTCACAGGAAAATTACCGTACTCCTCGTAATTATAGGGTTGATATCCTTACCTTTCCTCGGCAGTATACTTTGGGAAGGTCTGAGAGACTATCAGAAGAGCAGGCTTATCGCCTTTCTGGAACCTGGGGTAGACCCAACGGGGATTGGGTATCATATAAACCAATCAAAGATTACTGTTGGATCAGGCAAGTTCTTCGGAAAGGGTTACCTGAATGGCACACAGGGACCCTTCAGATTTCTACCAGAAAAGCACACAGACTTTATATTCGCTGTCTTTGCTGAGGAGTGGGGATTCCTCGGAAGCCTCCTCCTTTTATTTCTCTATATTGTTTTAATTCTAAGAGGTCTTAATACAGCAAGGAATGCAAGAGATGACTTTGGAAGGTTCCTTGCGCTCGGGATTACATTCATGTTTTTAACGTATTTCTTTGTTAATGTCGGGATGACCTTAGGTATTATGCCCGTCGTTGGAATACCCCTCCCATTTATGAGCTATGGAGGAACTGCTCTTTTGACAAATCTTTTATCAGTTGGGCTCCTTATCAATATACGGACGCGGAGGTTTGAGCTCTTTCACTAAAAGTGCCTCTTTTGGTATAATTTGTCTCTATTTCGAGACTGTTAACTTTTCTCTCTTCACTTATCACTTTTTACATGGCGGTGTAGCTCAGTTGGTCAGAGCATGCGGCTCATATCCGCAGTGTCCGGGGTTCAAATCCCTGCACCGCCATTAGAGAAAAAACCGGAGACAAGATATGAGCCGAGCGATACGGTATCCTCAGTTTTAAAAAAGGCTGACCGTCTCATGTACAAAAGTAAAGCTTCCGGGGGAGATTGTATATCAGTGGATAGATGACAGGGTTTTCTCGATTGAAAGACTGAGAGCCAGCAGATGGTAATAACAGACACATTCACTACCCACGCCATTGAGAGGATATTTAAAGGTGAATTTTTTCCTGCCACCAATATTCAACTCCTCTGGAAAGGCAGTGAATCTTTCAAAAAAATTTTTGATGCTGTCAGGGACGCACAACAATTCATATGCCTTCAATTTTACATATTCAGAAATGATGAGACAGGCAGGGAATTATCTGAACTTTTAAAACAGAAGGGTCAAAAAGGCATTAGTGTCTATATTTTGTATGACCACTTTGGTTCCTTTGGAACACCGGGGAGTTTCTGGAAAGAAATGAAAAAAGCAGGCATTCATGTAAGATCCTCCCATCCTTTTAAATGGACAGCCCCTTTTCACTATGTGCACAGAGATCACCGTAAACTTATTGTGATAGATGCTGAGAAGGCATTTACAGGAGGGTTGAACATTGCTAATGAATACAGCGGTTTCCATTTTAAACACAGAGGGCGGGTCTGGCGTGATACGGGTATACTCCTTGAGGGTCCCATAGTAAATGCCCTGTTTAAGACTTTCAAAAAAAGCTGGTATACCTGGGGAGGAGAAAAGATTGAGTTCCAAGGGAAATCTGAAGAATCATCAAGAGGTATTCCGGCAATTCCTATCTTTGTGGATTCAAGTAGAGGCAGAAGAAAAATGAGAAGACTTATTTATTACAGCATTAACCATGCAAAGAAATGCATTTCTCTGACAACAGCGTACTTCACACCGAGCAGAAGAATGGTTGAAACTCTCGAAGAAGCTAAAAGACGTGGAGCGAGGGTAAGACTACTTGTCCCTGGTAAAAGTGATGTTCCTGCTGCATCTTATGCAGGAAGGGCATTCTTTTCGAAACTCTTGAATGCTGGTGTAGAAATATACACATATAGAGGAGAAGACATACTTCATGCGAAGACGTTCATATTTGATGAATGCTGGAGTATTATCGGGTCTACCAACCTCGATTTTCAATCCCTCAGATACAATGATGAGGGAAATGTCGGGATCCTTGATACCGGATTTGCCTCACAGATGGCAGAGATATTTGAAGAGGACCTGAAGCATTCTCTTAAGGTAGATAGAGAGCAGTGGTTAAAACGGCCTCTTTCAGAAAAAATAAAAGAACACTTTTTCTCATTATTCAGGAGAAGGCTCTAAAGCTCTTTTGTATTTCCTTCGCACCACTCCCTTGCATTCTGAAACATCCTGAGCCAGGGAGAGGCCTCAAGGTTTTTTCTCCATTCCTCTGGCATGTGAGGCCACTGCCATTTAAGAAATATCCTTTCTGGATGGGGCATCATTGCAAGATGTCTGCCATCAGGTGAACAGAGGGCTGTTATTCCAAAGGGAGAACCATTCGGATTCAATGGATACGTCTCGGTGAATTCTCCGTTATCATCGATGAACCTTATAGGAGCCAAATCGCTTTTTAGCACTTCTTGCATTATTTCCTTTCCGGGGAAATAGAGCCTCCCCTCGCCATGGGCAACCCAGACACCAAGGGAAGAGCCTTCCATGCCTTTTAGCATGATAGCTGGGCTCTGTAAGATGCGTACGGTCGAGAATCTTGATTCAAATCTTCCTGAGCGGTTACTAATAAATCTCGGTTGAAGCTGATCAGGAATCCCCTTCCATGGAATCCAGCCAAGGATCGCCATGAGCTGGCAACCGTTACAGACACCGAGACTGAAGGCATCAGATCTTTCATAGAACTTCTGGAACTGCTCTGAGAGTCTTTTATTAAACCTGACTACCCCTGCCCAGCCTTTAGCCGAATCGAGGACGTCAGCATAACTGAATCCTCCAACAAAGACAATACCTCGAAAGTCATTGAGATGTGCCCTCCCTTCAAGAAGGTCTGTCATGGTGATATCCCATGCCTCAAATCCAGCCTGATAAAAAGCAGAGGTCATTTCACGATCGCCGTTACTGCCTTCTTCCCGGATGATAGCAACTTTCGGTCTGTTATTACTTTCAAGAAGCCTCTGGTCTGTTTTCTTTGGAGTAAAAGAAAGGACGTACTGAGGACCCTTTCTGTTAAAATTTACCCTTCTCTCCTCATCAACGCAATCAGGGCTTGCCTGGAGCCTGTCGAGGTGGTAACTTGTTTCCTCCCAAAGATCTCTGAGGACTCTCATATCTTCTTTTAAAACAATCTGGTTATTAATGTTTATACTAACTTCCTTTTTCTCTAACGTCTTTCCGATTATCTGATAGGGAATTCTGTTGTCTTTAAGGATCCCTGTTATTCTGTCTTCACTCTCTGGAAGATATTCAACAACCAGTCCGAGTTCTTCAGAGAATAGGATAGGGAATATAATTTCTTGTAATCCCCCCTCACCCCCAATTAGTAAAGGGGGTGGATTTATGTTTGTCTCTAATCCGCAATTGCCTCCAAAAGCCATCTCAAGGAGCGTCGTTATCAATCCCCCGTCACTTCTGTCATGCCCAGAAAGGATCATTTCCTCTGAAATAAGTCGCTGTATGGCATTAAAGGTGTGTTTAAGAAGTTGAGGCTCATCCAGATCAGGCGATTCATTTCCGATCTGCCCATAGACATGGGATAAGGCAGTGCCCCCTATTCTGTACTTTCCCTTACCAAGATCTATATAAAGCAATCTGCTTTCACCCGGCCTTTTAATGTCAGGGGTGATAATCCTTGTAATATCCGGGCATGTGACATAGGCAGAAACAACAATTGTTCCCGGTGCCTTGACTATCTCTGTCTTCCCTGATGAATCAGAAACCATGGCAGCCATGGAGAGACTGTCTTTACCTCCGTCAATTGCTATTCCAAGTTCAATCATGATATCACTTAATGCTACTGCAGCATCATAGAGTCTGGCACCTTCACCCAGAAGCTTTGCAGCCCACATCCAGTTCCCCGAGCATTTAATATCTCCGAGGCCGCTCACCTTTGCCCAGACAATATTTGTGAGCGCCTCGCCAACACTCATGCGAGCCATTGCCTGAGGGTTTATCAAACCCTTTATGGGCTGTTCCCCAATTGCTATAGCAGCCCCTGTCAAACCGAAATGGCTCTGACACACGGCAGCAACATTAGATAAAGTCAATTGGAGGGGGCCAACACATTGCTGTTGAGCAACGAGGCCTGTAACAGACCTGTCAACTTTATTTGTAAGAAATCTCTTTGAGCCCACAGAGATAAGACGGAGAACCCTTTCGAGTGCTTCTCTTACGGTTATATCCACTGGTAATGTCAAAGGTCCAAGATTGGGTTCGATCCGTTCAAGATGAAAGGTCTTCTGAGGCATCTCACCAAGAACCCTTGATAATTCAAGATTAACAGGAGTACTTCCATCTGCTGCGTCATATAACACAATATAGCCATCTCCTGTAATAACTCCAATGATAGAACAGGGGACTTTCTCCCTTCTGCAGAGATCAAGGAACATCTCAGCTCTTTCAGCCTTTATAAGGAGGGCATTATTTTCCTGATACTCAGCTCCCCATATCTCAAGGACAGAGAGGGTATAGTCACCGAGCAAAATATTCCTTACACTGCTCATTGCACCTGCTGGATAGATAATCTCCTTGATTACATTGGAGTTCCCTCCAGCGCCTTGGTCATGAATGCTGATGATAGGATTCTTATCTTCCATCTCTACACACGCCCTGATGACCCTGTTAACCTTTTGTTCCATCTCCGCATCACCGCGCTGTACAGCACTGAAGTCCAGCTCAGCAATATTTTCTCCCTGTATCATGCTTGAGGCAGCGCCGCCACCAATGCCGATCCTATAGGCAGGGCCCCCAATCTTGACTACGAGCATGCCTTTGTGAGGGGTCCCTTTTTCAACATGCCTGTTATCGATCTGTCCAATACCACCTGTAAACATAATGGGCTTGACCCACTCTCTCCTCTCTCCATTCGGCAATCGTAAACCAAACGACCTTGTGAAACCCTGTATGACAGGTTCACCAAATTTGTTTCCATAGTCAGAGGCACCATTGCTTGCCTCTATCTCTATCTGAAGAGGTGTTGCCAGGTTCGGTGGATATTCAAAGAGGGGATCTTCCCATGCTAAAGGATATCCAGGTATGTGCAGATTGCCAACACAATATGCTGCTGTACCTGCTATTACTAAGCTTCCTCTGCCTGTTGCATGAACGTCTCTTATCCTTCCCCCTGTACCTGTCTCTGCACCCGGGAATGGCGCAACACCCGTAGGGAAATTGTGGGTCTCGGCTGTGAAGATGATGTGATAATTGAGTCTTGCATCCCGAAAGCGGGACGGGTTTCCTGCTTGTTCGGGGATTATAGTCAATATCTCATAACCACAAATTGCGCTTGAATTATCTCTAAAGGCAATAATGCTATTACCGAGGTTAGTCCTTAATGGCTGTTTAATGATATCCATTAAGGCATATGGCATCTCTTTACCATCAATAACCAATCTTCCTTTAAAGAACCAATGCCTTGAATGCTCGCTGTTTGATTGACCAAGATCAAAACATTCTACATTTGTGGGATTACGGCCTATATCATGAACAAAGAGGTTGTAATAATAGTCTATGTCCCAGTCATCAAGACCAAGTCCCATATCAATGTTAATCTTTCTCAGGGCTTCTTTGCCTTCTTCAATCAGCGGCACGATAAAAACTGGCTCTGGTTTTATCCCTGTCGCAAAGGTAGCGAGCGGTTCAGGATAGGGACATTCTGTCATCCTGTCATAAAATAGTGACGAGTAACGAGTGACGAGTGACAAGGAGAAATCTGTTAACTGTTCGCTGTTCACTACTAACTGTTCACTGAATACGAACTTATATCTCCTTGAGCTCTCGATACGGGTAACCTTTTTTAATCCACAGGCATGGCACACCGAGACTGCATTTGTTGACCATGCCGTTGTGAAGTTCATCCGCGGACCAACTTCAAAAAGACTGTGACGAGTGACGAGTGACGAGTGACGAGTTAAAAAACTCTCCTCAGAAAAATTCTCTGGTTCGAATGTCTCTGAGAGGAGCCAGCGAAGAGCTTCTAATTCTTCCCTTTTAAGGGCCTCTGATGCCTCGATATTAAAACAGTATTCCGTTTCTATATCCTGTATCTCAGGGGATATCTTTTGTCTTACTATTGAAAGTAAATCGTTTTTCCTCGCCAGTGAAAGGGCTGGTTTCCGATAGAAGTGTAATAGACTCATGTATGTTTGCTTTTATTTTAGCAGAAATCTGAGAGCGTACATTATGTCCAACTTGCTGCTATTCAAGATCAATACCATCAGGATGACAGAAAACCTTACCACCAAGGTGATGGAGGGTCTTTGCCTCATCAAGGTCAACCCTGAGATAGCCATCAAATATACCCTCTTTTACTGAAGCAGCAACAACCTCTCCTACAAAGATAGTGTGATCGCCAGCTTCGTGAATAGAATGGAGTTTGCATTCAATATTTCCTATGCACTCCTCGATGAGAGGAGCTTTAACCTTATGAGCCTTTACCTGGGTCAGCTTGCATACCCCGAATTTGTCAATATCCTTCCCCGATTGCGTTCCACAACACAAAACTTCTTTCATCATTCCAACATGGGGTATGTTTATAACAAACTCCCGGCTTTTCAGGATAAGCCTATGAGAAAATCTCTCACGGTCTATGGAAACTGCTATGAGCGCTGGCCTAAAGCTGACAGGCATCTGCCACGCTGCAGTCATAACATTGACTTTTTCTCCAAGTCTGGAAGTAATGAGTACCGTCGGCCCATGGTTGATTAACCGATATGCATTTGTTATAGGGATGTTCTTGAAATAATTCTTCATCGTGATGCTCCCAATACTCTTTTGAATATATAGTCTACATGTTTCAGATAATATTCGAAGTCAAAGATCTCCCCGATTTCTCTTGCTGTTAGATATCTTTTGACTTCCTTATCTTTTAATAATATTTTTTTGAAATCAGCCTCTTCTTTCCAGCTCTTCATCGCATCCCTCTGCACAATATTATATGCCTTTTCCCGGTCGATGCCCTTGTCTAAAAGGGCAAGCAGCACTCGCTGGGAGGTATAAAGACCATGGCTTTTGGCCATATTCTCCTTCATCCTTTTTGGGTATACGTGGAGTCCTTCAAGGATTCCCTTCAGCCTATGAAGCATATAATCAACAAGTATTGAGCTATCAGGTATTATTACACGCTCAACAGAAGAATGCGAAATATCCCTTTCGTGCCATAACGCGACATTTTCAAGAGCTGCCAGGGCATTTGTCCTTACAAGTCTTGCAAGGCCTGAGAGGTTTTCGCAACCAACAGGATTCCGCTTATGCGGCATTGCTGATGAGCCCTTCTGCCCTGCCATAAATGGTTCTTCCGCCTCGAGGACCTCTGACCTCTGGAGATGCCTTACCTCGGTAGCTACCTTTTCGATAGAAGCCGCGACCAATGCGAGGGTTACGAGATACTCTGCATGTCTGTCCCTCTGGACTATTTGTGTTGCAACAGGTTCTGGTTTGAGTCCAAGTTTTTTGCAGACCTTTTCTTCAATTATGGGAGGAATATTAGAGAAAGTACCAACAGCACCAGAGAGCTTTCCGACACTTATTACGTCTTTTGCCCTCTTCATCCTTTCAAGGTTCCTCTTCATATCCTCAAACCAGAGAGCAAACTTGAGGCCGAATGTTATTGGCTCTGCATGGACACCGTGGCTTCTCCCCATCATTGGTGTATCTTTGTATCTATATGCCTGCCTTTTGAGAACACCCATCAGTTCACGGATGTCTTTCATTAATATGTCTGAGGCCTGTCGCATAAGGAGGGCAAGAGCTGTGTCAAGGATATCTGATGAGGTCAATCCTTTATGGATAAATCTTGCCTCAGGACCGAGGTCCTGGGCTACTGATGTAAGGAATGCAATAACATCATGTTTTACAACCTTCTCTATTTCATCAATCTTCTGGACATTAAATCTCGCCTTTTTCTTTATTTTTCCTAAAGCATCCTTCGGTATCTCGCCAAGCTCTGCCCATGCCTCACACACGGCAATCTCCACATCAAGCCATTTCTGATATTTTGCCTCTATATCCCATAGCCTTCCCATTTCAGGACGTGTATAACGTGGTATCATGTCTTCCTCCTTTTATTCTTAATCCATATCATTATTTCATATTCTCTCAACTAAAAGAATCAGACTTCTTTCAGGAACTCCTTCACCACTTTCTGACAATTCTCCGCTGCTATTCTGATATCCCACTTTTTCATATCTCTGTCCTCAACGGTATTGCTAATGCCTCTTATCTCGACAACGGGAATTCCATATGAGATACATACATGCGCAACTGCAGCACCCTCCATATTTTCACAAATGGCGTGGAATTTCTTTTCAAGTTCTTTTGCCTTTTTCAATGTCCCTGTGCAGGTAGAGATGGTAAGGAAAGGACCTGATTTTACCGTGATGCGCGATGTGTGATGCGTGATGCGTGAAATTCTAACAGCCATTTTAAAGAGTCTTTTATCCAGATGGAATTCGTTGAAATACCTTTTTCTGGCTTTTATGAAAAAAGGTATTCCGATGACCTCCGCTGTATGAAAACCATCATTGAGAGAAACGCCCTCATCTCCATAAGTCTCCTTTTCTGCAACTGCGATATCTCCTCTCTTTAGGCCTGATGAAGGATAGGCGCCGCCAACCCCGAAATTAACGATGATGCTGGGGGAGAACCTTTCAATTAAAATAGTTGTTCCACGGGAGGCATTTGTCTTTCCAATACCAGAGGTAACATAGACAACAGGCTTGTCATGTATTTTGCCTTGATATAAGGCTAAACCATAAGGGACCTTCTCATAAATCTTTTTAAGATTTCTCAGGATGGTCTTGCCTTCAAGAGGTACGGCTGAAATCAACCCTATCGGTGATACCAATCTTACTGTTGTCCTCCTTCTTCAATTGTGAATCTTGAACTCAATCAAAATCAGTCGAAATAAAGGTATTATAATAGAAAACATCCTGCCTTATATGGGGATACCTTTGGTTTGACAAAGTTTCATATTTCTTTTATGTTTAATAACCATAGGCAATGGGGAGATTGTTTTGAGACTTCCAGAATGGATAAGAACAAAAGGCTTTGAGGGTATCCATGATACGAAACGAATCCTCAGGAGTTACAATGTCTCTACTGTATGCGAGGAAGCAAGGTGTCCGAATATTGGTGAATGCTACTCAAGGCCAACTGCCACCTTTATGCTGCTCGGTTCAAAATGTACAAGGAACTGCGGTTTCTGTTCTGTGGAGTCTTCAATGCCTGAGCCACTGGATCATACAGAACCAGAAAGGGTTGCACGGGCTGCAAAGGAGATGAGATTGAAATATGTAGTTATTACCTCTGTGACAAGGGACGACCTTCCTGATGGTGGTGCAGGACATTTTGCGAGGACTGTTGATGCTGTGAGGAGATATCTTCAAGATGCAAAGGTTGAGGTTCTCATCCCTGATTTTAATGGTGACATAGGTGCCCTCATGACCGTACTTAGTTCGAGACCAGATGTTTTTGGCCACAATGTGGAGACCGTCCCAAGGCTCTATTCTGTTGTCAGACCTCGGGCAGACTACAATCGGTCCCTTCATATATTGAAATATGCTAAAAGGGTAGCTCCTGATATCCATACTAAGTCAGGACTTATGCTGGGTCTTGGGGAGACATGCGATGAGGTAACAGATGTCCTGAAAGACCTCTGTGATGCAGGGTGTGATTTTGTTACCTTGGGACAGTATCTGAGGCCTTCGAGAAAAAACCTGCCCGTTGTTGAATACATAAGACCCGAGATTTTCGAGAGACTTCGGAACAGAGCCCTGAATATGGGGTTTAAGTATGTAGCCTCTTCTCCCCTAATGAGGAGCTCGATGAATGCTGAGGAGATGTATAATGTATAATAATAAAACTCCAATATCTGAGCACTATATTCTAAACAAATGTCTCGGAACACTTTTAAGTTTTGAGAATTAGAATTTGCAAGCTGCTTATTACAGAGGGAGGCGTAGCTGTATCTCCTGGAATCGGATTTGGAGAAGGCGGAGATACCTATGTTGGTTTGCCCTTGTAGAAAATGAACACCGGATTAGGCAGGCTACGAGGGGAATTAAGAAGGTGCTTAACAGATGATAAATGTTGGAATCATTGGTTTCGGGACTGTAGGCACGGGGACTGTAAGGATACTTCTCGGAAATAGGGAAATCCTCAAAGAAAGGCTCGGCTTTGAAATAAATCTCAAGAGGATTGCCGACCTTAATATTGAGCGGGACAGAGGAATAAGTCTCCCCACAGGCATTCTGAGTACAGACGTGGATGCTCTCCTGAATGACCCCCATATTGATATCGTCGTTGAACTCATCGGTGGCATCAGACCTGCAAAAGACTTAATACTGAAGGCAATCAGTAATCGCAAACATGTGGTCACAGCAAATAAGGCCCTCCTTGCAACTGCCGGAAATGAGATATTTACTGCAGCGATTCAGTCCGGAGTTGAGATAGGTTTTGAAGCATCTGTGGCAGGTGGCATTCCCATTATAAAGGTAATCAGGGAAGGCCTTGTTGCCAACAGGATAAAGGCTGTATACGGGATAATAAACGGCACCTCAAATTATATACTCACAAAGATGACAGAGGAGAATGTTGAGTTTTCAGAAGCACTGAAAGAGGCACAGGATCTCGGCTATGCTGAAGCCGATCCGACTTTAGATATTGAAGGGATAGACTCTGCTCATAAGCTCGCACTCCTTGCCTCTCTTTCATACGGTATCCCTATCTCTTACGAAGATATTTACAGAGAAGGGATTTCTCAGACATCTCCTCAAGATATAAGGTTTGCATCTGATTTGGGCTACAAGGTAAAACTCCTTGCCATTGCAAAAGAGTCGGATAATGAGATAGAACTCAGGGTTCATCCAACAATGCTTCCCAAGGAATATCTCATATCAAAAGTGGATGGTTCATTCAACGCAATATACATTGATGGTGATGCTACAGGCCCTACCTTATATTATGGCAGAGGCGCTGGAGATATGCCTACTGGTAGTGCTGTCGTGAGCGACATTGTTGATATTGCGAGGAACATCAGAACAAATGCTATGGGAAGGGTACCTGTCATAACTCGGACCCTGAGGAATGTCAGCATAAAAAAGATGGATGAAGTGATATCTATGTATTATTTCAGGTTTTCTGCCCTCGACAGGCCAGGGGTCCTCTCAAAGATTTCAGGCATCCTCGGCAATTACAATATTAGCATCGCTTCAGTGATACAGAAAGGCAGAAGCGTTGGTGAAGCTGTCCCGCTCGTTGTCCTTACTCATGAGGCAAAGGAAAAGGATGTGAGACAGGCCATTCGTGAGATAGACCTGCTCCCTGTTGTTATGGATAAGACAATCTTTATGAGGGTTGAGGGAAAATAAAGTTAAGGACGTGAAAAGTCTGGAGTTATCCACCTCTGAGAAGCCAACCGTCTCTTTCTTTTACATGGTATATGAATTGCAGAAGAAAGTGTTATTCTCATAGACCCTTTCCCTTCGATGGGGGATGAAATACATGCCCGACTTACTCATAACCCAGGAGCTTTTTGATAAAGTAATCGCACATTGTAAAGAGGTCTATCCAAAGGAGGCGTGTGGGATACTCGCTGGAAAAGATGGAGTTGTGAAGAGGGTTTATACGATGCGGAATATAGAAAACTCCCATATCAGCTACATGATGGACCCGAAAGAGCAGTTTACTATCATGAAGGAGATGAGAAAAGATCGTCTTGACATGACAGCTATATACCATTCCCATCCAGATTTACATGCCTATCCTTCACCGAAAGATATAAAGCTCGTCTCTTATCCTGATTCGGTGTATGTAATAGTGAGCCTCTTAAACAAAGAGCCGATGATAAGGGCATTCAGGATAACAGATGAGCAGGTAAAGGAAGTTGAGATGAAAGTCATTTTGAAGTAATATAGAACAGGATTCAAACAAAAAGGGTTTTAGGGTTCAAGAGGCCAAGGATTCAAACGAAATACTTTAGGAAGCAAACACTCGAACCCTTGAATCCTCGAATCCTTGAACCCTGTTCATCACAAATTTAATGCTGGAGTAAAAGCTATGAGCTATGTTAAGGGCCTTAAATGTCGAGAATGTAACAGAGAATATCCTGTTGAACCGCTCTATGTATGTGAGTTCTGTTTCGGCCCCCTTGAAGTGGTTTATGACTATAAAAGCATAAGAAAGGTATTGACAAAAAAGGTAATCGAAAAAAGAGAAAAAACCTTATGGAGATACAGAGAGCTTCTTCCCATAGACGGTGAGCCTCAGGTTGGCCTCTTCTCAGGGTTTACTCCCCTCCTCAAGGCAGATAACCTTGCAAAAGAGCTCGGAACAGATTCACTCTATATCAAAGACGATACTGTTGCCCATCCCACACTTTCCTTTAAAGACAGGGTCGTAGCTGTTGCCCTTACAAAAGCGAGGGAATTTCATTTTGACACTGCAGCATGTGCATCAACAGGAAATCTTGCCCATTCTGTCTCAGCACTGGGTGCAAAGGCGGGTTTCAGGAGGTTTATATTCATCCCTGCAACTCTCGAACCAAGCAAGATCATCGCTTCCCTTGTCTATGAACCAAACCTTATTGCAGTAGACGGTAATTATGACGATGTGAACAGGCTCTGTAGCGAGATAGCGAACAAGTACAGATGGGCATTCGTCAATATAAACATACGGCCATTCTATGCGGAGGGTTCGAAGACACATGGATTCGAAATCATAGAACAGCTCGGATGGAAGGCTCCTGATAATATCGTCGTGCCATGTGCAAGTGGTTCACTCCTTACGAAAATATGGAAGAGCTTTAAAGAGTTCCAGGAGATCAGTGTTATAAAGGACCTCAGGACAAAGGTATTCGCAGCCCAGGCAACGGGATGTTCCCCCATATCTACAGCAATAAAGCAAGACACAGATATTATCAGGCCAGTGAAACCAAATACTATAGCGAAATCTCTTGCAATAGGAAACCCAGCCGATGGGTATTATGCAACCAAGGCAGTAAAGGAAAGCGGTGGCTATGGCGAGGATGTTTCAGATGAGGAGATCATTGGTGCAATAAAGCTCCTTGCAAAGACAGAGGGTGTATTCTCTGAAACAGCAGGCGGAGTTACTGTTGCAGTAACGAAAAAACTCATAGAAAGTGGCAAGATAAGGCGAGATGAACTGACAGTGATCTGCATTACTGGAAATGGACTCAAGACCCAGGAGGCTTTGAATGGCAGGACCATTTCTCCTCACTACATTAAACCGAATCTTGCTTCTTTTGAAGAAGTGCTTAAAAAGATACGTCTTTAGACTTCAGTCACTGCTGACTTTTGAAAGAGGAGGTAATCATATGGCGGTTAAAGTAAGGATTCCGACCCCCCTTCAGAGGTTGACGCAGGGACAGGAGGAAATAGAAGGCAGACCGGGAATGGTAATAGAGCTTATTAATGAACTTGATAAAAGATTTCCAGGAATAGGCGAGAGAATCTCTGAGGGAGGGAAAATAAGAAGGTTCGTGAATATCTATGTGAATGAGGAGGACGTAAGATTTCTCAAAGCAGAGGAGACAGAAGTCAAAGACGGAGATGAGGTATCAATTATCCCCGCTATTGCAGGTGGGTAAGGAGGAAGTATGAAGAAAAGGGTAAAATTGACTTTTCCGCAACACCTAATTAAAGAGCCTGTCATTTTTACTATGGCTAAAAAATATGATGTCATGCCAAATATTAGAAGGGCACGAGTAACTGAAACGGTCGGGGAGATGGTCCTCGAGCTTGAAGGAAAAGAGGAGAACCTCGAGAAAGGGATCCAGTCCCTCAGGGATCAAGGAGTTGATGTAGAACTTGTTGAGGGAGACATTATCGAGTAGTGAATAGTGGAAATATCACTTGCCTTTAACTATTCACTGTTCACTTATAACTATTCACTGACTCAGGCACTATTCAACTAAACACTAAAGGCGGAGATTTATGCAAATAGGAGAATGTAAGGGTCCAAAGACTGCATGGAAAGGAATCATTGTAGAGTATCGAGAATTTCTTCCCGTGACAGAGAAAACCCCGATTGTGACTCTGCAGGAGGGGAACACACCTCTGATAAAGGCAGAGAACCTGAAGAGGAAGATAGGAAGAGACCTCGAGATCTATTTCAAATTTGACGGTGCGAACCCCACAGGCTCTTTTAAGGATAGAGGAATGACCGTCGCCCTTTCTAAGGCTATGGAAGAAGGTTCGAAGGCGGTGATCTGTGCTTCAACAGGTAATACATCAGCCTCCGCAGCCGCTTATGCTGCAAAGGCAGGAATCAAGGCTATCGTGCTGATACCGGAAGGGAAAATTGCCCATGGCAAACTTGCCCAGGCCCTTGTACACGGAGCACATGTTATTCAGATAAAGGGGAACTTTGATGAGGCGTTGAAAATTGTCAAGGCCCTTGTTGAGAGACATCCCATGACTTTAGTAAATTCAATCAATCCCTTCAGGCTTGAAGGGCAAAAATCCGCAGCCTTTGAAGTCTGTGACCAGCTTGGCTTTTCACCTAAATTCCATGCGCTACCAGTCGGAAATGCAGGGAATATAACTGCCTACTGGAAGGGATACAGAGAATATATGAGGGCTGAGAAGATTTCGTCTTTACCAATCATGCTTGGGTTTCAAGCAGCAGGAGCTGCACCAATTGTCCTCGGGAGACCTGTAGAAAAACCTGAGACCATTGCTACCGCGATCAGGATTGGAAATCCTGCAAGCTGGAAAGGTGCAGTTGCGGCGAGGGACGAATCAGGTGGCAGGATCGAGGCGGTAACTGATGATGAGATACTGAACGCTTATAGCCTTATCGCATCTTTAGAAGGCATTTTCTGTGAGCCTGCATCTGCTGCTTCCGTTGCAGGTGTTTTAAAACTGTATAGAGAGAATTACTTCCATGCAGGCGATAGTATTGTCTGTACGCTTACAGGCAATGGGCTCAAGGATGCCGATGTCGTTTTTAAGGTTTCAAAGGAACCGCTCAAGATTAAGGCTGAAATAGAGGCTGTCGAAAAGGCTTTAGAAGGCATTCTATGAAATATGTCGTTATCATTGGTGATGGCATGGCTGACAGACCCATAAAGGAACTTGATGGTAAAACGCCCCTTCAACAGGCTTTCATTCCTCACATGGACAGACTCGTGCGAGAAGGAATTATCGGTAAGGTCAGGACCATCCCCCAGGGTTTTCATCCTGGCTCAGATGTTGCAAATTTGAGCATTCTCGGCTATAACCCCTTAGAGTTTTATACAGGAAGGGCTCCCTTTGAAGCAGCCAGTATTGGAATAGGACTGAAAGAAGATGATGTCCCTTTCAGGTGCAACCTGGTTACCCTCAAATCTGATAAATACAGGAAAAAGGCTGTTATGGAGGATTACAGCAGTGGACACATTACAACAGAAGAGGCAAGGGAACTCATTTCCGAGATTGACAAAAAACTCGGCACTAAGGATATTCGTTTCTACCCAGGGGTAAGTTACAGGCATCTTATGGTCTGGTCTCGGGGGTCAGCGGACATTGAATGCATCCCTCCTCATGATATTATTGGTAAGGAGATAACAGATTACCTCCCTGTCGGAAATGGAGAGGATGTGTTGAGAAGGATGATGCTCGGATCAACGGGAATCCTCGAAAGACATCCTGTTAACAAGGAGAGGATAAGAAGGGGCAAGAAACCAGCAAATAGCATCTGGCTATGGGGGCAGGGTAAGAAGCCGATGTTTCCTACCTTCAGACAGAAATACTCCATTGATGGCGCCCTCGTGTCTGCCGTTGACCTTGCCAGAGGTATCGGCATCTATGCCGGTTTGGAGATACTCGATGTTCCAGGCATTACCGGTTACCTGGATACGAACTATCTTGGAAAGGCAGAGGAATCCCTGAGAGCCCTCGAGAGGGTTGACTTTGTCTATATCCATGTTGAGGCACCTGATGAGGCAGGGCACTCCGGTAATTACAAGGATAAGATAAAGGCTATCGAGGATTTTGATGCCATTGTTGTGGGTACTGTTCTCAGAGGATTAGAAAAGTTCAAGGAATACCGAGTCCTTATCATGCCTGACCATGCAACGCCGATCGATATCAGAACGCACACGGATGAACCTGTCCCTTTTGTCATCTTTGACAGCAGGCTCAAGAAAAAACATGATGGTGCCACCTTTGACGAGACGCTCCTCAAGAGAGAAGATATCATGAATTTCGAGGAAGGTTATACATTGATGGACTATTTTATTAAAGGTGAATAAAACAGCCTTTTCACAGCGTTTCTTTAAAATTTCCTTGACAATTCTCCTTTTCTTGCTGTATCTTTTTTATTCGAGTTACGAAATAAATTTGAAGGTTTGAAGGGGGGTAGAGAATTGTATGCTTTAGGTACACATCTTTTAATAGAATTGCGGGATTGTAATCCCGAGATTCTGAAGAGCCTTGAGAAAGTAAAAAAAATACTGATCTCTGCGGCAAAAGAAGCCAGGGCAACAATAATTGATAATTCCTTCCACGAATTTAATCCTTTCGGTATCAGTGGTGTAGTAGTCATAGCAGAATCCCATCTCACAATTCATACATGGCCTGAGTATTGTTATGCGGCTGTGGATATCTTTACCTGTGGCGAAGTTATAAAACCAGAGCTTGCAGTTTCATATCTTGTCAAAAAATTCGAATGTAAAAATCCCTCTATTGTCGAAATGAAGAGAGGAATACTCTCGCACAAAAACGAAAAACTACCACACAAGGTAGATGCAGACTCTAACGGGTCATTTGGAGATACAAAGTTTTACCAAACCACTACCGGTTAGCAGTACAAATACCTTTGCTTAATCTTCTCTATTTGCAAGGACTGCAATGCCAGGCAGTTCTTTCCCTTCAAGAAGCTGCAGGGTCGCCCCTCCACCTGTAGAGATAAATGATATTGCATCAGATACTCCCGCCCTGTGCACAGCAAGGTCTGTATCACCACCACCAACAATCGTAAGGGCATATGCGTCTGCAACGGCATGAGCAACAGCAAATGTTCCTCTTGAAAAGGCATCCATTTCAAAGATGCCCATAGGCCCATTCCAGAGAATGGTCTTCGCATCCTGGATAGCCTCTGAAAAGAGCTTGGCTGTAGCAGGTCCTATATCGAGTGCAGCCCATCCCTTTGGTATCTCAAGGGTAGGAATTATTTTCGTTTCCGCACTTGGTTCGATTCCTTGAGCAATCACACAGTCTACGGGAAGATAGAATTTTATACCCATCCCTTTCAGCTTTTTCCTTATTCTCTGTGCTGTCTCAAGCATATCTTCTTCAACAAGGGAATTCCCTACCTCGTAACCCATGGCTTTTATAAAGGTATAAGCCATTCCACCACCAACCAGAACCTTATCAACTTTTCCAACGAGATTCTCAAGGACGTTTATCTTTCCCGAAACTTTTGCCCCTCCGAGAATTGCGACGAAGGGCCTTACCGGATTCTCTATCGCTCCCTGGAGATACTCTATCTCTTTCTTTAACTGAAGTCCGGCTGCTGAGAGAAGGAATTTTGGGACACCGACAATCGATGCGTGTGCCCTGTGAGCTGTCCCAAAGGCATCATTGATGTAGATGTCTGCAAGCGACGCCAGGGCACGGGCAAATTCCTCGTCATTTTTTTCTTCCCCCGGGTGATACCTGAGATTCTCGAGGAGCAATACATCACCTTCCCTCATCTTCGCAACAAGACCTTTTACCTGACTGCCTACACAATCTGGTGCGAAGATGACCTCTTTATTCAGGAGTCTCTGGAGCCTCTTTGCTACGGGCGCGAGGCTTAGCCTCGGGTCCCTCTTACCTTTCGGTCTCCCAAGGTGGGAGGAGAGTATAACCTTAGCCCCTTCATCAATGGCATAATTTATGGTAGGAAGAGTAGAGCGTATCCTCCTGTCATCAGTAACCATCAGATTGTCATCGAGGGGAACATTGAAATCAGCCCTGATAAAGACCCTCTTCCCTTTAAGGTCAATGTCTCCTATCATTAGCTTGTTAAAGATATCCTTAATAGGAACAGGCTCTACGACATTTCTCCTTGCCATTGTCATACCCTCTTGATTAAGTAGAGTATGAGATCTCTGAGGCGTGAGCTATAACCCCACTCATTGTCATACCATGCAAGAACCTTTACCATCCTTCCCTCAATGACCATTGTCAGCGATGCGTCTACAATTGCAGAATGGTCATTTCCGTTGAAATCTATTGAGACAACAGGGTCCTCTGTGTACTGAAGGATTCCCTTCAGGGGGCCTTCAGCTGCCTTTTTCAATGCAGCATTTACACCCTCCACGGTGACATCCCTTGATACCTCGGCAACAAGGTCTACAAGAGAAACATTCGGGGTAGGGACTCTTATGGACAAGCCATTGAGCTTCCCTTTCAGCTCTGGCAGCACAAGGCCAACAGCCTTTGCTGCACCCGTTGTCGTAGGAATCATGCTCATGGCAGCTGCCCTTGCCCTCCTCAGGTCCTTATGGGGAAGGTCAAGTATCCGCTGATCATTAGTATAAGAATGTATGGTTGTCATAAGTCCCTTTATTATTTTGAATTCGTTGTGTATCACCTTTGCAACAGGTGCAAGACAGTTTGTTGTGCATGAGGCATTCGAAATAACCTTGTGTTTTTCAGGGTCTAATGTTTCCTCATTCACACCCATGCATACGGTTATGTCTGGTTCCTTAGCAGGTGCTGAGATGATCACCCACTTTGCACCAGCATCTAAATGCCTTGAAGCAGATGGTTTGTCTGTAAACCTCCCTGTTGATTCGATGACAATATCCACACCAAGATCCTTCCACGGAAGTTTTTCAGGCTCTGTCATAGCAAGGATATTGATCTCCTTCCCATCAACTACGATACTTCCATCACCAGCTTTTACATCGGCTTTAAAAATGCCATGCACAGAGTCATATTTCAGAAGATGGGCGAGGGTCTTTGAATCAGTAAGATCATTAATCGCAACAATGGTGAATTCATGATATCCTTTGCTGGCCCTTAAAAATGCCCTGCCTATTCTTCCAAAGCCATTGATTGCAACACGCATTGCCATAAAAACCTCCTCATATAAATTTATTGCTGTTAATAATTAAGCCTAAAAACTAACACCTAACAATTGACTCTAAAGCTATTGATAACAACCCCTGTCAGGAGTTTTGGGTAAAAATATGTTGATTTTGGCGGCATTCTTACTGATGTAAGGGCAGCCTTTTCAACATCCTCGACCTTTGTAGGATTAAGGAACAGGGCTGCACGAAACGTTCCGCTTCGCACTTTTTCCAGGGCCTTTTTCACATCCATTTCATAAGCAATGTCTTTCACTTCAAGTATCTTCTTGAGTACCAGGTCATGCAGAATTATTACGTCTACCTCTCTCAGGGCAAGATTGACTTTGGATAGATTGCGCCCCTTAAATGTAAGGAGATACCACATTTCGTCCCTGTTCTGAAAAAAACCAAAGACATACTTTCTCCCTGATATCTGTTTTGCAATATCAAAATCTGTTCTTACTGGCTCGATCTCAAAATACTCGGAAAGCCTCATGTGTATATCTTCGGGAATCTCCCTTACGAGTCTATGAGTCGGGAGTATTGTTATCCCACCATCCAACATATTCGCGAGAAACATGAGCACATAATCAAAGGGCTCATTGTTGGAAGAAGATACCCTTTTCCCCCTCATCTCCCGCTGAAACTCAAGGGATGTTTCATACCTGTGGTGTCCATCAGCAATGAAAATATCTTTACCCCTGAGTTCCTCCCTTATCATCTCGATATCTTCCTCCCTATCAATCTGCCAGAGCCTGTGGACCGCTCCGGCAGCATCGGCCGCTTCAAGATATGGCCTTGTCTGAGCGACCTCAGAAAGAAGCGTCGAGACCCTTTTATCTGCGCTCTTATACAGTGAGAATATGGGGCTTGTATTTGCCTCGCATGTCCTGAGGAGATTCAATCTGTCTTGTTTTGGCTTAGAATAGGTGCACTCATGGGGATGGATCTTGCCTTTACCGAACTCCTCGAGTTTTACAAGCCCGAGTAATCCGATAAGTCTTTTTTCTTCACCATCTATGGCATAAGACATTTCATAGGCGTAGAATGACGGTCTATCGCTTACGATAAGTATTCCCTCATCTATCCATTTTTCAAGATATCCTTTGGCCCTTGTATATTTATTATCTGCCTCGGTGTCTTCAGGCTGCTCTTTACCAAAATCTATCCTGACGACATTATAAGGACTTTTCCTATATAACTCTTCTTGATATTCAGGCGTTATGAGATCGTATGGAGGAGCCAGAACATCCTCTATGGACACCTTAGATACACTGTAAAGGATTCCCTTGAAAGGATTTATGTCAGCCATTGTGTAAAAATTTCCGAAGAAAAGATGTGATATCTTATCATGCTTACATATTAAATTCAAACTCCTGGAACAAAGAATCAGAAAGTCTGTGTTTCATTCTCATAACTGTCCAACTCATAACTGTCCAAACACTGGAAATCCCCTGAAACAAAGTGCTATAATGGTGGCCATTATGTCCGTAAGCGTTTCCATTATAAGAGAAAAAGCCCCAAATGAAAAAAGGATAGCCTTGGTGCCCGAGTCTGTTAAAAAGCTTACAGACAAAGGTTTCACGATATATATTGAAAAAGGAGCAGGTGAGGACGCGCGCTATCCTGATTCATCGTATAGAGAATCTGGTGCTGAAGTTCTAGAGAGCGCCAAAGAAGTTCTATCCCGCTCCCAGATTATTCTCAAGGTTCAACCTCCAACACCTGAAGAAATAGACGCAATCTCCCCTGGCAGTTTTGTAATTGGGTTTCTGCAGACCTACAAATATCCAGAGAGAGTAAAAATGATGGCTGAAAGAAATATCAATGCCTTTGCGATGGAACTTATTCCACGGATCAGCAGGGCACAATCCATTGATGCCCTTTCCTCTCAGGCTGCAGTTGCCGGATACAAAGCGGCAATTATCGCTGCAAACCTGTCGAGCAGATTTTTCCCTATGCTTACGACCGCGGCAGGTACGATCAGACCGTCTAAGGTTTTGGTTATAGGGGCCGGGGTTGCTGGTCTTCAGGCTATAGCAACTTCCAGAAGGCTTGGGGCGGTAGTTGAAGCGTATGATGTGAGAAAGGTAGCAAAAGAAGAAATTGAAAGCCTTGGGGCAAGATTCCTTGAAGCTCCTGTTATTGCCGAAGGAACAGGTGGATATGCAAGGGAACTTACACAAGAAGAAAAAGATATGCAACATAAATTCATGGCTGACAATATTGGGAAAGCTGATGTTGTGATAACTACAGCACAGGTGCCGGGCAAAAAAGCACCGATAATTATTACCAGAGATATGGTTGAAAAGATGAAACCCTCATCTATTATTGTTGATATCGCAGCAGAGAATGGTGGAAACTGTGAACTTACAAAACCGGATGAGACTGTGGAGTATAAAGGTGTTCTCATATACGGACCTTTAAATCTCCCCAGTACTTTACCCACGCATGCAAGCGAGATGTATTCAAAAAATCTCGTAAATTTCTTGAACCTCCTCTCGAAAGATGGGAAAACTCTCGATGTGGATTTCAGCGATGAAATACTCCAGAAATCCTGCGTAACCTTTAAAGGCGAGACAAAGATATAGGAGGCTTTTGAAATGAGCGAAATCTGGATTGCCCTTTACATTTTTATCCTTTCTGGTTTTACAGGTTTTGAGGTTGTATCAAGAGTACCTGTAATCCTTCATACTCCCCTCATGTCAGGGACAAACTTTATTCATGGGATAGTTTTGGTCGGAGCCATGGTTGTAATGGGGAGGGCTGAAACCGCAACAGAGTTAATCATCGGGGCCCTTGGGGTATGGCTTGGGGCTCTGAATGTGGTAGGTGGGTTCGCGGTGACGGACAGGATGCTGGAGATGTTTAAGAAGGGGAAATGAGATTATGGAAAACCTCGTTAAAGCCACTTATCTTGTAAGTGCTATATTTTTCATTCTCGGATTGAAGATGCTCTCATCCCCGGCAACGGCCCGTCGTGGTAACCTCTTAGCCGGCCTCGGGATGATTTTGGCAATAACAGTTACATTTTTAATACCGAGCATGAAACACCAATTGCTCATGATCCTGATTATCTTGGCGGGCACTGTTATTGGGTGGGTTTCAGCCAAAAAAGTTCCCCTTACGGATATGCCTCAAATGGTAGCTCTCTTCAATGGTATGGGAGGGGGTGCTGCTGCTGTCATTTCC
>CAZLFE010000002.1:23313-58591 GCA_964558725.1 uncultured Nitrospiraceae bacterium | reverse complement strand
TTTCAATAGAAGGCTGACGGCTCGTTACCACCGCGCAGCGGTTTAGTTCTTCACAGTAAAATGTCATAGCGGCCTCGCTTGTTTTGTGAGATTTTGAATGCGAAACAATTATCACATTCAACGGAGGTCGCTCTCAATAATTATCAAACATTTTCAAATGTTCCAAAATTTTATCAAATCCTTCATCAACTATGCATACCAGCTACTTGGCAATCGGTGCGGATTTCAACCACAAATATTGTGTCTGCTGAAAAACAAAAGACTGCTTATTTCTATCGAAACGTTTGAACAAAAAAGTCAGAGAAAAATGGTTTATTCCAAAAGCAAGCAGCCTCAATCCCGAGACTTTTCTTGTCAGTTATATGCCAAAACCGCCCACTAAATTTCTATGATAATGTTTTAAAAATTAAAAATACTATATTTATCAATAGGTTATTCTTGCGTTTGATTTGGTATCTTTTTTGAATGAATACATCTAAAGAGCTCAAAAGGAGCCCATAATGGACCAAAAAGTATTTGAGACAGAACATGCTCTGGTACTGATTGCGGACGATGATTTATCTGTGAGGCTTCTGGAGCGAAGATCCCTTGAAAAAGCAGGGTTTATCGTTGAGGAAGCTGAAAATGGGGAAATAGCTCTATCTTCTTTTAAACGCCTTCGCCCTGATGCTGTGTTGCTTGACGTCAGGATGCCAGGAATAGATGGGTTTACAGTCTGTGAAGAAATTAGGAAGCTACCAGGAGGGGAACTAATACCAATACTGATGGTGACAGGGCTTGATGACATAGAATCCATCAAACGAGCATATGAAGCAGGAGCCAGTGACTTTATCTCAAAAGACCTTAATTGGGAAGTATTAAGCTATCATTTGAAGTATATGCTGCGTGCCAGCCGGGCATTTGTAAAACTCGGGAAAAGCAAAGCGAAGAATCGAGCACTCCTCAACGCAATCCCAGACTTGATGTTCCGGGTAAGGAAAGAAGGCATCGTTTTGGAATATAAGGAGTCAGAGGAGATCCAATCGTTAATGACCTCTGAAGAAATACTCGGAAGAAGGCTGGATGAAGTATTACCAAAGGATTTTGCTGAAAAGACCATGTATTTCGTGGAGCAGACACTACGGACTGGTGCAACTCAAATTTTTGAATATCGATTTAATATAAATAATGTCATATATCATTATGAAGCTCGAATTGTTATAAGTGGAGAAGATGAAGTTCTCGCAATTGTACGAGACATAACCGAGCGTAAAAGGGCAGAGCAACAGATCATTCAGCTTGCTTTTTATGATTATCTGACAGGTCTTCCTAACCGTCTCTTGTTTAAGGATCGGCTGGGACAGTCCATAGCAAGTGCTCAGCGGGATGGGAAAAAAGTAGCCGTAATGTTTATAGATCTTGATTTGTTCAAAGGCATTAATGATACGTTTGGGCATGATGTGGGAGACATGCTTCTGAAAAGCGTTGCTGACCGTATATTAAAATGCATACGCAGGATTGATTACGTCTCTCGTATAAACACTGAGGAGATAGAGAGTACTGTGGCACGCATGGGAGGAGATGAGTTTACGATATTGCTTAGCAATATCGACAATATTCAGGGTGCTTCAAAAGTGGGACAACGCATACTCAATGAGATATCCCAACCTTTTAAAATAGGAGCACATGATATTCATATCACCGCCAGTATTGGCATAACTATTTATCCCATCGATACTGAAGAGCCTGATGATCTACTCAAGTATGCCGATATTGCAATGTACCAAGCTAAAGATAAAGGAAGAAACAACTACCAATTTTATACAGAATCTATGAATGCCGCTACAGTTGAATAAATTTATAATAGAGAGCCAACCAAGAAAGGCATTGAACCGCAAAGAGTTTCCGCTCCCGCATCCGAATCAGGTCGGCATGTACTTCTATATGTACTCTTGCTCTCTATCGGAACCTTACGAGGCGTTTGCTTCAGGAAGAAAGGGGTGAAAATGACGATTAGCAATAACACCTACAAATGTTTGTCTGGAAGAGAGATAAAGAGTGACGATTATCAGTAATAATGTTGAATCAAGAGAATAAATAAAGGCAGAGCCATTTCCGACTCTGCCTATAACTGTCAATTACTTTAGAACATTATGCCTATTTGCCCGCCGACTCTCCAGTTGTTCAAATTGTGATCTGCAATATCGAGACTCCATTCTTCGAACTCTTCAGTTATTTGATATTTTGCATTGAGACCTATAAAGAATTTGCTAAATTTATAGTTCAGGTCTACGAAGAATTGTCCGCCAAATAGCCAATCATCTTCACTAACTGATTCACTCCTGTAGGATAAATCTTCATCAACATAATTATATGAGACACCTGCTCCGAAGTCGATTACAAGGTTAGGGTCTGGTTTTATTGCATATTTTAAGTTTACCTCTATAGGAACAAAAGTAATTTCTGTATCTATTCCCAAAATATCTCCATCGGGATTAGCATAGCCAACCTCAGCACCGATATATAAATTTGGTGCGATTTCACCATATCCTTCAAGCCCAACATAAAAAGCATCGTCAACATCAAAATCATCCACTAAATCATCAGTGAAATTTAAATAATCCAATTTCACTGCTAAATTGCCCATTCCAAGAGGGGCTCTTTCTGCTGCGTATGTTACTGTTGATACTAAAACAAATATGATAGTAAGTGAAAATAAACATAATTTTTTCATGACGCCCTCCTAAAGATAAATTTTTGGTTTGTCCTTACCTTTGTAGACATATATAAAACACTCGCTGAAAGCAAAGGAAACAGCACAAGAAATGCGTAAAACAAAACATGATTTTTGCGCTGAAAAATCTAAATTACTCGACCTTAAACGAAATGGATTCTATAGAGTTTCCTGCAGGATTTCTTATCTCCACCTTCCAGTTCCCCATCTGTCCGTATAAATTCTTGTACGCAAATGTTCTCCACCTCTGACCTTGTATAAGTGGAAGAGTAAAAGTACGCATCTCTTTCCCTTCGTGATACCAGACAAAGGTAGCCTCTGTATTCTCTGAAATATTAGTGGCTTCAATGAAACAATACACTTTCTCTGTTGATGCGGGAAATATCTCTGCAACTCCAACAGGCTCTCTGTCTTGCACGTCTCCAGCAATAACTATTTTTGAAATTGAAAATTTAGTGGCCTCTTGAGGTTCAGCTTGCTCCTGACCAAAAACTAAAGATGTCATAGATACTGCAAAAATTAAAAGAAAAGCTAACATTGAAATTCCGTACTTGATTTTCATAGTACCCTCCCTCTTTCAGATTAATCTTTTATAAAAGCTAGCACATCCCCAGAAATCTCCTTCTGGGTCCCGTTTCACCTCCTTCCGGTCAAAATTGAGATTCGGTTTGGGCTCTCACCCCCTTCCTTTCGGTATTTTGGTGTCAATCCGGACAAGCCGGAGATGGTTTCTCTCAGGCGAACAATCACCTTCTCAAAAAAAACAGTCATTGTAAAACATAAGCCGAACCACCTCCTTTTATAGGATTATACAGGCTTAATATCATCTATGTTTCATAATACTGAAGGGATACAAATAAAAATATCAGTATAATTCCTACTTTTTTGTAAGAACTAAGCTTTTTTTAATGTAAGTGTTTTTCCTACAAAATCATAAGTATAAATTAGTAATTTACTTTATAACCATTTAAGGATTACCAGATGAAATGTTGCATTGTTGGGTAAGATTCAAAAATCAAGATTACAGCTTGCTATATTTTAGTTTGTGATGAGATCGATATAATCTTCCAGGTAAGCGTTGTTTATCCAGCAAATACTTTAGGGAGGAGATACTGATGAAAGGGTTAAGAGCAAAAAAGGCAGACACGATAAAGGAAGGTACATTGATAGTAGCGGTAGACATTGGGATGGTTAGTAACCATGGGTGCTGTACAACTGCAGATGGGAGGAGCACAAAAACATTTAGATTTGATAACACAAGAGAAGGGCTTGATACATTCTGGAGCATGATACTGGCGAGCAAAACCAGATTTCAATGCACTGAGGTGATTGTAGGATGTGAGTCAACTGGTCCCTATGGAGAACCGCTCATTCATTATCTCAAGCGAAAACCGGTAACGATCGTACAAGTGAACCCAATTACAAGGGTTGGGTAGGATGTCACATACAAGATGGGGATAACCGCCTACGAGAAGATATCTTAAAAGGCCAAGTGCACGTACAAATATATCTTGACTGGAATAAACAAGGAAGAACTTGATAAGCACCAAGCAATGTGAAGATGTACATTTCTGAGAGAAAACTAAAATTTTCAAACAGTGTCTGATTGATGAAGCCCTGAAAATGCTTTAAACTTTCTTTTGAATTTCAGGTGAGTCTGATATAATTGTGGCAAATAAAAATGGGATTTTACTGCCACAGTGATCAGTTTGAACGATAAGAAATATAAAAGGATTCTCTTAATCATTTTCCTATTTACCGTTCACTTCTCGCTATTCACTCCTTTTTGTTTTGCAACAGATGAGACAACCATAACTTCCGAGACCCTTGAGTATGTGGAAAGTATATCTACGTATATCGCAAAAGGTTCTGTAAAGCTCACGAGTGAAGATAAGGTTATCGAATCAGATGAAATGACCTATAACGTGCAGACATCTGACGTTATTGCTACAGGGAATGTAAGGTATGATGACGCTGAAACAGTATTCACAGCCAGCAAGATGGAGTTAAATCTTGAACGAAAGACAGGAAGGCTTTACGATGCGGAGATCCTTTTCAAAACAGATAATTACCATGTCTCAGGGAAGGAAATTGAAAAGAAGGGTGAAAACCATTATTTTGCCCCTAAGGCAACCTTTTCAACCTGTGATGCTCCTGTCCCAGCATGGTCTTTCAAAGGTAATGATGTAGATCTCCTGGTCGAGGAGAGGTTGAAGGCAAAGCATGTATCTTTTTTCATTAAAGATGTTCCTGCCCTCTACGCCCCCTTTTTTGTCCTTCCCTTTCAAACTGAGAGAAAGACGGGGTTTCTGATGCCGGTTATAGATTACAGTAGTTCAAGAGGGATACACCTCAATATACCTTTTTTCTGGGCCATATCAGAAAATAAGGATGCAACGGTGATACTAGATATGTATACAAAGAGAGGCATCGGGGAGGGCCTGGAATACCGGTATATAGAACCGAGCGGAACAAAAGGCAACTGGTGGCTTTATCACATAAAAGACACGGAGCTCAGTAAGGATTTCTTTGAAGTCAGGTCACTACACGATCAAAGGTCGATCGAAGGAGTTGGAGGTTTCTTAAGTATCAACTATGTAACCGAAAAGGATTTCTATAGAGAGTTCAGCCCTTACCTCGATGTGCGCATACGTCGATTCCTCGAATCAACGGGAGAGATATCCTTTCCCCTTGAAAACTCCCGTATGTATCTTTTGTCTCAGTACTGGGTTGACCTGAAAGAAGAAATAAGGCCTCCCCCTCAGAGATTACCAGAGGCAGGATATGTCCTGAATCCTGCAAAAGCTGGTCCTTTCTGGGTTTCTGGCATGGCGACAATCTCCAATTTCTGGAGGGATGAGGATGTGTTTGGACAGAGGCTTGATATCTATCCGAGGATATTATATAAGCTTGGGAATGAGATTGTTCTTACGCAAGCCCTCGGTTTTCGGGAGACCGCATATTTTTTACACAGGGGGGAAGATAACTTCCTTCATAGAGAAGCCATTGAGTATAGTGCAGTAGCCAGCACAAGTCTTTTGAAAAGATACGATTCCGTCACACATGTTATAGAGCCTTCGATCGGATATACCCTCATCACAGATTCTGAAAGCCTTCCCCTTTTCGATTCAACAGAACTTTTTAAAAAGACATCTACAATAGAGCTCTCCCTCATTAACAGGTTTTTCAATAAAGGCAGGGAATTTTTAGTCCTCAGGGCTTCACAGGCATTTGACTCGAATTTAGGAGATAGGCCGTTCCTGCCGTTCAGACTGGAAGTCGGTATTAAAAGGCCTTTCTCTCTTCGACTCGATACAGCTTATAATGTGCATGAAGGTAAACTTGAGAGTATAAATTCTGATTTACGTTTTAAGATTCCCAATGGAGCAATTTGGGCTGGGCAGAGATATGACAGGCTGGAGGATGTAATCTTTTACAGGGCAGGATTTGAGATCACTCCTTATAAGCCCTGGTATGTAAGAGGAAATATCTGGTACGATGCCGAGGAAAAAGAAGTTAGGGACATTGCTATAGATCTTCGATATTCGAGCCAGTGCTGGGGTGTGAATATGGGATTTATTAAAAGGCCTCATGACTTTACGTTTTCAGTAATGTTTGATCTCAAGGGGATTTCCAAAGGCTTTAAGATATAAACCTCTCTATTCCCCCCTCTATTTTTGCAATGGAATCTTCGATAGAGGTTTTATCTGTTTCCACAACAATCTCCGGATTCAATGGCTCTTCATAAGGCACTACCATGCCAGGCACTGGCCAGCCTTCAGCCCCCTTTTTGTAGATGTCTTTTGGTGCTTCACGTCTCTCTAATCTCTGATTCTCTCTTTTCATACATAACTCTATAGGGCATCTCAGATATACCTCTATGTATTTCGGTATTATCCCTCTTGCGAGATCACGCCATCTCCTGAGATTCCCTGTTGCGTCAATGACTACATGATGTCCAAGATCTGTGAGTTTCTTTGCAAGGAAAACGAGAGCTCTATAAACTATTTCCCTTTCCGGGTCAGAATAGGTTGGCTCGGGCGTAACGACCTTTCTCAACTCGTCCATCCTGAGAATAATAAACTCAGGATGGGTATTTTTGAGGGCTTCAGCAATAGTGCTTTTTCCGCTTCCCGGAAGGCCTGTTATCCATAGAGCAATGCCGCTCACATTGTCTCTAAGCATCTATTCGGGACACGTATGGATATTGCAGGTATGAAGAAAATATGGGAGGAACTTTTTCCAAAGGTAAAACTCAATCAAATAATGCAGTGAGGACATCTGTCTTATCCTCAATTACTTTTGCCAGTTTCTCCTGTTCGTTCTTCAGCCTGAAGAGTTCGTCAGCAATATTCAATGATGTGAGGATTAATGCCTTCACCGGTATTGTATTGGGTACGGAGCTGTTAACTTCCTTGAGTTTTTCATCAACGTAGAAAGCGAGCCTTCTCATGTACTCCTCAGGGGCATCACCTTTTATCGTATATTTCTGGCCCAGGATATAGACCTCAACACTTCCCATATCTATTCTTTCTCTGATTCGATCATCTCGAGTTCATCGAGGAGATTCTCGATCTGGTTTCTTACGAGATTTTTTTCTGATCTCAGCTGTTCAATCTCCTGATTCTTCTCATCGAGTAGCCCTTCGAGATCTTTTATCTTCCTCTGCATCATTGCCTTTTCATCCTTAAGGGTCTTGACCCTCTCAATAGCGGTTGTTATCTTATCTTCAAGACTTTTAAGTTTTTCCAACGACGTAACCTCCTTTCTTAAGCCCATAGATTGGTCTATGCGTTGGTTGTCATCAAAGAGGGTATTTTTCAAAACCATCGTATCTAAGATAACAGAGATTTTTCCTAATGTCTACAAATTTCCCTGTGGATTTCCCTGTGGATTTTTAATGGCCTCTTCCTCTCCTGAAGACCTTTTATATTCAAAAAAAGTAGTCATGACTCTCTTCACATAGTTTCTTGTCTCACCGTATGGGATGTCCTCGATGAACTCATCGATGGATTTGTAATTCCCCTTTCGAATCCACTTCCTTACTTTTTCTTCACCTGCATTGTAAGCAGCAAGGGCATAAGCATAAGAGCCGAATTCCTTAATCAAGATGCTCAGGTAATACGTGCCGAGATGAATATTGTTCTTAATATTGCATACGTGGGATGAATTGGTTATTCCTAATTGGAGGTTGCCATCAAGGCGGAATGCAGTCTGGGGCATGAGTTGCATAAGACCGAGAGCTCCAGCTGTGGACTTTGCATTGGGATCGAACGTGCTTTCTTCTCTCATAACCGAGAGAACAAAGAGAGGATCAACGCCATGTTTTTGGGAGGTAGCTTCAACGATATTCCAGTATGCACGAGGATAGCGGAGATGATGTAAGCTTTCTACAGAAGGCAGTCTTTCCGTAAGATTGATCAAATATCTATACTCTCCAAGATCTTGAAATTTTGAGCCGATATACAGAAGGTCTTCTACGGAGGTTATGGTTTTAGAAATGTGGATGAGCTCTAAGAGGGCCTCTTTTGATAAACCGAGTTCAAAGAGAACCTCTGCGCGGTCAAACTTTTTCGGTTTTAAGGTCGTGCCTTTCAAAGAAATTGTATGCTTAAAGGATTTCTGGCTTTCACACGCATGAGATTTTTCAAGGCATCCCCCAGTCCTTATGTAGGACAGGACACTGTAGAAGCCTCTTTCCTTTTTCTTGAGCGTATGATATAAATCCTGGGCATCCTTGCCAGAGGCTTCGAGGCTGCGTGCCTTCCAGTAGAGATATCTTGTATTATTGTTATTCTCATAGAGTTTTGTGAAGGCGTCAGCAGCTTTCTCATATTCTCCTGTAAGGAAATGGGTCCATCCGGTTCCCCACAAGGCATCTTCTGCCTCTTGAGGATATTGTTCAATAACATTCTGGTAGGTTTTTAAGGCTTCTTCAATCTCCCCGTCTCTCCTTTTGTCAGAGGCAACAGCAATGAGAAGGAGACTGGCTCTTTTGTCTCCTATCTTCTGGAGTTCCTCGAGAGCATAGATGAATGCTTCTTTCCCCCCGGCTCGGTAAAGAGAATACGCCTTCCAGAATCCTTCATTTGCCTTCTCATACATTTCTGCTGCTTCGAGATATCTTTTCTGTTTAAAGAGGGAGAAACCGAGACTCTTCAGGATCTCATTTTTTAAACTGCCATCGTCTTTTTCCAGTGCTGACCTGAGAGCAGATTCTGCCCCTTTGAAGTCCATGAGACTCATGAGGTTTGTGGCCATTTCAATAAGATCTCCTGTCCGAATATCAGTTGGACTCAGTTCGCTGCAGGCTTGCTCAGAAAGATAACCAGCACCTATACAGATCTCTCTGAAGAAGGACTTTGCAACGTCTGTATTATCTTTTTTAAGCCACCGGGCATATGCGTACTTCATCTCTGTATCCTTTGGGAAATCTTTGATGAAGGATTCGAAAATCTGCTGAATGTTTTCTTCACATACTTCTTCGGCCTCTTTAATCTCCCTTATGCGAGCGCTCTTTTTGAGAGGTGAATCCGCGTATTTCTTCGGAAAGGTGCGGATTGTTTTCAGGGCCTCGTTGTGATTTCCTATTTCGTGATAAGCGTCAGAAAGCCATAATGTAGCATAATCACCTAATAAAGGGAATTCTTTCTCTGCAACTGACAGACTCTGTATGGCATCTTCATATTTTTTATTTTCCAGTTGATCCTTACCTTTTTTGAGATATGTTTTACCATCAATATCCTCACAATAAACTATTGAACAGTGAAGGGCGAAGAATAGAAGGCACAAAAGGCGCAGTTTCATAAAATTATATTAGCCAAAATGGCATTTTTAGGCAATACATTTATCTCTGCAAGAGAGTCTTTCGCAAAGTAGTTGAGGAGTGATTGTTGCGGTAAGAAGTCAGTGGATGTATGCCCTCAATTCAAGGAAATTTATCTTTCTGATGTGGATTTAAACAATATCAAAACGAACAAAATTCGAAACAGTTTTGTATAACTGAGGCAGATTAGATTCTGAACTAATCAGAATTGAGATATGAGGTTTATATGGACAAGTGGAGGCGGCGAGCGGATTTGAACCGCTGAATAAAGGTTTTGCAGACCTCCCCCTTAGCCACTTGGGTACGCCGCCAATAACTGCAGTGATTAGTGAACAGTTATCAGTGAATAGTTCTAATTTTTCACTTACAACTATTCCCTATCCACTATCTACTTTTTTCCTATGGAGCGGGCGACGGGATTCGAACCCGCGACCCCAACCTTGGCAAGGTTGTGCTCTACCAGCTGAGCTACACCCGCAGTAAACGTTAAAATTGAAAAATGGATGTTAAAAGTTTCGGCAGAAACTCTTAACTGACAACTCTTAACTTATCATTCATTAATGAGCTATAATGAACGATGTTGAATATTAATGAAATAAAGCGGACTTTGTCAATATGGTCTATCCTGATTTAAAAGGGTTCAAGTCTCTTTCATCAAAAGGTAATCTTATCCCTGTGTACAGGGAGATCCTTGCCGATACAGACACGCCTGTGTCAGCGGCTTTGAAACTTGGAGGAACCCCATCTTTTTTGCTTGAGAGTGTTGTAGGAGGCGAAAAGTGGGCGCGGTATTCCTTTCTCGGTTCAAGGCCATCAAAGGTCATTAGGAGTTGGGGTAAGAGAATAGAAATAAGGGATGATCAAGGGGGAAACAAAATGTTCGAGGTGGATGATCCCCTTGAAGTTATAAAAAAGGAGGTCGAGACCTTCAGACCTGTTGATGTGGAAGGTTTACCGAGGTTTTATGGAGGGTTTGTTGGTTATATCGGTTATGACATGGTCAGATTTTTTGAGAGAATCCCTGATCAGGACAAACCTGGCCTCGGTCTTCCCGATATGTTTTTTATGGTTGCAGATACCATGCTTATTTTTGATGGTCTGAGGCAGACTATCAAGATTGTTTCCAATGTCTGTCTTGATGGCAAAGATCCTGCTGAGGTATACCAGGAGGCTGTAGAAAAAATTGAGAACGTGGTAGAAAGGCTAAGGCGGTCAACAATCAACAGTCAACAGTCATTAGTCATGAGTCAAGAGTCAGAAAAAAGAAGTCAGGAGGCAAATCCCTCCTTATGTTCCGGTAATCCCCCCACCCCCCCCTTAGAAAAGGGGGGTAAGGGGGGATTTGAAAAAGGATATTCATCCTCTTTTACTACAAGAGAGGCATTTGAGGAAGCAGTACTCAGAGGAAAGGAATACATCATGTCTGGGGATGTAATTCAGGTTGTTCTGTCACAGAGGTTTGAACGGAAGTCTTATGTTGACCCTTTCCACATATACAGGGCATTACGCGTTATAAACCCTTCTCCTTACATGTACTTTATTGATACAGGCGATGCAACGCTTGTGGGTTCATCCCCTGAAATACTGGTGAGACTTGAGGGAAGAAAGATCATCCTCAGGCCTATTGCAGGAACTCGAAGAAGAGGGGAGACAGAGGGAGAGGATGTATTCCTTGAGGCGGAACTCAAGGATGACCCTAAAGAGACTGCTGAACATATCATGCTTGTTGACCTCGGAAGAAACGATGTCGGAAGGGTTGCAGAGATAGGTTCTGTTAAGGTAACAGAACTGATGACTGTTGAACGATACAGCCATGTCATGCATCTTGTCTCAAATGTAGAGGGTAATTTAAGGAAAGGACGGGATGCTTTTGATGTGTTAAGGTCCTGTTTCCCTGCTGGCACAGTTACAGGAGCCCCAAAAGTGAGGGCAATGGAGATAATAGAAGAGCTTGAGCCAACAAGTAGAGGCCCCTATGCAGGTGCTGTAGGATACTTTAGCTATTCAGGGAACATGGATATGTGTATCACGATAAGAACGCTTGTCATAAAGGGTGACAAGGTTTATGTTCAAGCAGGTGCAGGAATTGTGGCTGACTCGATTCCCAAAAGAGAATATACTGAAACCGTGAATAAGGCGATGGGTATGATGAGGGCTGTTGATATGGCAGAAAAGGGGTTAGGTTAACCAATTAGGTCAATTACAAAGATGCAGACATTGTTCAAAAATTTATTTAACTTGATAAGTTTAACAGAAATATCTTTATTTGTTCTGTTTGTCATTCCCGCTTGCCGGGAATCCTTCTTTGAAACAGAAAGATTCTGGACTTCGGCGTGAGCTCAGTCGAACGACAAGCCAGAATGACAGGCTTGACACCTCGCAGTTCTGTTGCGAGGAAGTTCATTAATTTGGAAGGCTAAAGTAGATGTTGTTAATGATAGATAATTACGATTCTTTTACTTATAACCTCGTCCAGTACTTTGGGGAGCTTGGTGAGGATATAAGGGTCTTCAGGAATGATAAGATTACAATCCAGGAGATCGAAAGACTGAAGCCTGAAAGGATTGTAATCTCGCCTGGCCCCTGCACTCCAAAAGAAGCTGGCATATCCATTGAACTCATACGATATTTTACTGGAAAGGTTCCGATTTTAGGCGTATGTCTTGGTCATCAATCAATAGGCGCTGCCTTTGACGGAGAGATCATAAGGGCTCCTCGCCTCATGCATGGAAAGACATCAATGATAGCGCATGATGGAAAAACAATATTTGAAAGTCTTCCGAATCCCTTCGAGGCAACGAGGTATCACTCTCTTGTGATAAGGAAAGAGACCCTTCCTGACTGTCTCGAAATTACAGCATGGACGGATATGGGTGAGATAATGGGCGTCAGGCATAAGGGCGCAATTATAGAAGGCGTTCAATTTCATCCAGAATCGATTCTTACAAAGGTCGGGAAAGACTTATTGAAAAATTTTTTGAAACTAAAACAAAATTAAGTTTATACACCCTCACCCAACCCTCTCCCACAAGGGGAGAGGGAATGTAACCCACCCTTGATGGGAGGGGTAGGGAAGGGTGAAGAGTGTGGGGGCAAGTCTGTGATTAAAGCAGCAATAAATATGCTTGTCAATAATGTAAGCCTCTCTGAATCAGAGATGGCGGAATGCATGAAAGAGATAATGGAGGGGAGGATTACGGATGCCCAGATCGGGGCATTTCTTGCTGCTTTGAGAATGAAAGGCGAGACAATCGAGGAGATAACAGGTGCAGTGCGGATTATGAGGGAGAAGGCGATAACTATCAAAGCTCCTGAGGGAGTTCTTGATACATGTGGCACGGGTGGCGACATGTCGCATACCTTTAATATATCTACGACAACTGCGATAGTTGTCTCTGCATGTGGTGTGCCTGTTGCAAAACATGGAAATCGCTCTGTCTCAAGCCAGTCTGGTAGCGCTGATGTCCTCGAGGCCCTGGGCATAAAAATAGACCTTTCTCCTGAGAAGGTAGAAGAATGCCTTTTCGTCACGGGTTTTGGATTTCTCTTCGCGCCAGTATTTCATCCTGCAATGAAGTATGCTATAGGACCGAGAAGGGAGATGGGTATAAGGACGGTGTTTAATATACTCGGCCCTCTTACGAACCCGGCGGGTGCAAAGAGGCAGTTGCTTGGGGTTTTTGCTGATAGCCTTACAGAAACTCTTGCTATGGTTCTTGGAAACCTCGGTGCTGTTGATGCAATGGTTATTCATGGCAAGGACGGTCTTGACGAGATAACCATTTCTGATGCGACAAAGGTTTCGAGGTTTAGAGATGGAAAAGTAGAAAATTTCTTTATCTTACCAGAGGATTTCGGTATTGTGAGAAAGGGGAGCGATTCTATTCGAGGTGGCAGCAAAGAGGAGAATGCATCGATAACCCTCTCCATCCTTCAAGGCGACATGGGACCGAGGAGAGATATAGTCCTGATGAACTCAGCCGCCGCCCTTATGGTTTCTGGAAAGGCAGGGGATTTCAGGACTGCCCTTGCCATGGCAGAAGATGCAATTGATTCAGGGAGGGCATTGAAAAAGCTTGGAGAGGTAAAAAGGGTGAGCAACTCCCTTTAAAGAACATGAACTCATATGATTAACTGGATAGAGGATGAAACTATCTTTTCACTCATTATCGTCCCGACATTACGTCGGGACTCCGAGGTGTCCCGAAAGCTTTCGGGACAAAGCCGTTCAAAGACAGTTCCATCCTCTATGTAACATTGCATTAGGAACGAGAGGAGAGGTTTTGCCCATTAGAGTAGGCGTTATCGGCGTTGGCTATCTCGGTCAACATCATGCAAGGATTTATTCCGAGATAGAAGACACGGAGCTCAAAGCTGTTGTTGACACGGATCAGGAAAGGGCTGGTGCCGTTGCAGAGAAGTATGGATGTGCAGCGTTTTCTGACTACAGAGAAATTCTCCCTATGGTTGATGCCCTGAGCATTGTGACACCTACAACATCCCATTATCCGATAGCTCTTGAATGTCTCAGAGCCGGAAGGGATCTTCTTATAGAAAAGCCAATAACAGGGGGTATCAAAGAGGCTGATGAACTTATTCTTGAGTCAGAAAAGAGGGGACGCATCATTCAGGTAGGCCATCTTGAAAGATATAATTCAGCCCTCAATGCTGCTTCCGAGATGATTAAGGAACCGAGGTTTATCGAGTCAGAAAGGCTCTCACCCTTTCTCGGGAGGGGAACAGATGTCGATGTCACCGTCGATCTCATGATCCATGATGCAGATATTATACTGAGTCTCATTTCCTCCTCTGTCAAAGAGATTAAGGCAGTAGGAGCGAATGTCCTTACCGACAAGATTGATATTGCTAAGGCATGGCTTGAGTTCGAAAATGGCTGTACAGCCCTTATGACAGCAAGCCGGATTTCGCCTGAAAAGCAAAGGGTGCTTAAGGTTTTTCAAAAAGACTCTTACATATCTGTTGATTACCAGAGCTGTGAGGTAAGGCGCTATTACTGGACAACAGAGGGTATGTCAGTTGATTCCATAAGTCCTGGCAATAAGGAACCACTCAAAGAGGAATTAGAGGATTTTATTCGTTGTGTGAAAAACAGAACGGGACCGAGAGTATCTGCTCTTGAGGGAAGGGAAGCGCTTAAAGTTGTACTGGAAATAACAGAGGTGATAAGGAGAAGGAATGAAAAGGGTTATTGAGGAGGAAAAGATAGTTCCTATGGTCGATCTGAAGAGACAATTCCAGGAGATAAAAGATGAGGTCCTGCATGTTATTACAGAAATCCTCGAAAGAGGTCAGTATATACTCGGCCCGAAGGTCTCTGAATTCGAGAAGAAGATAGCAGGTTATCTTGGGATGTCCGAGGCAATAGGTGTTGCCTCATGCACAGATGCCATACACCTATCCCTTGACGGCTTTGGCATCGGGGAGGGGGACGAAGTTATTACAACACCCCTTACCTTTTTCGCTACTGTTGAGGCGATACTCTATACAGGCGCGAAACCTGTCTTTGTAGATATTGAGCCAGACACATTTAATTTAGATGTAAATCAGATAGAAGCAAAGATAACAGAAAAGACAAAGGCCATTTTGCCTGTTCATCTCTTCGGCCATATGGCTGATATGAAGGAGATATTGAAGATAGCAAAAGAACATAACCTGAAGGTAATCGAAGATTGTGCCCAGTCTTTTGGCGCTGAACTGAATGGCAGAAAGGCTGGAAGTTTCGGAGATGCGGGATGTTTCAGTTTTTATCCGAGCAAAAACCTCGGCGGGTACGGAGATGGAGGGATAATAGTTCTTCATAACCCAAAGGTGGCTGAAATAGTAAGAAAATTAAGAAACCATGGTTCGAAAAGTTCATACATACATGAAAAGGTCGGATTTAACAGCAGACTGGATGAGATACAGGCAGGTATCCTCCTGGTGAAGCTGAAGTATATAGATGAATACAACAAAAGGAGAAGACAGAAGGCAGCGGTGTATACGAAACTCCTTTCAGAGAAAGTAAGGTGTCCAATCGAAAAACAGGGTATATATCATGTCTACCATCAATTTACCATCAGGAGTCCTAAAAGGAATGAGATACAGAAAAGACTGAGTGAACAAGGGATTTCATCGGTAATCTACTATCCTGTGCCATTGCATCTTCAGGAGGCACTCAGATTTTTGGGGTATAAAGAAGGTGATTTCCCTCTTGCTGAGAAGGCATCCAGGGAGGTCCTCTCCCTGCCCATCTATCCTGAACTGGAAGAATCTGTCATAGAGGAGATAGCAGAGATCGTTAGAAGAGTGGTGTGAATGAATACGGTCATGATAATTACGGGTGAAAGTTCCGGTGAATTATATGGCTCTCTCCTTGCACAGGCACTGAAAAGCAAATACCCTGATGTTCATATCCTTGGTGTTGGTGGTGATAGGATGAGTAAATCTGGTGTAGAGCTCATTTCGAGGATATCAGGTGCTTTTGGCTTAACAGAGTTACTTACTGCATTAAAGGATTTGAAAGTAACATTCAAGAGGACAACAGAGGCGATTAAAAAGTTCATGCCCCATGTCCTTGTCCTGATTGATTATCCTGATTTCAACATAAAGGTGGCGGAGTTTGCCAAGACACTCGGAATAAAGATACTGTATTATGTGAGCCCTCAGGTATGGGCATGGCGGAAGGGCAGGGTCAAAAAGATAGCAAGTCTTGTGGACAGGATGGCTGTTGTACTCCCCTTTGAGGCAGAGATATACAGAAAAGCCGGGGTACCATGTGAGTTTGTCGGACATCCTATTGTCGAGGAGATTGAGACTGTTTTACAATCAATAAATCCCCCCTCATTCCCCTTTACTAAAAATCCCCTCTCGCCCCCCTTTACTAAAGGGGGGAATGGGGGGATTATAGACTCAGAGTTCAGGGCTTTCTTTAAGACCTCTCTTGATCTCGAAGCAAATCTACCACTCCTTTCTCTCCTTCCCGGAAGCAGACCCCACGAACTGAAAAGACTCCTCCCTTTGATGATAGAAGTTGTCAGGAAATTGAAGAAGGCATTCAGTAATTACCAGTTCTGTGTTCCCCTTGCCCCAAATACAGATGAGGGGAAATACAGTCATTATCTTGAGGCCCTCAAGCAAGAAGGGGCAGTTGTGAAAAAGGGTGAATCGATTAGGGCCCTTGCTGCTTCTGATATGGCGGTTATTGCCTCAGGAACTGCTACCCTTCAGGCTGCATTCCTCGAGGTTCCAATGGTGGTTGTATATAGACTTTCTCCATCTTCCTATTTTCTGGGAAGGCTCCTTATCGATGTCAAATATATATCTCTGGTCAATATCCTTTCAGGCAGAGGGGTCGTACCTGAACTCTTACAGCAAGGGGCAAGTCCCGAAAGTATAATAAGGGAGCTTAAAAAGATTTTGGTTAATATGCCATATAAAGAAGAGATGCTCAAATATTTCAGATTAATAAAAGAACCTTTTTGGGGATTGAGGGCCTCAAAGAGGGTTACAGAGATAATAGGTGAAATGGCAGGATGGGAACAGCAGAAACAATAAAGAAGATATTTAGACTGACTAAGCCTTACTGGAGTTTAATCGCCCTTTCCGGCTTGATGGGTCTTGTTGTTTCCGGAATTAACGGTGGGCTCGCATGGCTTGTAAAGCCTGCCCTCGATGGCATCTTTCTTGAGAAGGATGCCAGATTATTGGCCCTTCTTCCTGTGGCTGTTCTGCTATTGTATTTTTTCAAGGGTTCCTTTTCCTTTTTCCAGTCCTATCTCATGCGTTCAGTGGGAGCAAAACTTGTCAGGGACATGAGGAACAGACTCTTTGGACATCTGATGTATCTCCCTGTTGGTCATTACAAGAAGGAATCAACAGGTTCCATGCTCTCCCGAGTAACAAATGACATAGGAACCCTGCAGAATCTTCTTGGCCATTCAATTAAGGATCTCTTTGTTGAAGGTGCAACGGTGGTCGTACTTCTTGCTGTCGCATTTTACAGGAGGTGGGATCTTGCCCTTATGGCGATCACGGTGCTTCCAGCAGCTGTTTATGGTTCTGGAAGGCTCGGTAGGCGGTTAAAGAAAATCAGTAAGAGAGCCCAGCAGAAAATCTCCGTAATAACAGAATATCTCACGGAGAGTTTCGGTGGCATCAAGATGATAAAGGTTTTTTGCCGAGAGCATGATACGATCAATCAGTTCGAGAAGAAAAACCAGGATTTCTATAGAGAAATTATTAGGTCCTCAAGACTTACAGAGTTTACCTCCCTCTTTATGGAAATTATCGGAGGGCTTGGCATTGCCTTTGTCCTCTGGTATGGAGGAAGACTTGTCATCAAAGGCGTCATTACTCCTGGTGCATTCTTTTCTTTCCTGGCTGCTATATTTATGGTCTATACCCCTGTCAAACGGCTTGCATTGCTGAACAACGCCATACAACAGGCAAGGGCATCCCTCGAGAGGATATTCGAGGTAGAGAGCAGGGAAAGAGAGAGGGATGGGAATGCGACTATTCCACCTATAAGGGAATATATAGAATTTAGAAATGTTTCTTTCACCTATCCCGGTGTCAAATACGATGTGTTAAAGGATATCAATCTGAGCATCCGGAGGGGGGACATAGCAGCTATCGTAGGAAAAAGCGGGGTAGGGAAGACGACACTCGTTGATCTTCTCCCGAGATTTCACGATTCTTCGAAAGGCGCTATTTTTATAGATGGTATTGATATATCAATGGCCACACTGAAGTCTCTCAGAAACCAGATAGGTGTTGTAAGCCAGGATGTTATTCTCTTCAATGACACGGTGAAGAATAATATAGCCTTTGGAAGGCCTGATGCAAAAGATGATGAGATCATGAGTGCTGCAGAGGCTGCCTATGCGCATGAGTTTATTTCAGGACTTCCTCAGGGGTATGAGACAGTCATAGGCGAAAGGGGTGTGAGGCTTTCAGGTGGTCAGAGACAAAGGCTTTCTATAGCACGTGCTATCCTTAAAAACCCACCTATCCTGATACTTGATGAGGCGACTTCATCCCTCGATACTGAATCAGAGATCATGGTTCAGAAGGCTCTTGAAAATCTCATGGAGAACCGGACTACGTTTGTGATTGCTCACAGGCTATCCACCATAAGAAGGGCAACAAGGATTATTGTTCTTGACAAGGGAAGGATTGTTGAGTCAGGCACGCATGAAGAACTCATCAGGACAGGCGGCATTTATAAAAGACTTTATGCGCTCCAGTTCAGCGCTCAAGATGTGAGTGTGCCTTTATTGTAAAGATGTATCTCCTCTATAGTCTTCTTTATAGTATTGTTCTGTTTTTTCTACTACCTTTCCACTATCTGAAAAGACCAAAGGAGCTGAGGAAAAGGTGGCTCAGGGAAAAATTCGGTATCATAAACTCAGCACCCAGCAATTCTAAATCCCTCCTTCCATCTTTTGACCCCTCTGTATCCCCCCTTAGTAAGGAGGGAATTAAAGGTTGGTATAAGGGTATTATTTGGATTCATGCTGTATCTGTAGGAGAAGTTATGGCAGCATTACCTTTACTCAAAGGGCTCAAAGAGAGATATCCCTCGAGAGGCATTATGCTTTCGACGATTACTGACACAGGACAGAAAGTAGCAAGAGAAGGAGCGCCTGAAGGCACATCTGTTTTTTATCTTCCCCTTGATATCACTTTTGTCCTTAAGATAGCCTTCAAAAGAGTAAAGCCAGAAATTCTCATTACTATCGAGACAGAATTATGGCCAAATATCTTCAAGGTCTTTAAACAAAACGGGATTCCTGTAGTTTTGCTCAATGGGAGGATTTCTGAGAACTCCTTCAGGGGATATAAAAAGATATCTTTTTTTATGAAGAGAGTTCTTTCCTGTGTAGACCTCTTCTGTATGCAGTCTGAGCTTGATGCAGAGAGAATAAGGAGCCTCGGTGTGGACGAAAAGAGAATAAAAGTTTTGGGTAACTTCAAGTTCGATACAAAACCCCCTTCAGAGATTCCTCAGTGGACAGATAGGATTCAAGGGCCTGTCATCATAGCAGGCAGCACACATGAAGGGGAAGAGGAATTCATAACTTCTGTTTACAGTGAGCTCAAAAAAGATTTCCCTGATCTCAATCTTATCATTGCTCCGAGACATCCTGAGAGATTTAAAAAGGTTGAAGACTTGCTCAAATCCAGGGGTTTATCTTTTGTAAAGCGTTCAGAATTTCTTCGAGTCCCGAGTCCCGACTCCCGACTCTCAGGGACCATTCTCCTTCTTGACAGTGTTGGAGAACTCTCGGCGATTTACGGTATAAGTGATATCGCGATCATAGGGAAGAGCTTTAAAGGATATGGGGGCCAGAATCCTCTCGAACCGGCATATTGGGGTAGGCCAATCTTATGCGGGCCTCATATGGAAAATTTCCCCTTAATCAAGGATTTCTATAGCGAAGGTGCTGCCCTTGAAGTGTATGAAGAAGGTCTTTACACGAAGTTAAGAGATATTCTCCTTTCGCCTGAAAGGGCAAAAGAGATGGGCTCAAAGGCAAAAGAACTTTACATGAGGAATGCAGGAGCTGTCGAAAAGGCAATGGAGAGTATTGCGGGATATATCCGTGATTGAAAAAGTCTCAGGTGTATGCCATAAAATTTTTGTTAGGGATAAGCCAAATCCGGAAAAAGAGGGGGTAAGTAGAGAATCATAAAATAAGAGATTAAAAGCTCGTATACTTTTAGGTCTGGTATTTACAATTTCATAAGATTAAGTTAAACTGAAAGAGTTTTTAAAGTTAAAAAGCCTCAGAGACTTTAAAAGCTCTGAGGTTTTTATTTTTGTGAAATAAAAAAGGAGGTTCGAATATGGAGAAAAAAATTTATGTAGGTAACATTTCGTTTAAGGCAACCGAAGATGACATCAGGGAGCTCTTCTCAACGGTTGGAGAGGTCGAATCAGTCAAAATAGTCACAGATGTTCAAACAGGACGGCCAAAGGGTTTTGGCTTTGTTGAGATGTCATCAGAAGAGGATGCAAAAAAGGCGATAGCAGCCCTTAACGGTAAAACATTCATGGACAGAACGCTATCCGTAGCAGAGGCAAGACCCCAGCAGCCTAGAGAAAGACGCGGGTTTGAAAGGAAAAGAGGTGGCTTTGGAGGTGGCTTTGGCGAAGGCAGGGGGACTGGAAGAGGAAGGAGATAAACTTTTTTGGATATAAAAATTTACGGGAATGATATTGAAAGAGCACTGAAAACCCTAAAAAGACAACTCCAGAAAGAAGGCCTTTTCAAAGAGATTAAAAAGAGAAGCTTTTATGAAAAACCTTCAGAAAAAAAGAAGAGGAAACAGAGAGAAGCGAGAAAGAAAAGGATGAAGAGAACTTTCCGGCCACCGCTGGGATAGAAATCTCCATCCCTCCTACCATAAATTCATAAAATTCCACCTAAGCAACCTCCATCATCTCTATGTCGAAGGTGAGGTCTTTTCCTGCCAGGGGGTGGTTAGCATCAAGGGTGACTGAATTGTCTGAGACCTCTGTAACTGCTACATGTATAACCCCTCCATCTGGTTGCCTGAGGCTGAGGATGAGTCCCATTTTGGGTTCAATGCTTGGGGGAAACTGTGCCCTGTCAATCCTGAACATAAGCTCATCCTTGCGGGGACCGTAGGCCTCGTTCGAAGGGATTATCACCGTCTTCGTTTCGCCTATAGACATACCTGCCACAGCATCCTCAAAGCCTTTGATGAGATGCCCTTTACCAAGGGTAAATTCAAGAGACTCACGTTCTCTCGAGGAGTCAAAGACCGTACCATCATCAAGCCTGCCAGTATAGTGTACCTTTACTGTATTGCCATTTTCAGCCTTTTTCATGAGGAAGTCCTCCTTATTGAGTTTTTAAAGATTACAGAACTGTGCAATAAAAAACCGCAAAGTTAAAGTCCTTGCGGGTGTAAACAACAAAAACTTCTCAACTTTGATAAATATTATTGCACATATTTCATAGATGGTCAATGTTCATTACGTATGGTACTCAATTCTGTGGCCTTAGGATTATTTTACAGTTGCTTCAGCGCTTCTGCCTGGTAGTGGGTAATCAGGCTATCTATGATCTCATCGAGGTCCCCTTCGAGAACCTGTTCGAGTTTATGAAGTGAAAGGCCAACCCTATGGTCAGTAAGACGGTTTTGAGGGAAATTGTATGTCCTTATTCTTTCACTCCTGTCTCCTGTCCCTACCTGTAATTTCCTCTCCAGGGCTCTCTCTTTTTCCTTCCTTTCCATTTCTGCCTCATAAAGCCTTGAGCGGAGAACCTTCATGGCCTTCTCTTTATTTTTAATCTGTGAGCGTTCGTCCTGGCACTGGACAATGAGCCCTGTTGGAATGTGGACAATCCTTACGGCAGAATAAGTAGTATTGACTCCCTGACCTCCGGGTCCAGAGGAGCAGAATGTATCTATCCTGAGGTCTTTTTCATCAACCGTGATGTCAACTTCCTCTGCCTCTGGAAGTACTGCAACGGTTGCAGCAGATGTATGGATTCTTCCAGAGCCCTCGGTAACAGGAACACGCTGGACCCTGTGCACGCCGCTTTCATACTTCAGTCTGCTGTATGCACCTTTCCCCTGGATCGAGGCAGTTACTTCCTTTATTCCTCCAAGGCCAGTAGAGTTCATATCTATCATCTCTACCTTCCATCTTCTATGCTCGGCATATTTCAGATACATTCTGAAGAGATTAGCAGCAAACAGGGCAGCCTCTTCTCCTCCTGTTCCTGCTCTTATCTCGAGTATCACATTCTTCTCGTCCCGCGGGTCTTTCGGAAGGAGCATAATTTTCAGCTCCTCTTCTATTTTCGATTTCTTTTCTCTGAGCTCATCAAGTTCTTCCTGCGCAAGCTTGCGAAAGTCACCATCGCCTCCTTTTAAAATCTCTTCTGCACCTTCTATGTCAGAGAGGAGCTTTCTATACTCCTTGATCTTCTCGACAAGTGGTTGGAGTTCAGCCTGCTCTTTTGAGTATTTCAGGAGTTCTGACGGCTTTGAAAAAACTGCCTGGTCCATAAGGAGATTTGTCAGTTCTTCATATCTATCTTCTATAGTTTTAAGTTTTTCGAGCATCTAACTCCTCTATTTTGAGAACCTCTTCGAGCGCCCTGATCGCAACCTCAATCTGGTCATCATCAGGCTCTCTTGTTGTAAGCCTCTGAAGCAGAAGGCCCGGCTGTATGAGTATGTTTATCAAGGGATTGTTTTTCATTCTGAAGGAGAGTTTCAAGAACTCAAAGGAAAACCCTGCTATTGCAGGAATGAGGATGAGTCTTGAAAGGAATTTATTCGTAAATGACCAGTCCTGGGGAATGAGGGAAAAAGTGAGTATGCTTACCACCATAACAATGAGTAAAAAACTTGTGCCACAGCGGGGATGATGAGGGCTATAATCTTTTATTTCTTTTGGAATCAGCCCCTTGTTATTCTCGTATGCATGAATCACCTTGTGCTCTGCACCGTGGTACTCGAATACCCTCCTCATCTCTTTCCAGGTACCAACAGCGCCTAAGTATGCGAGGAAAAATATTATTCTGATAATACCGTCAACAAGGTTAAAGAGGAGTGAACTCTTTGAGACAGAGGGAAAGAGGACTCCCAGGAGCTTTGTTGCATATAAAGGAAGCACTATGAAGACAACTATACCGAGGATTATGGCAACAACAATGGTTAAGCCAAGAGAAAGGGGATTTGTCGGTTTTGTATCTTCTTCTTCGTACGCCTTCCTCGCAGAAAACTCTATTGCCCTTATGCCTATAGAGAGAGCCTCATAGAGTGCCACAACACCCCTCACGACAGGAAGCTTGAAAATCTTAGGGATATTTTTTAGAGCCTCCCTTTTTACATGAATGTCCCCTTTTGGCCCCCTGACTGCTACTGTCCAGCCCTTCCGGGACTTCATCATAACACCTTCTATGACTGCCTGACCACCTATGTTTTCCATATTTTTTCAAAAAAAATCGTTAGTCTAAGACTGAAGACTAACGATTATGACTTTTTTCTTTCTCTACTTCTCTGTGCTTGTTGCTTGTTTCTTGTATTTTTTCCTGAACTTCTCGACCCTTCCCTCAGCATCAACGATCTTCTGCTTTCCTGTAAAGAACGGGTGGCACTTGGAACACATATCCACGCGTATCTTCGGCTTCGTTGACATTGTTATAAATGTTTCACCACAGGCACACACAACCGTAACCTCTTTATATACTGGATGAATTTTTTCCTTCAATCTTTCCCTCCCGGAATTAATTTAGTCTGTAGCTTAATAGCTTGATAGCTTGCCAGCTTGATGACTAATAATTTTAATAGATTTAATAAACTTTTGGCAAGCAGAGTATTTGAGGTATGCAAAAATATACTGATTTACCAATCACCACCAGCACGTTTAATGTATTAGTCCGCAACATTTTTTATATTTTTTCCCGCTTCCACAAGGGCATGGTTCATTCCTTGGTATTTTTGTGCTTCTGGCCTGATAAGCCTCTCTCTGGGAAGCAGTAAACGTGCGCATTTCTTCTGTTACCTTCATCCTTGCTTCTTTCAAGCCCATGTTGATTCTTGCTATACAGTCAGCCACAACATCTTCTAACTGATTAATCGAATCGGATGTCCTTTCTAACTCTTTTCCTTCCTCAGCTTCCTTCATTTCAAACAATTCTGCATATTTGAGTAAAAGAGCGTTTGCTTTTGAAAGAGTCTCCAGTGCGTTTAGACCGTCTTCAGAAAAATCATCTTCAATAGTTCCACCTATATCAAGCCCTTTTATAAAATACATGATCAGCGATGAATTGTCCTTAATGCGCTGTTTAAGCCCTTCAGAAGTATCCGGGTATTTGATGTCTGGATAAAAGAAAGGTTCTGATTCAGGCTTCCATCCGGCGATGATATTCCATAGGCTCATGAGATTGCCCATGATTTCCTTAACCTCTTCCATAGACTCAAAGTCTCCGCCCTCTTTGCTAAAGATCATAGACGTAATCTGAGAAGGCATTACCATATTTGGCGCTGCAAGAGTTCCATATAATAACCCGTATATTTCGGAGAGGGAAAGCTTCGAGCCTCCTTTCTTGAGGTATTCTTCCATCATTGCATCGCCGCAATATTTATCAAATGGAATTTCCATGTTTTTCTCCCTCTTTTAATGCCTTCTGTTAATATATTGCCCCAATAATATAAAGCTCTTGGACGTGAATGAAAAGATCGAGAAATTTTTGTTTTACACCATAGAAATCTATGGAAGCTTCAGTTCTTGTTTTATTGTCTGTAAGTCTTTGTCAAAAGTATTTAATGAATCTTGGTCAGTAAAATAAGAAGTTGCTGAGCCGCTTCTATTTATATCTAAATACCGTGCAGTCTGGCTGTTTGATTCGAGTTTTCTATAACAAATAAATACTTGTCGAGGTAGGTTGTTTTTTATTAGTTGATTTCTCCAACCATGAACTGAATACTTATCTTTACCAGTAACAGGATCTTTTGGAATATTTAATGTGCTATGCTGAATGTGAGGGATACCGGCAAAAGCAGCTTCGATATAATGTAGCGACGCATAATAGCAAACCGTAATTAGCCAATCTTTATATTTTAAGTTCCCTTTCAGAAATAAACCAAAATCTTCATTGTGGTTTGCCTGGGCTATGTGGTCCGAATGAGAAGGCATCTATCTCTCAAAAATAAGCTTTGCTTTTTCACCGATAATGGATTCTTTATTATCTATTAAGTCGGGAATGTAATTATAAGTTGCTACGACATCGGGAAAAATCTTTGAAATATCAAGTTCTTTTTGGATTAAGGCTTCCATCAGTTTATCATCATACTGTTTTATTGAAAGTAAAATGGTAATATTCTTCTCGTCAAGATATTCGTCAATATATATTGCCTTAACTTCAGGAAAGTACTTATATTTTTCAACTAACATCCCGAAATATTCATTAACTTTTTGCTGTGTGGTTAAAGCCATGGCGTTTTCCTTTATTTTTATATAAAAATTATAGCTTATAGTACTGAGAAAATCCATTTAAAATACAAAATCTTATTTTTTACACCTCCCCTTTAAACGCCTTTTTCAGTCTACGACTCGCAACGAGAATGCTCGGCATCAGGGCATCAAGCTCTTTCTGTGTCTCGGCCTGAATTTTTTCATTTCGTCAATTTTGGATTAGAGATTGTCGAGGTATTCTATAATTCATTGATAGTCTGATTTGAAAAAAAATGGATATGCTAAAATTTAAGACGCGACCTCCATTAATGCTCTTTAATTTCAGCTTTCCAAAGCGTCTCACTTAAAACTTATTCCTTGCTTGGGTAATCAAGCAGCAATAAAGCTATATTACAAATACTAAAGAGAAGATATCTAATTTCATGAAAATCCGGCGGAGCTTTCCCATGACTAGCTTCATCTCCCCGATGACCAGCTAATTTTATCATTGTTTCATGGATTGTCGGATGAAACAAGGGGAAATATTTCTTTAAATTAGGCTTATCAAAAACAAACTTATTATCTCTACTAACCGAGCGCGCTATTTCCTCAAGACTCTTGAATGCCTCTGAGAATATCGAATCCAAATTCTTTTCAATCTTCACCTTGTGATAGCAGCTTATAAGTTCATTTGCTCTTTCAGGAAATCTTTCCGAAAGGCGTTGCAGTAAATTATCAATAATTTCCTGCTGGAGCATTTGTTCTTCTATTGGAATAACGAGCGGTGGAGAGCCTTTTATATCTAACATAATCTCTGATTCTGCAAAGAAACGTCTTATTTCACTTATAAGATCATCAACCCGAGGAGAGTTAGGTAAAATCCTCAGTAAAATTTCTAAAACACTGAACCGTTTCCTAAAGAGGGGCAAATAATAAAAATCTTTTTTGCTTTTCTTGACCATCTCTATTTGTCGTTCAGCATTTTTAACAATTCTCTGGATTGCTTGTAAATCCTTATCATTAGCAGAGATTGATATTCCCATGATACTACGTTTTAGACTATCTAATTTATTTATTGCATTTTTAACGTCTTGGTCTTGATTGAGTCTATCAGAACATGCTTTATTTAAAGTCTCTGGGGCGAAATATGCCTTGATCTGGTTACTTAATGGTTTAGTTCTGTCGTGGCGGAAATACCGAAAGCTTTTGGTTTCCAGCAAGTCTCCAAAATGAGAAAGATTAGGAATACCAGCTTCGTTATAGGTAAATAACCTATCCAGACATTGACTTAACCTATCGAAAAAAGTTAGAAAATTGCCAGTACCTACAAAATCTTTATGACGTAGAAACCACGGAATATAACCACCCCAACGAACATCGGTCATATCAGACTCTTGTTTTGTCATTTTTACGATTTCCTCTTAAAAGCTTTATTAGGAATGCTCGATATCAGGACATCAAGTAGTTTAAATCTCATCCTAACAACTCCCCTTGTAATTTCTGGAGAATCTTCTTCTGCAATTTCTGGCTTGTGATGAAGGAGATGTGGTCTGAGATTATCTGATCTATTTTTTCTTTCGTTTTCATGCCTTTAAAATCCCTTTCACAATCCAATCAATCTGCTTTATTTCATCTTTGAGCTCTGACCTTATTGTTCTTCTCAGATTTCCGATAGATTTTTGAGGCATCCCCTTTGAGAGAAGTTTTGAAACTTTCTTTGTGCATTCTTCGCCAAGCATTGCCAGTGAAATATGGTTTTCATTTGTTGGGTTAAATTCAGGGATTGGGAGTTCCCAGACTTTCTTTACGATGTGTCTTGGCCCGAAAAGACCTCGTGCCTGCATCGGCTTTATGAGGTCATCAACTGTAGGTGAGTTTAAGATTGAACAAATATAATAAGCCTCGGCCTTTTTATCTGTCTCAAAATAATACTCGGTATAATCTACTAAAAACTCTTGAAGTTCTAATTCTTGACCTTCAATTTCTATCCTAATTGCTTTCTTCTCGATTACACAGCTGCATAGGTAAGTAGCAGATGCCGGATATAAGACCTTATATTTTGCTTGTTTTTGCATAGATAGCTTATGTCTGTAGTCAAGCCAGTCAACTGCATCTATTCTCTCTGCCTTATCTCCTCTTTTTTCTTCCCATATCTTTTGTGCCTTATGAAGCCATTTTGAGAGATGGATAAATCCTTTCTTGCTTGCCTCAGACTCTTTTATGATTGAATAGCCTTCATCAGAAAATCGCCCCTTCCCCCCTTTCGTAAAGGGGGGTGAGGGGGGATTAATTAACGGTAGAACAACAATTCTGAAATTAAGATGTCCGAATGGCACAATATCGGTGGATAGAAGGGTTGCATAAAGGAAATCTTTTTCAATATTTCCTCTTAATGAAATACCTTTGTAAGTTTCCTTTGAAGTCTTTTCAGAAGCCTCTGATGTCTCTACATAAGGCGCTGGGGTTAAATCCGAGTTTAGGATGAGACTTAACGTCAACAAACCAGAAATTGCGAGGCACGATTGTAGCACCTTGCTTAAACAATGAATGATAGGGGCTCCGCTGTTTTTCAATATAACCTTCTTCTGATGGTGATAAGAAGCTCCGCTCACCTTTAGCGCAGACATAAAGACTGCTTTCGGAAACATTTAATGATTTTTGAGTATCTGCAAGCCCTGCATTTTTTCTTTCAAGGATTCCAGAGATAAATTCAGCTTTATATGGCGAAGCCGTTGTAGTTCCTTTCTCTGCAATGAACACACAGGCTGGAACATTAAATAGAGGCTTGACCTTCTCCATATCCCATATCTCTGTAAATCCAATCTTCCTTGAGTATTGCTGTCGCCTGAAGGTATTGTGCTGGTCTGCTGAAAAAAGACTTCTTGGCATAACAAAGCCAATCAGTCCTCCGTTTTTGAGATACAGATCAGCAATCCTCAAGAAAAAGAGTGTCGCAAGTTCCATGTGTGTTATCAATTCAGCTTTTACCTTCATCTTTTCACCTGCAGATATGCCACTAAGAAGTTTATATTCATCTACGATCATGTTCTTCAGGAATTTTTGATATTCGCCTTTATCCACATAACGATAGGAAAGCCAAGGTGGATTGCCGATTGCGACATCAAACTTCTCTTTAAGAAATAACGGTTTATACATATTCTTCATGATATATGCCCAGATGCTGTCTTTCTCTTCCTCTATAAGTTCCTTCATTGCCTCTGCTGTATAGAAAAGCATGTTAATGGTATTTTTATCATCTAACTGTGGGGCGTGCTGCCTTATAAAATTTTCGTAGGCATCAATGGTTGCTTCTTTGCCAGCAAAGTGTTTCGCAAATTCCTTTGTGGTCTCAACAACGAGGTCATATGTTGTAGGGTCCTGAATTATGGTATCTGGTATGAAAATCTCTTTTTCACCAAGTTTTGTACGATAGCTTGGTACAGGAGTTAAAAGACTATGCTGTAGTTTCTCTTCAGGTGGATTTATGGAATCCGCAAGATAAACCGGAATCTGCACTCTCTTTGCACCTCTCTTTTTAAGGAGATCGCCGAGGGCAAGGAGATAATTAGTCTTTGCAGTGATTACAGCAAGAGGATGAATATCAATACCAACAACACTCTTGATAATATGTTCAAGGGTTTCCTGCTTTATCCCAAGCAGATGTTTCTTGTGTCTGATAGTCATGTAAAGGAATGTCCCTGAACCGCAGGAAGGGTCAAGGACAGAGGCGGATGGATCATCTTTTAGAATATGCTCTACCATTCTCTGTGCAAGCCAGTCCGGGGTATAGTATTCTCCAAGGTCATGTCTTGTTTCAGGATCAACGAGTTCCTGGTAAAGGGATTTCAAAATATCTTCAGAAAGCTCTCTGAGATTGTAATTAGCGAGCTGGTTAATGAGTTTTCTGGAAACATCAAGAGCTGTTTCTTTGGTTTGTTCTCTCACAATCCATGAAAAGAAATCCTCTTCCAGAAAGTTATCGATCCCCTGTTCTGAGAAAAAGTCACCATCAAGAACTTTAATAATTATTTCTGAAGATGGAACACTGCTGCTTTCCGACAGACGCATCCAGACAATAAGTTTTGTAAAAACTGCAAGATATGAATGCCTGAGAAACAGCTCTTCGCTTCCGATGAGACTTCCATAGGTAACTCTCAAGTACTTTTCCCAGTTGTCATATATAACCTTAAAATCACTCCTGCTTTTTATAGCACTCCATATTCGATCAAATACATTCAGGCAATATTTGAATGCAGGGCTTTTTATTCCAAAGTCCCTGACTATTTCTTCAGTTTTTGGATGGAGTTGTATCTTTCTGAAGAAGTATCTGTCGAGATAGAAATATGCCTGATAGGGTTCAGTTTTTGTTAAATCTATCTTGTCAATTACTTCAAGTTCAATTTCATCAATTGATTTTATTTTTGGAGAATAGACATTAAATAAAATCCCATCTGTAGCCAGACAGAGGTAAGTTGCCTTTTCTCCTGATTGAAGCAGGTAAGAGACATACCGTTGTAACTGTCCAAGTGCGTCATCAAGCCTTTTTCTCAAGTCATTTTCAAATTCTATTATCAGGTTGCCATAAAGGGTATCAATCCTCCCTCTCAGGATAATGTCCTTTTGCTTTACGCTGACATATTTTTCGACTCCGTGTAGATAGTCTTCTATAAACCCTGCATTAACATCACCAAAGACATCTTTTAAAAGAATTAGGAACCTTTGTGCTTTAGCAGATTCTGTATTTAATTGAGAGATTTGCTCTGTGTATTCTTTGAACTTTAGAGATATGCTTTGTTCTGAGATATCGGGGATTCGAGAAGGCTTTTCAGTGAGCTTGGTTTTCTTCATCTACGAAATTTGTTGCTTTTTAAAAAGTCCTCGGGAGTAACAATTTTAACGCCTCTGAATTGTTTTATAGATAGGAGACCTTTGTCGCCAGTTATTATAAACTTGGCATTAGCTGACAAAGCACACTCTATGAACTTGTTATCTTCTGGGTCGGGTGAAATGCCTATGTGTTCTTTTGGATCATAAATGTCAGAATAGGCGAGAACAAACTCAAGAATCTCCGTCTGGATTACCTGAGGAAATCCAAGCTTTGAATAAGATACAGCTAAAAAGAGTTCTCTGATTATATCTTCTGAGGTGCAGTTTCTTAACTCTCCCTTTTCAAGTAGCTCAATAATTTTTAAAGGGTGCCCTCCCCATCCAAAAGCCGAAATGAAGATATTCGTGTCGACTACTACTTTTTCAACCTTGCCCACGCAACTGCCTCTTCTGCAACTCTGGGAGAAAGTTTTTTCTTCCGGGTAATCGCAGAAGCTTCTCTATAGATTTTTCTTGCTGTAGGCGGCCTGAAAAGCTTCTTCTTGATCAGAGAATCAATTATGTCCTTGATTTCCCTGACAGGAAGGTTCGATAATCCTTCTACCAGGCTTTCCTTTGACAGTTTTATGGCTACTTCAGGCATATAACCCCCTCTTTTATCCCTTATTATATTCTATTAATACCTGATTAACAATCCTCCTCGCGATCTCAAAAGCGGCTGCAATTCTAATAATCTTCACATCTCCAAGCCCTTTAATTTCGAGGAACTTTTCAAGAGGCTGATTTGACATGCCTTTGAAGGAGCCGAATTTGTCAAGAATCTCTTTGGCAACATCCTCTGCTGATTTGCCTTTAATGCCAGTAGAGATAAGAATTGCCAAAAGCTCCGCATCTGTTAATGTTTCAGCACCAAGTTCTCTGAGCTTTCCCCCTGGATGCGTCCAAGTCTTCATAATTTTCCCTCTAAAATTCTTTATGGCTTAATTGTATAACAGTAGTGATGTATGGTCAATAAGGAGTTCAGAAGCCGGGTGTGAGAGGGGAGGTTATTTTTTTTCTGTAAGATCTACTTCGATAGGATGATCTTTGAGGGAACTTTCATTCTAATCTCCTTCCAACAATCTTCTGAAATCCTCTTCCGTAATCTGGGCCTGTTTAAGCATCTTATGAAACAATGCCTTTGAAATGTCTCTGCTGTGTTGGTGGCTCAGTCTAACCTGTAGGATTGTTCCATCGGGAAGGATTTTCTGCCATGTCTCGTGCTTCTTTGACCTCACAAGTTTGAAATTGATTCGCTTTAGAACTCTACGAAAATCATCATATGCAGGCATCAGGAAAAAAGTTCCCTTACCTTCTCTTTTGAGCTCCTTTTGTGTATCTCAAGGATATATGGTTTATGGCTTGCTCTATTGGGACTATTGCTGAATAGTTCGAATTCCTCCATATATTGTTCTGCGTAATCTATTGCCATATCAATCAGATCATCAAGCGCTGCATCAGGGGTATCACCTTCTGTAGCAAGATCGAGTTCAGGGCAGTTTGCAACATAAACCCCCTCAGAGGGTTCGATTATGGCAGTTAGTTTTTCTGAAACATCTTTTATCGCAATTGGCATACCAAACCTCCTTTAGTTTTTATTATATCCCTTAAATGCTTTATTAACAATTATTTTCGGAATTAAGTCATATCCTCCTGCGATTACACAGGTGCTTATAAACGGGCCGAAGTCCTGCGACTACTCGAACCCTTGAACCCTCGAATCCTTGAATCCTTGAATCCTCAGCGTTTTTAACGTCTGCTTGATTTCCCCAATTCTATCCGTTATCCTTCCTATATGAGATTATAATGTCACTAAGTGTCATTGTCTACGACTTATAGAGCGAGAAGCATAGCACAAAACAATCTCAAAAAGGAGATTCTTCGCTCCGCTCAGAATGACAAAAAGGGGCTTTTATATGGAAAAGGAAATAGTAGACTTTCTCATTATTGGTAGCGGTGTTGCTGGTCTCAGAGCTGCCATAGAGCTTGCACCATTCGGGAGTGTGCTCGTCGTCACAAAGGATAGACCCAGAGAGAGCGGTACTGAATATGCCCAGGGTGGCATTGCCGTTGCTTTGAGTGATGAGGATGAGATCGGCATTCATTATGATGACACGTTGAAGGCTGGAGATGGTATCTGCAGGGAAGATGCTGTAAAGATACTTGTAGAGGAAGGTCCTGAAAGAATCATGGAACTCATATCGTGGGGTGCAGAGTTTGACAGAGAGGGGACAAAACTTGATTTCACCATAGAGGCAGCTCATTCAAGGAGAAGGATACTTCACGCTCATGGTGATGCTACAGGGAGGGAACTCGAGAGGGTGCTTCTTGGAAAGGTGAGTGCCTTTCCTTCAGTTAAAACATACCCCTTTTCCTTCACAATAGATTTGATCGTGAGGAACGGGGAATGTCATGGTGCGAATGTACTGAGAGGCAAAGAAATCATCTCTCTGTTGGCTAAGGCAACGATTCTGGCTACAGGAGGTGCATGTCAGATATTTTCGAGGACAACAAACCCGCCAGTTTCTACAGGAGATGGTATGGCAATAGCCTTTATGGCTGGAGCTGTTGTTGAAGATATGGAATTCATACAGTTTCATCCTACGAGTCTCTATTCCCCACTTGCTCCACAGTTTCTTCTCAGCGAGTCTATGAGGGGAGAAGGAGCGATACTCAGGAACATAAAGAAAGAAAGATTTATGGAGGATTACCATCCGATGGCAGAGCTTGCACCGAGAGATATTGTATCACGTGCTATCATCTCAGAGATGGTTAAAACGAGAAGTGACTATGTTTATCTTGACCTTACACATCTCGGAAAGGAATATCTCAAAAAAAGGTTTCCACGAATTTATTCGACCTGTCTCCAGTATAACATTGACATTACAAAGGAGCTTGTCCCTGTTTCTCCAGCAGCCCACTATGTCATGGGTGGAGTTAAGACCGATACCTGGGGAGCCACGAACATAAAAGGACTCTATGCAGCCGGTGAAGTTGCATGTACAGGTGTGCATGGGGCAAACAGACTTGCATCAAACAGCCTTCTCGAAGGCCTCGTCTTCGGAGCAAGGGCAGGGAAGGTAGCTTTAGATACTCCTGTTAACAAGGAAAAATTAGAGTTGAGTATTAAAGAGATAGCTCGTTACGCGTCACCCGTTACTCGTTACTTATCTATTCCTGACCACGAAGAGATAAGACATGAACTGAGGAAGGTAATGTGGGAAAGGGTTGGCATCATACGATGTGGAGAATCCCTCAGTCATGCAAGGGAAAGGCTTGCGGGATGGTCTTATATCGAGGGAAAGACCCCTCTTACGAGAAGGGAGCTTGAGCTTAAAAATATGCTCGTTGTGGCACAACTTATTACAGAGGCAGCCCTTCTGAGAGAAGGTAGTGTAGGAGCCCATTACAGGTCTGACTATCCTGAGAGAGGTGAAGGATGGCAGAAGCATATTTCATGGAGAACGAAAGATAGGGAATTAATGTATGAGGTTGTTGAATAAGAGAAAAACAAAAATAGTCTGGGAAGACAACCTTTATAAAGTCCCGCAGAATGGGAGACAGGAGCTCAGATTACCTTAATATTGTAAGCCTTAATCTTTTTGTGAAGGTTGCTTCTTTCTGTCTGAAGGATTTCAGCTGTCTTGGACACGTTCCAGTTATTTTCTTCAAGCCTCTTTGTTATAAAGTCCTTCTCAAAGGCATCTCTTGCCTCTTTCAGTGTTTTGTAGGCAAGATAGTCTTGACGTGTTGGTTCGGCTATAATAAGATTTTTTGATGTTATCGTGTCCGAAGGGGTCATGATCACGAGTCTTTCTATCACATTTCTCAGTTCCCTTATATTTCCAGGCCAGTCATAGGCCTCCAGCATCTTTAATGCATCAGGGGCTATTTTCTTCTGCTTTTTACCATATTCAGCAGCAAAAGACTCGAGGAAATGTTCAACGAGTGCTGGAATGTCCTCTTTTCTTTCCCTCAGGGGAGGAACTACGATAGGAATAACATTCAGCCTGTAAAGCAGGTCTTCTCTGAAGTTGCCTTTTTTCACCTCCTCCTTCAGGTCTTTGTTCGTGGCCGTAATAATTCTTACATCTACCTTTATATTTTTGCTACCTCCAACTCTCTGAAACTCCTGGGTCTCAATAATGCGAAGCACCTTTGACTGGGCAGAAAGAGACATGTCTCCTACCTCATCAAGAAATAGAGTGCCTCCATTGGCAAGTTCAAATTTACCCTTCTTACTTTCAAATGCTCCGGTAAAGGAGCCTTTTTCATGACCGAAGAGTTCACTCTCTATAAGCTCATGGGGTATTGCAGCACAGTTTACCTCAATAAAGGAGTTCCCGACACTTTTGCTGTTTTCATGAAGCAGACGTGCAACGAGCTCTTTTCCTGATCCACTCTCGCCCATTATCAATACCCTGCTATTGCTCTGTGCTGCCATATTGATCTGCTCCTTCAAGAGGTCTATTTTTGGAGAGTTTCCGATGAGTCTATATTTTCTTGTCAAATCCTTTTTGAGGGCCTTATTTTCTATTTCGAGGGTCCGTTTTTCAAGTGCCCTCTTTGCAACTAGCAAGACCCTCTCGAGGGAAAGGGGTTTTTCAAGAAAATCGTATGCACCCATCCTTGTCGCCTTTACAGCAAGTTCTATGTTGCCGTGGCCCGATATCATGATTACAGGGAGATCTGGCTTGAGAACCTTGATCTCTTCGAGGGTATTAATACCGTCAATGCCAGGAAGCCATATGTCGAGGAGTATCAGATCAGGGCTCTGCTCCTTGAGGAGTTCCAGTGCCTCTTCGCCAGAATTCGAAGTAAGGATAGCACATCCCTCATCCTCAAAAATCCCTGAGAGGCTCTCTCGTATACCCTCTTCATCATCTACCACAAGGACAACAGGTTCTGCCATATCATTCCTCCAATTATA
>CAZLFE010000002.1:20400-23213 GCA_964558725.1 uncultured Nitrospiraceae bacterium | reverse complement strand
TTACCTTATTGGTATCTCTATTGTGAAGACTGTTCCTTTTGGTTCATTATCACTGACCCTTATATACCCTCTATGCTCTGCGATAATCCTGTTGGCTATTGCAAGACCAAGACCTGTACCATCCTTCTTGGTCGAGAAATAGGGAAGAAATAATCTTTCTTTGTCCTCATCTCGGATGCCTGGACCATTGTCTGCGATATCGATAGATACCATGTTTGAAGGGAGCTCAAAACGGAGTCTTACATCGATTCTTCCTTTATCGGAGATAGCGTGGATCGCATTATCAAAGATATTTATCATTACCCTTTTAAACTGTTCTTCATCCAATTCTACCAGGGGGCTTTCCTCTGGCAGGGATACATTTATTTCAACACCCCTATAGCCCTTATAGAGATTAACCACTTCATCTATTACCGCCTGCATATTGGTTGGTATCTTTTTTATCTCTGGCATCTTGCTGAACCTTGAAAATTCATCAACCAATCTCTTTAAGCCCTCAACCTCCTTTATAATGGTCTTTGTTGAACGTTCGAAAATCTGGTTGAAATCAGCCTCCCTGTTTTCCCATTTTTTGACCATCCGCTCTGTGGAGAGTTTAATTGGTGTCAGGGGATTTTTTATTTCGTGAGCTATCCTCCTGGCAACCTCCTGCCATGCGACTGCCCTTTGTGCCTTTATAATATCAGTGAGGTCATCAAAGACAACGAGGAGCCCGATGTATTTTTGAGGGTCCTTGAGGCCCTTTATGAAGACCCTGAGGGTGGCTTTCTTATTTCCGACAACCACCTTTACTTCCTTGTCGATCCATCTGAATTCACGTCCCTCTATCCCTTTAACGAGGTTCTCGAGTTCTTCTGATTTTATCATGGACATGAGTTCATTGTAACTTTTATAGATAACCGCCTCAGCTTCTATATTGAGTATTGAACAGGCAGCACCGTTTATCATCAGTATCTTCCCGTCAGTATCTAGCATGATGACACCTGAATTTATATTATCGAGGATATTCTCCATAAAGAGTCTTCGCCTGTCGGATTCAATATAGGCAGACTGGAGAGACTCTTTACCCTCCTTCAGTTCTTTTACCATGTGATTAAAGGAATTCACGAGGAGTCCTATCTCATCCTTCTGGCTCAGATCAACATGAACATCGAGGTTTCCAGTGGCAACCTGTTCTGTTGCCTGTGCGAGGCTTTGAATAGGATCTGTTATCCCCCTCGCAATCTTCAGGGCAATCCATAAGGCCATGAAAATGACAATAAGTGTAAGGAAACCTAGGATCAAGAGGTAGTTTGTCTTTATCGGCACTCTCCAAGATTCGAGGGTTAAGTATGTTTCATAGGCATTCTTAATGTTTTCAACATTTTCTGTAATCTTTTTCGGGATGAAAGACTCAACAACTATTATTCCTGTCTGCCTTCCACCATGGTGTTCAGGCAACACGGCTATAATTCTGTCTCCGCTATCCTCTGATATGATCTCCGCCCCTTCCTTGCCTTCAAAGGCAGCTTTCACCGTTTCAGTAGCATTTTTGGGTATCTCCGTGAGATGTCTGACAGTATAATTGCCTGCAGGTGTTTCCCCTGTTGGTAATCTCTTTGCGTAATCGAGAGCCCTTTGTTTTTCTAACTCATAAAATGCCTTGGCTATTTCAACAGAGCTATCAAGAGGTTGTTTGAGTTGAGGAGCAAACCAGCGGTCTATATAATTCGTAATAAGACCACTTGAAACAATGAATAAAATGGTGGCAGGGATCAAGGTAAGGACAACGAGGACAACTACGAGTTTTGTTTTGAATTTATATCCAAGGATTCTGTTTCTTCTTTCGAGATAGAGTCCCGCGAGACTCTTCCCGACAAAGAACATAAGAGTAAGAAGGGCAATAATCGTGAGGTTCAACAGGATGAGGACGGGCAACTTTAATAAGAAGGGAACACTCTCAAGCCGCATATAGTAGAGCTCGACACCGAAGGCAACAACGATGAGCAAAAATAAAAGGCCTACGATAATATGGAAACGGAGGTTTTTCATTTAAAAGTCCCTATAGGGAAATTTGAAGAATCCTTTGAAATCTTGAATTCATTTTCTGATAAGAAAATAATAAAGTGCCCTATTAAGGGAGGCAGTTTCCTGATTTTTGACTCTACCGTTATCCTGACAAAATGCATTCCTGGATCGAGTTCTCTCATATTCGTGAGTTTCAGTTCATCGATGCTCAGCGCCCAATTCGTCATGGACTCGAAGGATTTAAATCTCTTCTCGACGATTGTATTTCCATCATAAGAGGTTGCAATAAACTCACTCTTTACAGGATCGCATTTGAGGGTTCTTGTTAAGGATTTACCGAGAACAAACTCATCAGGCCACATCTTCCATACCTTGAAGAGATCAACGTAGAATATTAACTCCTTTTCTATGCCATTTCTGAGTTCTTGTAAATATTTTTCTTCGAGAGCGAGGGAAGCCGCAACGTAGATTTCATTGTTCTTCAGCGTCACCTCAAGCCCTGTTATTCCTTCAGCGCTTGAAGGAGTAGAGAAGCATATCAGATAAAAGGCAAGAAACAATAGGCGACAAAATATTTTCAAATTCCCTTTCACAACTCGTCACTATGAACACATTACATATATTAAGGCTTGACATCTCCTTAGAAATTTATTTTCATTATAGCATATTAAAAATCATGAGGCGTGAGGCGTGAGGTGACCGTTTAATAAAGAATTCCCCGAAGTTCTGCTTCGGGTATAATGCTTTGTTCTGTTTGTCATTCCCGCTTGTCGGGAATCCTTCTGTGATAAAGAAAGATTCTGGAC
>CAZLFE010000002.1:8059-20300 GCA_964558725.1 uncultured Nitrospiraceae bacterium | reverse complement strand
GACGAGCCAGAATGACAGAGACACCTCGCAGCTTTGCTGTGGGACAGTTTATTTTCCATCACGCTTTACTATTTACTCCTTACGATGAAACGGAGGTGATTATGGAACTGAAGGTGATAACAATGGAGATCCCGGAGGGCTGCAATTTAATCCTTGGGCAGACACATTTTATAAAGACCGCAGAAGACCTCTACGAAATCATTGCAACGACTATTCCCCAGGCAAGATTTGGTATTGCCTTTACAGAGTCATCAGGTCCATGTTTGATAAGGACAGAAGGTAATGACGGAGAACTTATTACTGTCTGCACCAAGAACCTTCAAGAATTGGGAGCCGGTCATGTATTTTGTATCCTCCTTAAAAACGCCTTTCCAATCAACGTGCTCAACCAGATCAAGAACTGCCCTGAGGTCTGCAGGGTTTTCTGCGCAACAGCAAACCCTCTTGAGGTGGTTGTAGCAGCAACGTCACTAGGTAAAGGAGTGCTCGGTGTGATTGACGGTTTCTCCCCAAAAGGTATTGAAGCTGCTGAAGATAAGGTTCATAGGAAGGAGTTTCTGAGGAAGATAGGATATAAGTTATAACCGAATTGCATTTTACTACCAATAATCAAAGTATGGATAGGGTTCAAGGGTTCAAGGGTTCAAGGGTTTCAAGGGTTCAAGGGTTTAGTGATTTCACCGAGGAGATGACAAAAGTTCATTCGGGAATTTTTAAAGGAGGGATGATGATACCTGAATTAAAATACGATGATAAGGGGCTGATACCGGCAATCATACAGGATGCCGTCAATAACGAGGTATTGATGCTCGCCTACATGAACAGGAAATCCTTAGAGATGACTCTCGAAACAGGTTTCACCCATTTCTGGTCGCGATCGAGGCAGAAATACTGGAAGAAGGGCGAAACATCAGGCAATGTTCAGGAGGTTAAGGAGATCCTTTATGACTGTGATGAAGATACGCTTCTTATAAAGGTGGTTCAGAAAGGCGAGGGGGCCTGCCATACAGGAAGCAGGACATGCTTTTTCAGGTGCATTATAAAAACCTGATGTCAGATAAAGGAAAAAATGATGAGCTTTTAGTTATGATTATTTTAAAGAGGCACGACATAGCATTTTCGCTCATTCTCGTTCCGACAAAGTCGGAACTCCGAGGCTTTTGCCTCTTGATTTTTATTGATATTCTATTTGACTATCGGCAAAAGAATCCGCTCAAATGCTATGTCGTGCCTCCTATGCAAGGTAGGGAAAAATGATAACCATTGAAGATTTCGCAAAGGTCGAACTCAAGATAGGGAAGGTCATTGAAGCAAAAAGGGTTGAAGGTTCAAACAAACTGGTCGTTATGAAGGTTGATACGGGTGAGGAGCGACAGATAGTAGCAGGGATTGGCAAGGCATATACACCTGAGGAGCTTACAGGCAAGCGGATTTTAGTGGTCACAAACCTGCAACCTGCAAGGCTCATGGGGATTGAATCACAGGGTATGTTACTTGCTGCGTCTGATAATGAAGGGAAGCTATCAATAATAACTACCGACAGAGAGATAAAAGAGGGCTCAAAAGTAAAGTAATTTATGATTATCATCGAGGCATATAGGGGAAAGTCCATTACTGAACACCCTGTTGAGATCGTAGAGCGAAAAGGAACGGGCCATCCAGATTATATGTGTGATTCCATAATGGATGCTATTTCTGTAGCCTTATCAAAAGAATATGTTAAGGAGTTTGGAACGATTCTCCACCATAACATAGATAAGGGTCTTCTCGCAGCAGGGAAGGTTTCTAAGAGGTTTGGAGGCGGAAGGGTTCTAAAACCAATAGAGCTGACCATAGGAGACAGAGCAACATTCATGGCTGATGGTACGGAGATCCCCGTTGCTGATATCGCAGTAGAGACTGCTAAAAAATGGATCAGGGAAAACATGAGGTTTGTTAATCCTGAAAAACACCTGAAATACAGGGTAGTCCTTGCACCTGGTTCAGAAGAGCTTACTGACATATTTCGAAGGTCTGGAAAAGTCAGGAGTGCAAATGATACATCTGCTGCTGTAGGATATTATCCGTTAAGCCCAACTGAAATGGTTGTTCTTGAACTTGAAAGATACCTGAATTCAAAAAGGTTTAAAGATAGATATCCAGAGACAGGTGAAGACATAAAGGTTATGGGCCTGAGAAGGGTGAATGTATTGGATTTAACAGTTGCGATGCCCCTTCTTACAAGTTACATCAAATCCGAAAAAGAGTATTTTGAAAGAAAGGAAATCATCCATAAGGAGATGGTTACATTTCTTGAAAGGTTCAAAGGGTTTAAGAGAAAAGAAGTTCATTTTAATACCCTTGATGCGGAGGGAAGGGGGCTTGGGGGAATCTATCTGAGCCTTCTGGGCACATCAGCAGAAGATGCGGATTCAGGGCAGGTGGGCCGCGGAAACAGGGTAAATGGGCTTATTTCGATGAACAGGCCTATGGGCACTGAGGCTGCGGCGGGAAAGAATCCTGTAAGTCATGTAGGGAAAATATATAATGTCCTTGCCCATAAGATTGCCATGGAGATTTTTACACAAATAGAAGGGATAAAAGAAGTGTACGTCCTCCTTTTAAGCAGGATCGGCACACCTATTAATAAACCTCAGATAGCCACTGCTCAGGTTTTACTCCAAAAGGGGAGGAAAATAGACGAGATAGCGAGGACGATAGAGAGGATCTTTGAAAAGGAGTTTGCTCATATCAATAAATTCTGCATTGAATTGAGCCTGGGGAAATATCCCATCTGTTAATAAAGGTATCTCCCCTTGACCAACCGAGGAGGTCAAATCTATAATTAAACATATGGGTATTCTTCAGTGCATAGGGAACACACCGCTTGCCAGCATAGATGGCTTAAACCCTAATCCTAAGGTAAAGCTTTTTGCAAAGCTTGAGGGCAATAATCCTGGGGGCTCCATCAAAGACAGGATTGCTCTATACATGGTAGAGGCAGCAGAGAAGGAGGAGAAGCTTACAAGGGATAAGGTGATACTTGAGGCTACATCAGGAAATACGGGGATAGGACTCGCAATGGTTGCTGCAGCGAAGAAATACAGGGTTAAGCTTACCATGCCTGCATGCGTTAGCATGGAAAGGAGAAAGATTCTTGAGGCCTTCGGAGCGGAGCTTTTACTGAGTCCTTCAGAGGAAGGAACAGACGGTGCAATAATATTGGCCCACAGGATACATTCCGAAGATCCAGAGAGGTATTTTATGCCGAACCAGTTCGACAACCAGGCAAATGTATTAGCCCACTATGAGACTACGGGGAAAGAGATAATAGAGCAGACAGGCGGTAAAATAACCCATTTTGTGGCTGGAATGGGAACTACAGGGACACTTATGGGTGTGGGGAAGAGACTTAAGGAGTTCAATAAGGATATAAAGATTATAGGGGTAGAGCCTATTTTAGGTCACAGGATACAGGGCCTTAAAAATATGACGGAGTGTATTGTCCCGAAGATATTCGATCCCTCAATTCTCGATGAGCGCCATATAGTAAACGATGAGGAAGCTTTTGATGCAACGAGGATGCTTGCTGTAAAGGAAGGGGCATTTGTAGGGATGTCAAGTGGTGCGGCAATGCACATAGCCCTTAGGAAATCAAGTGAACTTAAGGAAGGTGTTATTGTCGTCATACTTCCTGACAGGGGAGACAGGTACCTCTCTACTTCTTTATTTGCATCCATCTGCGCGAAGTGCCCGCCATAAGAATATCATCTCATCATAGGTGATTAAAAATTATCTATGTCTTTCTTTAACTTATTCTTTTTCCGAATACTTTCGAAAAGGGTTCGAGGATTCAAGGGTTCAAGTGTTTTATTTTCACTTGATCTTTCGAATCCTATAATTTTTTGATTTTTTCCTTGCCAAAAGGGGAGAGTTCTCTCAATTCCTTTATGATTTCCGGCATTATATCTGATACCTTGTTAATCTCTGTTTCTGTGTTATATCGACTGAGGGAAAATCTTATGGAGCCATGAATGGCTGTGAATGGTGTACCCATGGCTCTCAGGACATGGCTCGGTTCAAGAGAGCCTGATGTGCATGCAGACCCTGATGATGCACATACGCCATATTCATTTAACCTGAGGAGTATGGATTCTCCCTCAACGTATTCAAAGCTTATATTTGTTGTGTTTGGCAGGCGGTGCTCTGGATCACCGTTAATCCTTACATCAGGACAGTTCTTGAGGAGGTTTTTCTCGAGTTTATCCCTGAGTTTACTCAGGTAGGCTATCTCTTTTTCGAGATGTTTACCTGCAAGCTCGCAGGCTTTTCCAAGGCCAATTATGGAAGCTACATTCTCTGTTCCAGCCCTTCTCCCATTCTCCTGGTGTCCCCCGATTATGTAAGGATAAAATCTTGTGCCCTTTCTTACATAAAGTGCTCCTATACCCTTCGGGGCATGAAGCTTATGCCCTGAAAGGGAAATCATATCAACAGGGAGTCTTTTCACATTGATAGGAAGTTTACCTACTGCCTGTACAGCATCTGTATGAAAGAGTATCTTCTTTTCTTTCAGGATTTTCCCTATTTCTTCTAAGGGAAAAATTACTCCTGTTTCATTATTGGCATACATTATCGAAACGACTGCTGTATCATCATCAATTGCCTTCAAGAAAGCATCCATGTCGAGTCTTCCTCTACTATCTACGGGAAGGAATGTTACCCTATAACCTCTCCTTGCGAGGTGCTTTACAAAGTTAAAGACAGCAGGGTGTTCTACCCGTGAGGTGACAATATGTCTTTTCTGGGGGTAAGATTCTACTGCGCTCATCAGTGCTGTGTTATCACTTTCCGTGCCACAGCTCATAAAGACTATCTCTTCGGGCTCTGCACCTAAGAGGTTGGCAACTTTAGCCCTTGCCTCTTCAATCTTGCTACGAAGCTCTCCACCAAAGGTGTGCATACTCGAAGGGTTTCCATAGAGGTCAGTGAGATAAGGTTTCATCTCATCGAAGACCTCAGGTGCTATCCGTGTAGTTGCATTGTTGTCAAGGTAAATCGTCTTCATCCTACCTCCACAGTGATATCACTGCTGACAAGTTCCTTGAGTTTATTTTCGATGCCTTTTACTGTTACATCACCCATGAGACATCCAACGCACATTGCTCTCAAACCAATGATAACCTTATTGCCGTCTATGTCAATGAGTTCAAGGTCCCCACCATCAGCCTGAAGCCTTGGCCGTATCTCTTTTTCAATAACATCCTGTATGAGCGCTATTTTCTGGAGGTTGGTCAGTTTTTTCGGTGCCACAGGCTTTTCAGGTACAGGCTTTACAAACCATATATCCTTTAATATGGCCTCTATGGCAGGGATGCAACTGCCGCATCCACCTCCTGCCTTTGTAAAATTTGTTATATCTTCTACTGTTGTGAGATGGTTTTCGATAACGACCTTTCGTATCTTTTCCTCTGAGACCTCGAAACACTCACACACAATTTTTTCTTCTCTCTCAAGTGGTTTCTTTTCTCCTCTGAAATTGGCTATTGCTGCTTCCAGAGCTTCCCTGCCCATAACAGAGCAATGCATCTTTTCTTTCGGAAGGCTTCCGAGATATTCTGCAATATCCTGATTGCTTATTTTTAATGCCTCATCAATGGTCTTTCCCTTTATGAGTTCTGTTAAGGCAGAGGAGCTTGCTATTGCACTTGCGCAGCCGAAGGTCTGAAACTTTGCGTCCGTAATTGTATTATTCTTTCTGTCAATCTTGAGGGTAAGTCGGAGGGCATCGCCACATATGATACTACCTACATCACCAACAGCATCAGGGTCTTTTATCTCGCCAACATTTTTGGGGTGCAGGAAAAGTTCCTTTACTTTTTTCGTGTAATCCCACATAGTCTTCTTTTTTTAGCATAATGTCATGGTCATGTCAATCATGAGGGTATTCATGAAATCACGACATAGAAGATCGTCATTGTGAGCGGAGTGAAACAATCCCGTTTTTTTCTATGAGGCAGGATATAGTATTTTTGCTCATTCTCGTCCCGATACATGTCGGGACTCCGAGGCTTTTGCCTCTTTATATTATAGAATTCTCATTGGAATATCGGCAAAAGAAGCCGCTCAAATACAACATCCTGCCATCATGAACTGAATAAAAAGATGATTGCCATGCCTCTAAATTTCTGAATATTATTGAAGTTGTGATATTATAATCGTTAATGGAAATTGATTATTCGGAGGTAGCTGATGGATATAAAGGCATATGTTCTGAGTAAGGCAATGGAGGCAAAAGAGGGTGCGAAGGCCTTGGCAAAGTCATCATCAAAAAAGAAAAATTTCATCCTCCTGAAAATGTCAGAAGCCTTGAGAAAAAATGCAAAAATGCTTATTTCAGAGAATCAAAAAGATATCCAGTTTGCAGAGAAAAAAGGACTTTCCAATGCATTGATTGACAGGCTGACATTAAACGAGAAACGTATCAATGAGATGGCACAGGGTCTTATAGAGGTTACCGCTCTCCCAGATCCAGTTGGCGAAATAACGAAGATGTGGCAGAGGCCGAATGGAATGACCGTGGGAAGGATGCGCGTACCTATCGGGGTTATTGGGATCATCTATGAGTCCAGGCCAAATGTGACGGTAGATGCAACGGGGCTCTGTCTTAAGGCTGGCAATGCTGTAATACTCAGGGGGGGCTCCGAGGCCATAAACTCGAATAAGGCAATTGTAGCGGTTTTAAGAACGGTTGCGAAAGAAGAGGCGCTCCATGAAGGAGCTATTACGTTTATTGATATACCCGAGAGAGAAGCAATTATGGAGATGCTCAAACTTGAAGGCATTATTGACCTAATAATCCCAAGAGGTGGTGAAGGCCTTATAAGAACTGTTACAGAAAATTCAAGAATACCGGTACTTAAGCATTATAAAGGTGTCTGCCATGTTTTTGTTGACAGGGATGCTGATTTAATAATGGCTGAGGAGATATGCTTTAATGCAAAGGTCCAGAGGCCTGGCACCTGTAATGCCATGGAGACAATGCTTGTTGATGAAGCTATTGCCGAAGGATTTTTACCTATAATGCTTAAAAGATTTGAAGATGCAGGCGTTGAGCTGAAGGGGTGCCCGAAGACGCTTTCCATATATCCAAATATAGTAGATGTGAAAGAAGAGGATTATTACAAAGAATATCTTGATCTAACCTTAAATGTGAGGGTTGTAAAAGATATGGATGAAGCAATGGAGCATATTGCAAAATATGGATCTGCTCATTCTGATGCCATTGTGACAAGGGACTACGACAGGGCTATGAGATTCCTGAAAGAGGTCGACTCTTCCGCAGTCTTTGTGAATGCCTCTACAAGGCTCAATGATGGATACCAGTTTGGCCTTGGAGCTGAGATCGGTATATCAACGGATAAAATTCACTCACGAGGGCCAATGGGTCTTGAGGAACTCACATGCACAAAGTTTATCGTTCTGGGAAACGGGCAATTGAGGGAATGAAATCAAGATACAGGATACAAGATGTAGGATGCAGGATAAAAAACAGACAGTGAGAGAATTAACATCATGCATCATGTATCATGTATCGTATATCATGCGGATTAGATGAAGATCGGGATATTCGGCGGGACTTTTAATCCAATCCACTACGGCCACCTGAGGGCAGCAGAAGAGGTCAGAGAAAGGTTTGAACTAACTAAAATCATCTTTATTCCTTCCAAGAATCCGCCACTCAAGACTCAGGATCTTTTAGATTCAGTACATAGATACAAGATGACAGAGCTTGCTCTGTCAGAGAACAGCTTCTTCGAAATTTCTGACATTGAATTTAAGAGGCAGGGCAAATCATATTCTGTTCAAACGTTAGAAGAACTGAGGAGCATTTTTCATGGTACAACCTTGTACTTTATCCTCGGTATAGATGCTTTCCTTGAAATCCCTACCTGGTGGCAGGCTGAAAGACTCATCAGCCTTGTAGATTTTATCGTTATCTCGCGGCCATCCTTCAGATTCGCTGATCTTCTTTCATCTCCATACATAAGTGCATCCAAAAATGACCTTGAAAAGCTTGATAAGGCAGAACTTGAATTGTATATTACAACACTCAAAGGAAACAGGTCCATTATAGCCTTTAGGATACCTCTCATCGATATCTCTGCAACCGAAATTAGAAGGCGCGTCAGGGAGGGAAAGAGTATAAAATATCTGTTGCCAGAGTCTGTTGAATCCTATATAATTTCTAATAGGCTATATAAGAGTTAAAAGTAAAGAAAGGATTCAAGGATTCCAGTGATAATCTTTAGCTCGAACCCTTGAACCCTATTTTAATGTGAAGGGAGGGAAGACCTTAGAAAGTAGAGAAAAAGCCCTCGAAGTAGCAAGAGTTGCCTTTGATAAGAAGGCAAAGGATATACTGATCCTCGATTTGAAAGGCCTGACCATTTTTGCCGACTATTTTGTAATCTGTTCTGGAGAAAGCACAACGCACGTAAGGGCTATTGCAGAAGGGGTTGAAGAAAGGTTGAACAGAGCAGGGATAATGCCCCGCGGGATTGAAGGATTAAACTACAGCCACTGGGTTCTTATGGACTACGGAGATGTGATACTCCACATATTCGAAGAAGCGACAAGGGGTTTTTATGAGCTTGAAAAACTGTGGTTGGATGCCAAGATCATTCCCTTAAGTGAGCTTGGTAATGGGTAAAGTATCTATTTCCATATTTATTCTATTCCTTGGAACTGTTGCCATCTTTGCTATTTTCAATCAGGAAGCAACTACGATCAAAGTGCCTTTTGGCAAGACCTATGAAATCTCCAAGATTGCCCTCCTATTGCTGTCAAGCGCCGTCGGTGCCATCACAATGCTTATCATTATTGCAATAAGAGATGCGAAGAGGTTTATCAATAACTGGCAATATCAGAAGAAACAGAAGAAAGAGGCAGAGGTTCAGGAATCGTACTCAAAGGCTCTAAACTCTCTCCTTGCCCAAAATGAAGATGGAGCGAAGGGGTTTCTTCAGGGTGTTCTGTCAAAAGAGCCAGAACATCTCGATGCCTTACTCAGACTTGGAGATATCGCTGTTTCTGAAGAGGATTTTCAGAAGGCAGCAGAATACTACCAGAAGGCAAGAAACCTAAACCCTCAAAATCTTGAAGCGCTTTTTTCTACGGAAAGGCTCATGGAAAAGACAGGCAGATGGTCGGATGCCTTACATTACCTTGAAGAGATTCTCGATATAGATGAGGAAAACCTCTCAGCCCTCTATAGGAAAAGAGGGATACTCGAAAGGCAGGGTAGGTGGGATGAGCTTGTGAGTGTCCAGAAACTTATCCTGAAGAATGAGCATACAGAGAAGGATAAAACCCGTGAAAGACAGAACCTTGTAGGGTACAAGTATGAGTATGGAAGACAGAGTCTCGAAAACGGCGATCTTGAAAAGGCAAAAAAAGCTTTTAGGACAGTGCTGAGATTAGACAAGGATTTTATTCCGGCAACCTTAGGACTTGCAGAAGTGCTTTTACGGGAAGGCGAAAATGAGGAGGCTGTTAACCTTTTGGAGAAGAGCTATGAAGAGACATCCTCGATGATTGTCCTCGCAAGGCTTGAAGATTTACTGATAAATCTTGGTGAACCGGCACGGCTTATCAGGATTTACAAGAATAACCTTTTAAAGCATCCACAGGACCTTGGAATAAAATTTTTTCTTGGGAAGCTTTTTTACAGGCTCGAGATGATAGATGATGCATTCGAAACCCTTTTATCCATAGACACGGGAAGTGCTGCTTATCCGGAGCTACACCAACTAATGGGTAGTCTTTATCTGAAGAGACACCAGTCTGATAAGGCTGTGCAAGAGTTCAGGAAGGCCCTTGATATGAAGGTAGCCCTCAAGCTACCTTACTGCTGCATGGAATGTGGTCACACTTCTCCTGAGTGGTCTGGAAGGTGTGGCAGTTGCAAGAAATGGAACACCTACCAGTTCAATCTTGACAGTACGTGCAAAACCTGATTTCCCCCTTCTTTTCCGTCTGCTTAGAAAATAGCTAGAATTTAAACCTAAGAGTAGCTCTGGTTTAATACTGAATGCCCTTTCGCTCCCTGCACGAAATTTTTGACCAGCCTAAAGTTCGGTCGTTCGAATTTGCAAACTCGGCCTTCGGCCTCAGACAGTGCAAATTTGCCCCTTCAGGGACACTCCTTTCACTAAGGCTGGTAACCCAAAAATTTCGCAATGTTCGCTCCAAGGACATTTTTCAGTCAGAAATAGTTGAAGCTAAAATCATCAAGCAAAAGTTTGGGATGGTACCTTTTGATAATCATTAACTTGTCAATGCTGATTTCCAGTGGATATAATAGGCTCTAATGTGCGTTGGAGGCATTTATGGAAGAAAGATATGACCCTCAAAGAGTAGAACTCAAGTGGCAGAAGTACTGGATTGAGAAAGGACTCTATAGGACGGAGAGAGATCCTTCGAGGGAAAAATTCTACTGCCTCGAAATGTTCCCTTACCCTTCTGGTGAAATCCACATGGGTCATGCAAGGAACTATGCCATTGGTGATGTAGTAGCACGGTACAAGAAGATGCGCGGCTACAATGTCCTTCATCCCATGGGATGGGATGCTTTCGGGCTTCCTGCAGAGAATGCTGCAATAAAACATGGTGTTCATCCAACATCATGGACATACAGAAATATCAATTACATGAAAAGTCAGCTCAATCGCATGGGACTTAGCTATGACTGGGAAAGGGAGGTGACGACGTGTAGCCCCGGGTATTACAAATGGAACCAGTGGTTTTTCCTTAAGATGTTCGAGAGAGGACTTGCCTACAGAAAATATTCCTTTGTGAACTGGTGTCCATCATGTGCAACCGTTCTTGCAAATGAACAGGTCATAGATGAGAGGTGCTGGAGATGCGAGAGTATTGTAGTACAGAAAGAGCTTGAGCAGTGGTTTTTAAAAATTACTGATTATGCTGAAGAACTTCTGCAAAGGTGCGATGAACTGAAGGGATGGCCTGAGAGGGTTATTGCTATGCAAAAGAACTGGATAGGAAAGAGTACAGGTGTCGAGGTTGACTTCGAGATCGATGGGATGGATGGAAATATAAGGATCTTTACAACAAGGCAGGATACGCTTTTTGGAGCAACCTTCGTTTGTATCGCTCCGATTCACCCTCTTACGGAAAAGCTCGTCTCAGATAAGAAGAATCTCGAAAGTCTCAAGGCGCGATACGGCAGAATGGATGAGAAGACAGGCCTCTTTACGGGTTTTCATGCAATTAATCCGATGAATGATGAGAAAATACCCATTTATGTCGCAAATTTTGTCCTCATGGAATATGGGACAGGAGCGATTATGTCTGTTCCTGCTCATGACCAGAGGGACTTTGATTTTGCTCAGAAATACGGTCTGCCCATAAGGGTTGTTATCGTGCCCATCAGTGGCACGGAGAAAGGGAGAGAGGGTGAGGCTTATGAGGGTGAAGGTGTACTTGTTCATTCAGGTCAATTTAGCGGTCTCATGAGCGATATCGCAAGAGATAGAATAGCTCAATTTATAGAAGATAAGGGTATTGGCAGGAAGGTAGTTAATTATAAGTTCAGGGACTGGGGTATATCAAGACAAAGGTACTGGGGAACACCCATTCCAGTTATCTATTGTGAAAAATGTGGAGTGGTTCCTGTACCTGAAAAGGACCTTCCTGTGATTCTTCCAGAGGATGTGAAGCTTACAGGAAAGGGTGGCTCTCCACTTCTCGATTCAGAGAAATTCATAGATACTGAGTGCCCTTTATGTGGTGGGAAGGCAAGGCGTGAGACAGACACGATGGATACCTTTGTTGACTCATCATGGTATTTTATCCGCTACTGCCTGAAAAAGGATGACATTCCTTTGCCATCTGCCCTGAGAAGTCCTGATTCAGAAGTCAGATACTGGATGCCTGTTGACCAGTACATAGGCGGTATTGAGCATGCAGTACTGCATCTCCTTTATTCAAGATTCTTCGTAAAGGTTATGCGTGATCTCGGACTTATTGATTTCAGCGAGCCATTTCAGAACCTTCTTACTCAGGGCATGGTCATAAAAGATGGCGCTAAGATGTCTAAATCAAGGGGGAATGTTGTTGACCCCAATCACCTTATACAAAAATATGGTGCTGATACCTTAAGATTGTTTTCTCTCTTTGCAGCACCACCCGAGAAGGACCTTGAATGGTCTGACAAGGGAGTAGAGGGAGCCTATAGGTT
>CAZLFE010000002.1:0-7959 GCA_964558725.1 uncultured Nitrospiraceae bacterium | reverse complement strand
ACCCATCAGACCATGAAAAGGGTAACAACAGACATAGAACGGGAGTACCACTTCAATACCGCGGTAGCAGCATTGATGGAACTTGTCAATGAGATAGTTTCCTTTGAGCCCAGAACGGATGAGGATTGGGCGACTTTCAGATTTGCGATAGAGAGGGCATTGCTTCTCCTTTCTCCCTTTGCCCCTCATGTAGCAGAGGAATTATGGGAAGCCTTGGGGAATAAACCGAGTATCTTTGAAGAGAAGTGGCCTGACTGGGATGAAGAGGTTGCGCAGGAGGAGAGAATCGAACTGGTCATTCAGGTTAATGGTAAACTAAGGTCAAAGCTCCTCATACCTCTTGGCATCGCTGATGATGAGATAAAGAAGATGGCCCTTCAGGGACCAAAAATAAAAGATATTGTCGGCAGCAAGACAATTAAGAAAGTTATCGTTGTAAAAGGCAAATTGGTTAATATAGTCATCGAGGGATAAATGAGAGCAAATGATAAGGAGACGTCAACCGGTTGCGGCAACGATGCCTGTATCGGTAACGTGCAACCACCGTTCGATATAGCCGATAGACGAAACGGGCTTCGTAACCGCAGCCGTCTATTATGCTATGCAGTGTACACTCTGCTCTCTGCTCTATGCTTGGTTGGTTGTGGTTACACACTCCAGAATAGGACAACTTTGCCTTTCGATTCAATACAGATTGAAGGAATTGAGAACAAGACCCTCGAACCAAAACTCCAGGACAGGCTTTACAAGGCTCTCACAGAAGAGTTTCTGAAACATGGAGTTACTGTTCAACCCGCTGCAGGTTATAGACTCAGCGGAACAATACATCTTTTTGAATTAAATGTCTTATCAGAAAGAAAAGGCACAGCGATACAGTATGAAGTAGTTATGAGAGGAGATTTCAGGCTGGTTGGGCCATCGGGAGATACGAAAGAGGTCAAGAATATAGGCTCTCCTTTTATCGTTTCTTTCCCTGCTTTAGGCATGCTGGAGGATGTACTTACCTTTAAAGAGATTGCATCAGAAAGGGCTGTAAAAGATATGGCAATGGAGATAGTCGCTGCCCTTATTTACCCTGTGAGAGAAGAGGATTCTAACAGGAAGCAATGAGTCTTAAAAAAAGGATTTATAGATGAGTTTCCAGGCATTTCTCAATGAGATAGAAAAAGGTCTGCCTTCCCCGGTTTATCTCCTCCATGCGTCAGACGCCTTTTTGAATAGGGAGGCTATAAGGGCAGTAAAGAAACTTGTACCTGAGGAGGAGAGAGAATTCAACCTCCACATATTTGATTTCTCATGGGAGAAAGATGAGAAGTCCCCCTGTGAGCAGATATTCGATGCGGCAAATACAGCTCCCTTCTTCGGAAAAAGGAAATTTATCGTATTTTTGGGAAACCTCCAGGGGCTTTCTAAGAAGGATCTGAAAAGATTGGATTCTTATATCACTAATCCCGCACCTTATTCGATCTTATTGATATGTCATGAAGGAGCATTGAAGAAAGAGATGAAGGAACGTTTCAGGGTTTTGAAAATCATATCCCTGGATATAAGGGAAACAGAGATTCCATCCTGGATACGGCATAGGGCAAAGTTGAGAGGTCTTGAGATATCTGATGATGTAGCCGACTACCTGTTGGGGCTGAAAGGGCCTGACCTCGGTCTCCTTTCAGCAGAGATTGAAAAAATTTCTCTTCTCGGAAAGCAGAGGTTGAGCGTAGATGATATCTCTGAGATTATTGAAGGAGGAGGGTTTTACACTCCCTTTGACCTTGTTGAGGCACTTGAGGAAAAGGATGCTCAAAGGGTCTTCAGGATTTACAAAGCTTTGAGGGAAACGACAGAGAAATATAGCCTCATAGGTATTCTGAACTGGCTCTATGGCCGTAAGCTCTCTGCTCGCAGCAGACCCAAGGGGAATGAATACCTTTTGAAGGTATTCGAGACTCTCAACACAGCAGATATAGATATAAAAAGCTCAGGCAGAGACTTTCCGATGGAGTATCTTCTCGTCAGGCTGCTTCGGCTTTAGAGAGGGCGTTTACTTTTCTGGTAAGGTTGGATATCTTTCTGGAGGCATTATTTTTGTGGATAACGCCCTTGGATGCAGCTTTCTGTATTGTCTTTATTGCCTCTATAAGGGCATTTCCTGCATCTTCTTTATTACCTGATGTTATTGCTGACTCAACCTTCTTTATCTGCGTTTTGATGGCAGTACGGACAGCCTTATTACGAATATTCCTTTTTAAAGACTGTTTGATCCTCTTTATTGCTGAAAGATTCTTCTTTGGTTTTGGTTTAGCTGGCAAATCAGACCTCCTTTTGAATCCTATTTGATACCATAAATGAGATGAGAAAATCAATAGTTTGTTTTATCTAAAATATTAAGTGTGAGATAGACTTGAAATAAAAATGAGGATATCATAGATAATCGGGGGAATTAATTTTTGGATTATTTATCCAATTTGAGAGAGCTGAAAAAGTATGTTTTTGTCACCCTGAATTTATTTCAGGGTCTCATAACTATTTGATTTTATGAGATGCTGAAACTCGATGCGAGTCTTCGCTGAGAGTCGCTCCGACGAGTTCAGCATGACATTTGTGTTTATTATATGGGTATTTCAGCGTCTCAATTTATTGACTTGAAATATAAGTTCAGAAGAGAATATAATTATCTTTATCTGGTTTCTGTGGAGGCAAAATGTCTGATACAATTGAAATAAGATGGCATGGAAGAGGAGGTCAGGGTACGGTTACTGCTGCAAAAGTTCTGGCAGATACCTGTTTGAGCGGAGGGAGACATGTACAGGCCTTTCCAGAGTATGGTCCTGAAAGGTCTGGCGCACCGCTGAGGGCATACAACAGGGTCAGCTCAAAACCCCTCAGGATGCATTGTCCTGTACTGAACCCTCAGGTCGTAAGTGTTGTGGATCCGACCCTTCTGGATTCAATCAATGTCTCAGAGGGTGCAACTGAGGATGCAATATTTGTTATTAATACTCCAAAAGACCCAGGGGAGATAAGGGAAAAGCTTAATCCAAAACATGGACAGAGGGTTTTTACCGTTGATGCAACAAAGATAGCCTTTGAATGTATAGGAAGGGCGTTGCCAAATGCTGCTATGCTTGGTGCTGTATGCAAGGTAACAGGCATTGTAAGCATAGAACACCTCCTTGAGGATGTCAGAAAGAGTTTTGGAAAGAAATTTTCTCAGAAAATTATAGATGGTAACCTCGAAGCAACGAAGCGCGGGTATGAGGAGGTACGGGAAGAATGAAACTGAAAGGGTGGAAAGAGCTCACACCAGGGGCTGTAATACTTGAAGCTGGGAATGCAGTAGAGTTTAAGACAGGCTCGTGGAGGGCATTCAAACCGATATGGATAAAGGAGAACTGTATTCAGTGCCTTTTCTGCTGGATTTATTGCCCTGATATGGCAATAAAAGTACGAGATGGTAAAAGGGAAGAATATGATTATGACTACTGCAAGGGATGCGGTATTTGTGCCTTAGAATGTCCTGGAAAAAAGGGGAAGAAGGCTATTGTAATGGTAGAGGAAGGCAAATAATATGGCAAGAATTGTTGCTGTAACAGGGAATGAGGCGGTAGCTGAGGCATTGAGACAGACAAACCCTGATGTCTGTGCTGCATACCCAATTACCCCGCAGACAGACATGATGCAGAGATTCGCAAGCTTTGTCTCTAATGGGAAGGTTGAAACAGAGTTGATACTCGTTGAGAGTGAGCACAGTGCAATGAGTGCCTGCATCGGAGCCTCTGCTGGTGGTGGAAGGGTTGCAACTGCGACAAGTAGTCAAGGACTTGCTCTCATGTGGGAGATGCTCTTTATTGCCTCTGGCACAAGGCTTCCGATCATCATGCCTGTCGTGAACAGAGCCCTTTCTGCTCCTCTGAACATTCATGGAGACCACTCTGATGCAATGGGTGCGAGAGACTCGGGCTGGATACAACTCTGGTCTGAAAATGCACAGGAGGCGTACGATAATACGATCCAGGCATTCAGGATTGCAGAGCATATGGATATAAGGCTGCCGGTGATGATATGTCTGGATGGCTTTATCATAAGCCACTCAATAGAGAGGGTAGAGTATATTGAAGATAATGAGGTCAGAAACTTTGTCGGAGAATATAAGCCTTTATACCCATTGCTTGACATTGATAACCCAAAAAGTTATGGTCCTCTTATACTGACCGATCTGTATCATGAATATAAACGTGCCCAACACGAGGTTATGACAAAGGTTAAGGGTGTTGTCCTTAATGTTGCTCAGGAGTTCGAAAAAATAAGTGGGAGGAAGTATGGTCTATTTGAATCATACAGGCTCGAAGATGCAGAAATAGCACTCGTCATATTAAACTCAGCTGCTGGCACATCAAAGGATGTCATAGATGAATTCAGAGAGAGGGGTATTAAGGCAGGATTATTAAAACCCAGGCTTTTTAGACCTTTCCCATACAAAGAGGTTGCAGGTGCCTTAAAACACCTCAAGGCCGTCTGCGTTCTGGATAGGGCTGATTCCTTTGGCGCTTATGGTCCTGTCTTTGCAGAAGTAAGCTCTGCCCTTTACCAAGTGAGAGAAAGACCCCAGATGATCAATAAGATTTACGGTTTAGGCGGGCGTGATTTTCTACCCCAGCATGCAGAACAGGTCTTATCAGAACTGGTAGAAATAACAAAGACCGATAAGGTGAAGATTGTGAAAGAATATATCGGAGTGAGGGAATAAGATGGCAGTACAGCTTAAGTTAAAAGAGCTTTCAAAAAAGGAAGACCTCTTTACGCATGGTCACAGAATGTGTTCTGGCTGTGGCGCACCAATAGCCGTCAAGATGGTCCTTTTTGCATCAGATTATCCCGTGGTTGCATGTTCGTCAACAGGATGTCTTGAAGTCTCCTCCTGTATCTCATTATATACCGCATGGAAGATACCCTGGATACACAGTGCTTTTGAAAATGCGGCTGCTACGATAGCAGGGGTAGAGACAATGTACAGGGCTCTGAGAAAGAAAGGTAAGATCAATGAGGAAATAAAGTTTGTGACCTTCTGTGGCGATGGTGGAACCTATGATATAGGACTCCAGAGTCTTTCGGGTGCCATGGAGCGCGGACATGATATGCTCTATATCTGTTATGACAACGGGGCCTATATGAATACGGGAATACAGCGTTCAAGTGCAACCCCTCTCGGTGCAGATACCACAACATGTCCCGCTGGAACAAGTATCCCTGGAAAGATACAGGAAAGAAAGAATCTTACGAGGATTATGGCTGCACACGATATTCCCTATGCAGCCCAGGCGTCGATAAGCAACTGGCTTGACCTCATGAAAAAGGTTCGAAAGGCGCTCTCCTTAAAGGGTCCAAAGTTTATGAATATCCTCTCACCCTGCAATCGGGGTTGGAGGTCGAGGACTGACGATGCCATATTGTTGAGCAGGCTTGCAGTGAATACTTGCTACTGGCCGCTCTATGAGGTCGAAAACGGAGTCACACGAATAACCTTTAAACCAAAAGACAAAAAACCTATTATAGATTTTCTCAAGCCCCAGGGAAGATTCAAGCACCTCTTCAGTCCGGAAAACGATTGGCTCATAAAGAAGTTTCAGGAAGATATCGACAAGGAGTGGGAAAGGCTGCAGAGAGAGTCACCCCTCGCATAAATAACCTCTCCAGATAGCTTTGATGCTGTCAACACATCTGCATTGAGAACACCGAGCGGGATTTCAATAAAGGACTTGTCCTTTTAAACTATCCGACCGAGATGATAAGGACTTATGATTCCTGATAAATTACTTATGGAATGGTGTCAATAGACGCAAATTTAGGTTCATGAAGTGGTAGCAGGATATCTGCCATATCTCTCACTTTTAGCAGTAAATCATATGCTTCGTACGCATTGACATGAGTCCCGGGCGGGATAACCTCCATCTCCAGTGCCTTGATCTTTATCGGGGGATAAAAGTTCTCCATGATGACACAGAATCCTGTTATGGCAGCTTTCCCCTGAGAGGTGTTTACCAGTACCGTTAACCCTCCCTCTGTATGAGCAGGTGTATGTATAACCTGGATGCCAGAAAGAATTTCCTGATCTCCTGTTACCTTTTTGATCTGACCATTTTTTTCAATATCCAGGATGCAATCTTCCAGGTAGCGGAAATCTAAAGGATGCGGGTTATGTATTCGTTCTAGTTCTTTCTCGTGAATATAAAATATAGCATTGCTGCATTTGTAATCATTTTCGCAGTGGTCGTTGTGTAAATGGGTATGGATTACGATGTCGATATCCTCTGGTTTCAGACTCCATCGACTCAGGCCTTCCTCAAATTTATAAATTTTCCCTCCGATGGACCTTTCTCTCTCGTTTGAGATGAAGGGAGCCATTTCTCCCGTATCTACTATAATTTTTTTATCTCCGCCCTCCAGATACCAGCAGTAAATGGGAATTGTGTATGGTTGTCCATAATCGCTCTGATACGTCATCATCCCTTTATCAAACGCTTTTGTTCCCATCACAATGGGATGTATTTTATACTGGTTCGGGGTGCCCATATAATCTTTCTCTTTTGTTAATCTTTATTGGAAGCTCACATTAATTATCCAAATATACCATTATTAAGAAATCTAAATCTATGAGTTCCTCCCAAGCTTCCTTATCAATGATCTTGCCGTTGAGTAACAAAGGGCAAATATCCTATCATCTGGTAAAAGATTCTTCGTTTGAATGTGCTCGCCCATACGTTTTGCGACTTGTTCAGACATAAAAGCTCCCAATAAGGCTATTGCTTCTTTTAGAGTCATGGAACACCTCCTAAATATGAACGATATTAAGTCTTTTGGGTTGCTTTACTTATTTTGGTATTGGAAAAGTATTTCTTTAATCGAGTATAATGTAGAGCATTAAAAATGCATTAACAAGGAGGTATTATTATGACAAAGGCTGAACTTGTTGAAAAGATGGCAAAGGATGCAGGGATCTCCAAGGCGGTAGCGGGAAAGGCACTTGATTCTTTCATCGATGGAGTTGTTAAAAGTGTCAAAAAAGGTAACAAGGTTGCTCTTGTTGGCTTTGGAACTTTCTCGGTTGCAAAAAGGAAAGCACGGACAGGAAGAAACCCTCAGACAGGGGAACCAATAAAAATTCCTGCCAGAAAGATTCCTAAGTTTTCAGTCGGGAAAACTTTTAAGGATGCTGTGAAATAAATAAAATTTTAGTGTTCATATTTGTAGAAAAGGGGATGATTGATCATCCCCTTTTCTTTAAAACTGTTCCACCTACTTATCTACATATTCAACTAAGTTTTGAATTAACGCTTACTTTGTATAATGGTCAGATTTTTCTCTGCCTCTTTTATAGCATGTAAGATCTTAAAAATTGTTGATATCGGGACATAATAGTTAATAACGCGTGTTAGGATGCAGGAATAAGCTCAGACATTCTTTTTCCAGGCTATTTAACTCTTGCAATGTCTCATAAAAGGAGTAATATTGTAAGAAAGAAAAAGTATTGCGACTCCCAGGGCGAGATTAAACCTGAGAACCAAGTCACTGAGATAGGGAGCGGGAGTTAGATGCGGTGAGCAAGCCTCCAGCAGTGAGGAGGAAGCCTAAAGCATTTACCGAAGCACCCACTTAGACAAAAAGCTTCAGGTTTCTCGGATCTGGGATCGCAAGTTATTCTGGAGCCATAATAAGGGTAAATGGTCATCCTGATAAACGTAGAGGCATAAATTAGAATTTGCCACGTTAAGGTTGTCCAAGAAAGCAGACCTTTATGATGGCTCTATTTATTTGATCGAATCTACTTAATTCCCCTCTTTAAAGTAAACTACCTTAGCTACTGGTTGAGAAAATTACGGCCACCTGATGAGGAAGAAATCTACATTGAGGATTCCGAATAAGCGTCATTCCGCTGCGAAGTTGAGGAATGACGTGTGAAGGACT
>CAZLFE010000001.1:45998-87411 GCA_964558725.1 uncultured Nitrospiraceae bacterium | reverse complement strand
GAATCTTTTGTGTAATCTGAAGGAAATCTTCCAGCGGTTCATATCGCAACCGGTGAAGTGCTATAGGTAATCCTGTAGTAACTCGCCATTCCTTGACCTACTGTTAGTCGCAGGCCTTTCAACATCATCCAGCGTGCACATTAGATGAGGTAATCGATAAAAAAAAATGTAGAACTCTTGAGACTGGGGATAGTTGGTGAAGTTTGTAACTTCAAAAAGTCAAGTTTTGTATGTAAGATAGAGTTCTATGTCAGATATTCCTTGATGGACATATATCATAGAGAACGCATTCTTTGTGGTTGGGCTTTTTTGCCTGGCAAATCTTTCTTCCATGAAATATTAAGAGATGCGAGAGATTTCCCCATTCTCCCTGTGGAGTTATTGTCATAAGGTCCTTTTCTATCTTCATGGGATCTTCATTCTTGGTAAGCCCGATTCTGTAAGACAGGCGTTTGACGTGGGTATCTACAGCAATACCTTCATTTATTCCATAGGCATTAGAAAGAATAATATTAGCTGTCTTCCTCGCCACCCCGGGCAAACTTATGAGCTCATCCATTGTTTTAGGAACCTTTGAATTGAAATTCTCGACGATCATCTTTGCACATTCATGAATATTCTTTGCTTTTGTCTTATAAAAATTTATGGAACTTACATCCTTCTGAAGTGTATCGATCGATACATTCGCATAATCTTTGACTGATTTGTATTTTTTAAACAGGTTTTCTGTTACCTTGTTTACATGGACATCGGTAGTCTGCGCAGAAAGTATGGTTGCAACGAGAAGCTCAAAAGGGTTATTGAAATTGAGGGCTGTTCTCAGCTCGGGGTATTCCTTTTTTAATCTCCTGATAATCTCTTTTACCTTTTCTTGAATATTCATAAGGTCTCCTTGAGTTTACTCTAAGAATCATTTAATCCTTTTTATAAACCATAAGGATGGCATTCTGTTTTCCTCCGATTCTGCATGCTTTATCGAGGGCGCTCATGAGTTCTTGTGACCCCTCTTTCGTCTCTAAAAAACCAAGTTTTTTAAAGTCATCCGTTACGTCTGTTATCGCATATACCATCTTTACCGGTGAATAATCTAACAAGTGCTTTATGATCAGGGCACCGATTCCCTCCTTTCTTCTTTCTTCTATGACCACAACACAGCCAACCTCATACGTTTCCCCGATCTTCTTTAGCCTGCCAAACCCAATAGGATTTCCGTTTTCCGTAGCTACTACAAACTGGTTGTAATGAAGGTTTTCCGTATCAAGATGGTATTTCTCTAAATACTCCATAATAAAGCCCATGTCTGCCTCAGTTGCATGTCTTACCTTAACAATTTTACCGGTAATGTCTGATACCCCGGTTACTTTTGGAGATTCTTTATTTTCCATGATTCCTCCTTCCTGCTGCTTTAAAGGTATTTCTTTATTATATAGTGGAGGCCAAGCCCGGTTCATATTTATATCATAATATGTATAGAGTATATCATATTATCTCCAGAGTATATTCCAGGCAAATAATACAAAATAGGAAGCAACAAATTTTTGTGGGACAATAATAAATCCTTTGAAATCAACCTTTTCTAAAGGGGGATAAGGGGGATTACTAAAGAATAGGGACTTAATACTCCCCTGTTATTTACGCAGGCTAAAGCCGACTGTTGCTAACTGAAAAGGCACTTGAGAATTAATAATCTCCCCTTGCCCCTTTAAAAAAAGGGGATTTTTATCATATCCGACATGTTTTATACCTATTAAAAATTTCAATGTTGACTTCCAATGATAGTTTCATTTATAAAAAATATGGAGGTGAAATTATGGCAAAGAAAAAAGAAAAAGAGTTAGTAAAGGTTGAACCAACAAAAGCCCTCACACCTTTTGAGGAAATGGAGAGGTGGTTCGAGGACTTTTTCAGAAGACCCTTATCTTTAACGAGACCGTCATGGTTCCCGAGATTAAGGATGCCTGAAATTGAAGAAGTCTCCCCGTCTGTAGATGTTTTTGAGGAAGGAGATGAGGTAATAGTAAAGGCAGAGTTACCCGGGATAAGTAAAGAGGATATAGATGTAAAAGTGACGGATGACGTCGTAACTATTTCTGGAGAGAAAAAGAAAGAGGAAAAGATCGAGAAGAAGAATTATTACAGGATGGAACGTTCATACGGCTCCTTCACACGATCCTTCCGTCTGCCTACAGAGGTACAGACGGAGAAGGTATCAGCGAAATTTAAAGAAGGGGTTCTTGAAATAAGAATACCAAAGACTGAAGAGGCTAAGAAGAAAGAGAAAAAGGTTTTGATTGAATAAAAGGATCTGGTGGTAGCTGATAATAGTTTCCCATGCTTCTGAATGACCTTTGGGGTCTTTTTGAAGAGGAGATTTTCCCTTTTCGTTCTACGGACGAACTTTTCAACAAGTACAGCGATAATGATTTAAGATTTGATTTACCAAAAGGGCAGAGAATAAGAAGGAAAAATCTGCTGAATTACCTAAATTCCTTTTCAAAAAGACCCGCAGTTCTTTTAATCGGAGAACCAGCAGGCCCATGGGGATGTCGGTTTTCAGGCATACCCTTTACCAGTGAGAGGATGCTCATAAGCGGTGTTCTTTCCTTTGAGGGGTACCAATCCAGTACCCATGATCCGCCATACTCGGAGATTTCCGCAACAATTTTCTGTGAGGTCTTATTACCTACCCTATACCCAAAAGTTTTTGTATGGAATGCAGTCCCCTTTCATCCTCATAAACGCGGTGAGATGCTGTCTATCAGACATCCTACCAGGGAAGAGATTTATACCCATTCTAAAGTGCTCTCAAAAGTGCTGTTTTTGATGAAACCCAAGCTTATCGTTGCTGTTGGAAGGAAAGCAGAGCTTGCATTAAAGGTATTGGGAAAGTCATCCATTTATGTGCGGCACCCATCTCAAAGTGGAGCGAGGGAATTCACAAAGGGTATCGAGAGAATCTTTAAAGAGGTTTTAACAGTAAGTGTTTAACCCTATTAGACTCTCGGGATTAACAGAAAAGGATGTTTGCAAAAATGACTTACGGAAGTACTATCGCTTCAGGCCCTCAAGGTTTTACGGAGGAATATCGACTGCAGACTGCGTGGGATGTTGCCTGAGATGTGTATTCTGCTGGGCATGGAATGTGGTCTCAAATCCTGTCGATCACGGTAATTTTTATCATCCCGACGATGTCGCAAGGAGACTGTTAAACATTGCAGAGAAAAAGCATTTAAGACAGTTGCGGATTAGCGGCAATGAGCCAACCATCTGTAGGGAACATCTTATGAAAGTTCTTGATTTGATAAATGATGAATATCAATTTATCCTTGAAACAAATGGCATTCTCATAGGCGAAGACGAGGGATATGCAAAGGAGTTGTCGAGATTCAAACATCTCTATGTCAGGGTGAGTCTCAAAGGCACGTGTGAAGAAGAGTTCTCAAAACTCACAGGTGCCTTGCCAGAGGGGTTTGAATTACAACTAAAAGCTCTCGAAAATCTCGTTTGTAATAAAGTGAACGTTCATCCAGCCTGTATGATAAGTTTCAGTCCGCCTGAAAATATAAAGGCTTTAAGGAAGAGGTTGAAGACCATATGTCATGCATTCGAAGACTTTGAGGTAGAGGAACTTATCCTCTATCCCCGTGTTGAAGAAAGACTTAAGAGACTTAATATCCTATACTTCACGGCGTATAAACCAGATAACATCCCATCAGAACAGATATAAGGACTGCAGAGGTAACTTCCACATAAAAGCTTAATTTGCTCAGATTTTAATGTCAGATAAATTATCCCTCATTTTCATGTTTTAAGAGTATAATTACCGATTACAAGTTTGACAACCGGAAGTTTGAAAGTGATCCCAAGGGCAGAAAGATGATAGCAGGTTATTTCAAAAGACTCATCATTAAGAACAAGGCGTTTATAATAGAAGAGGTTCTTGCGGTTAACGGGCTTATGCATCTGCTCATGAAACAGAGAAATACGGATCAAAAATGGACAAAAGAAGAGAGGAGGGAAATTAAAATTCACCTGAAAAATATCTCTAAAGTTATCCCTGCACTCATCATTTTTTTACTTCCAGGTGGTTCTCTCCTTCTTCCTTTTCTTGCAGAGGTGCTTGATAGAAGAAAAACCAGGAGGCCTCTAGTTCAAAAAGAAAGGGAAAGTGACAATTTACTATAGAATTTGTTCAAGAATTCTGCTAAAACCCTCTTATTATTAATGAACTGTTCTTATCCTGTTATCAATACAAATTGAATTTCCATTTTTTTGAAAACCTTTTAAATTTGAAATATTTAAATGTTTTGGAAAGTATTAGGAAAGGCTGAATAACGCTCTGAGAAATAATGGCGCGAAATTTTCAGGTTACCAGCCTTTCGATTGACAATTCTGAGGAGAATTCTTAAAGTAGATTATGGATGAGGATTTTCAGATAAGAGATCGAAGAAGGTTAGACGTCGAAGGAAATATAAAACAGGAGTATTCTGAAGAGCCAACATCACAACCGAAGCCTGAACAAAAACTGCCTGAACCTGAAGCACAACCATCGCCCTCAAATGAATCAGAATTTATCTCCTTTCTTATGAACCTCTCTTCAATGGCTTACAACGTTATGGGACTCGGACCAGATTCCACAGGAATCAGTCTCCATGATGCTAAGTACCTCATTGATGTGATTGGAGTTCTCGAAGAAAAAACCAAAGGAAATCTTACCCTGGAAGAGGAACAGGCCCTGAGGAGCCTTCTTTATGAACTCAGGATGAATTTTGCAAGGGTAATGGAAAGGGTACACCCTAAATAGGGTAGGGCTGTTCGGTACTGTCAGGCCAGAATAATTAAATATATTTGTATACTTGCATTACATTTTGAGATAATTTCTGCCAAACCCCAAACAAATCTTGGCTGTCTGAATCGGTTTATTTTTCATGGAATCGTAAAGCAAAGTAAAGTTTAATGGCTATTTTATCTATTGTCCTCTCACCAATGCTAAAGGAAATTTTTAATTATATTGCAAAACTAATCTTTATTTAACAACAATAAAGTTTTTTGTTGATAAAATACTCCTTATTTCTTATCATGTAGCTTTATTATCTAATAAGGTATAAATGGATTAATTTTAGGAGCGAAAATATGAAATTTACAGAGGAGGAACTTAAAAGGTATCACAGGCAGATGTTGATTGATGGCTGGGGTGAGACAGCACAGGAGAAACTCAAGAATTCAACAGTGTTCATCGCCGGTGCAGGTGGTCTGGGTTCTCCCGTAGCAATATATCTTGCTGTTGCCGGCATAGGTCATATAAGAATCTGTGATTTTGATAATCTTGACTGGACTAACCTCAACAGACAGATATTGCATGACCATACGAGAATAGGCACAAATAAGGCAGTCTCTGGAAAACATACTATTGAAAAAATGAACCCTTATATAAACGTAACGGCTTTTTCAGAAACGATAGTTGACGAAAATGTGGATGAACTTGTCGGCAATTCAGATATCATAGTGGACTGTATGGACAATTTTCCAACGAGGTATCTTTTAAATGAATCAACTATTCGGAAGAATATACCTCTGGTTTACGGAAGTATTCGGGGGATGGATGGAATGCTCTCGTTCATAAAATCTCCAGAGACTCCCTGTCTTCGTTGCCTGTTCCCTGAAGCCCCCCCGGGTGAGGTCTTCCCTGTTCTCGGAGCAACCCCGGGGGTTATCGGGTGTCTCCAGGCGATCGAGACCATTAAATATCTAACCGGCATTGGCACAAATATTAAAGGAAGACTTCTTGTATGGGATGGGGGCAAGACTGAATTCAGGATTTTTAAGGCCCAGAAAGACCCTAAATGCCCTACATGTGGGTGAGAAATGACTGAGATACGATTGAACTTAATAACGCGTGCATGGGTAATCATTGCAAAAGAGAAAAGCAAAAAACCCGAGGATTTCGTTATACGGAGAGTAAAGAAAAGACACCCAGATTTTCTTGATACATGTCCCTTCTGCACTGGCAACGAGTCAAAAACGCCAGAGGAGGTATTCAGAGTTCATGGTGATAATGGATGGAACATAAGAGTTGTGAGGCACAAATTTTCAAAACTCTCAGAAGAAGGGGAAAGAAAACGATGGGATATTGGAGTAAAGAAAGGTGTTAATGGGATCGGCATCCATGAGCTCATTGTTGAGACCCCTATTCATAACCTTACAACGGCGACTATGTCTGTTGAACAATTGATGGGAGTAGTCCAGACATATAAAGACCGTTTTACAGAGATATACAAAGACCCACGGGTTGAGTATGTTATCATCTTCAAAAATAATGGGCCTTCAGCAGGAACTTCGATAGAACATCCCCTTTCTCAGATAGTAGGATTACCCATAACACCTCTTCAGATTCGAGAAAGGTTTGAGGCTTCCATGAAATTTTTCGATGATACTGGCGATTGTTTGATGTGTAAAACGATACACGATGAATTACATGATGGGGTAAGGGTTCTCTTTAACACAGAACATTTTTTGTCTTTCATTCCTTATGCTGCGCTTTCAGCATTTCATATCTGGGTATTTCCTAAGAGGCATTCGGGTTGTTTTGCTGACATACGGCCGGAAGAGATGCAGGATCTATCAGTAAATCTGAAATCAATCATGGCAAAGCTATACGTTGGTTTAGATTGTCCTGATTTCAATTATGTCATAAGATCCGGGAGACCAAGCAGTACAAACTCGGAATTTATCCACTGGTACATGAGCATCGTTCCACGGGTTGATATGACCACTGGTTTTGAACTTGGCACAGGTATGCATGTGAATTCACTGGTACCTGAAATAAGTGCAGAATTTTTACGGAATGTGAAGGTACCTGAGTATTACACATAAAAACCAGTAGTCAGTGAACAGTGAATAGCGAATGTCATTCCCACGAATCCGCCTTAGGCGGAGGGAATCCAGATTTTTCTCTTTGAAAATAGTGAATTATAGATATTGGATTCCTGCTGGAGTTTACCCCTGGATTCCCGCTCATGGGAATGATAAGAGGGGTAGGAATGACGACAAAAATGTTATCGAGCGTGCCACCTTTGCTATAATTAAAAAGAGGTATCATTAAGTGAGATTGAAGCGGGTTCGTTCTGATTCCAGTAGTTTAAAACGGTCTGCCGAAGCTCGAACTGTTGAGGCAGAGATACTGGATGCTTACTCGCAGACGGTAATCCTATCTGTTGATCGCATCGGCCCAGCTGTAGTCAGTGTAGGCTTAGCTATGCCTGCACCGGAACAGCTGAAGCGGCGTGGTGTTTCTGAAATTAGAGGTGTTGGAAGCGGCGTAATAATTACCCCGGATGGGTATGTACTCACGAACAGTCATGTTGTGCAATCTGCGGAGAGAATCGAGGTCCGTCTCCAGGATGGGCGGGACTTTTCCGCTAGGATAGTTGGCAATGATCCACATAGTGATCTGGCTGTTCTTTCGATACTGGAATCAGGCCTTCCAACAGCCGAACTGGGCGATTCTTCTCAGCTCAGAGTAGGTCAACTCGTAGTTGCAATCGGTAATCCCCTCGGATTTCAGACAACTGTGACAGCAGGTGTTATCAGTGCGCTGGGTCGAACACTTCGGGCACAAACGGGAAGGTTAATTGAGAATGTTATTCAGACTGACGCAGCGCTCAACCCTGGTAACTCTGGTGGCCCGTTAGTGGATTCTCGTGGCCGCGTGATTGGCATCAATACTGCGATTATTGCTGGTTCGCAGGGGATCTGCTTTTCTATCCCCATAAACACTGCAAAGTGGGTTGCATCACAGCTTATCCGTGAAGGTCGTGTACGGAGATCCTATCTTGGTGTTTCCGGGCAGACGGCAACATTAGATCGTCGCCTGGTTGTTCGCTACCGCATCAAGAGTTCCACTGGTGTATTGGTTACCGAGGTTCAGCCAGACTCTGCAGCCGCGAATGCCGGGTTAAAGCCCAGGGACATCATAATACAACTGGGAACTACCTCAATTGCATCCCTTGATGATATTCAACTGGCCTTGGGCCGTCATCCTGTCGGAGTTCCCTTAGCAATCGATATTATTCGCAATCGAGAACGTTTCACTCTTGAAGCTTTTCCAACGGAACTCCTGGATTCAGAATAAGGCTTACGCATAAATATCATTCTTTTACCAAATCCAACGGCAGGGATAACAAGATACTTGAGGTTCATTCCTCATCAGATGTTGACCTCCATAAGATCCTCTGCCAGTAATACATCGCCGTCAAATACCACCTTGCATTCTTCTAACCTTTCAGCATCAGGAAAAGAAGCAGGATAGAGATGGGAAAGGATAAGTTTTTTTACCTTTGCCTTCTTTGCAACAAGACCACACTCTTTTGGGGTTAAATGGCCCGGCGCCTTCATGGCATCAGGGAAAGAGCAGTCTATAATAAGGAGGTCAGCATCCTTAGAGAGTTCGACTATTCCTTCGTCATAATCACAGTCACCAGAGATGACAATAGATTTTTCTCCATCCTCAAACCTATAGGCGATGCTGTTTTCTGAATGTACTGTCTTTTTTGAGAACACATGCAGATATCTCAGGTCGAGCTTGTCTTCAATCTTGACTACATCGATAAAAAAACTCTTTGGCTTTTTCATAACTCGGCTGATACAGGATTCATAAATTTTCTTGAAACCTCTGGGCCCGACAAGTAACAGGTCTTTTTCTCTTTTAAAACCAGGCGTAGCTAAAAGGGCATGTATAAAGGGCATGAGATCTGAGATATGGTCAGGGTGGGTATGGGTAATGAAGACAGCATCTATGTCTTTGTAGCTCTTCCCTGCTCTCTCAAGCTGCAAAATTATACCGCTTCCACAGTCTATAAGGATTTTCTTGTCGAGGACCTCAAGATAGTATCCCGGGGCATTTCTCTTTAAAGAAGGCACACACGTTCCGCTACCTAAGATGATAAGGTTCATCAGTACCTGATTCTATTCACCCCGTAGGAATGCCCCATGGCTTGCCTTGGAGCTGATAAATTAAGAAAGCTTCCACTTTTGTGTAAGAGGTTCAATGCCCCATGTACAATTCCAACGGGATTTACTCCTGATAAATTCCATTCATTATATCAGATTATTCAGACGAGTAAGCAATAGGGCATTTGATGTATTGATGGTTTTATGGATGATTGATAAAATATAGCACAGAAAAAAGGGATCTTTGTGAATGTCCATAATTATCTAAACAAAAGAAGCTGGATATACGATGAAAATCTATCTGATTAAAAAACTGCTTCTCCTTATTCCACTCCTCCTTGGTGTTACATCCCTTACCTTCACCCTTACAAAGGCACTGCCAGGCGACCCGGTCTTCAGCATGGTAGGAGAGAGGGCACAGCCTGAGGTTATAGAGAAAATAAGAAAGGAAATAGGTTCTGATAAAAATATTTTCATCCAGTATTTCGGATATATAAAGCTGCTCATGAAAGGGGAATTCGGACGTTCATACTATACAAACAGAAAGGTCTTTGATGATCTCCTTTTAAAATTTCCAAATACCCTGAAACTTGCACTGGGAGCTATGATTATTGCTATCCCCTGTGGTCTTTTTTGGGGTTTTGTTTCTGCTTGTAAGAGGGGAACGATTACAGACAGGGTTATATCATCACTCTCGGTAGCAGGATTGAGCATTCCCGTCTTCTGGAGTGGACTTCTGATCATGCTATTTTTCAGTCTTTGGCTTAAACTCTTTCCTCCTTCTGGTACAGGCGACTTAAGATTTCTGATCCTCCCTTCTATAACCCTTTCTCTCCCTGCTCTCGGGACCCTGACAAGGGTCACGAGGAGCACACTCTTGGAAATCTTCAATATGCCTTTTGTCACCACTGCGAAGGCAAAAGGTATAACTGAGCTTAAAATAAATTTCCTCCATGTGTTTAAAAATGGACTCATACCTCTTGTGACTGTCATCGGCCTTGATTTTGGAAGTTATCTGAATGGTGCAGTCCTGACGGAGACGATCTTTGGATGGGATGGAATGGGAAGGTTCACCATGGAGGGGATAATGAAGAGGGATTATCCTGTGATCATGGGATGCATCATTGTCGGTACCGTTATCTTTGTTCTTGTCAATCTCCTTGTTGATATCCTGTATCATTATCTTGATCCAAGGATAAGGTTGTATGAGAAAGGCAGGTAAAGTTTCTATAGCCTTATTGTTTTTGATAACGGCGCTTTCTTTTTCTGCACCCTTTATATCCCCTTATGATCCTGATAAGATAGACCTCGATAGCATAAAAGAGCCTCCGAGTCCACAACACCTTTTGGGAACTGACAGTAAGGGCAGGGATATCCTTTCAAGGGTTCTTTATGGGGGGAGGATTTCAATAAGCGTAGCCATCATGGCTACATTTCTGTCTATGGGGATAGGAATGGTTGTGGGTCTCTGTTCAGGCTATTTTGGAGGAAAGATTGATACTGGTATTATGGCCTTCGTTGACTTGATACTCTCCTTTCCTGTGTTCCTCCTTGCTATAGGAATCTCTATTTTACTTCCACCTGGCATTTATACTGTGATGATTGCAATTACCGCAGTTGGGTGGGCCTCATTCGCCAGACTTGTAAGGGGTCACATACTAACGGTGAAAGAAACCACCTTTGTAGAATCAGCAAGAGCCCTGGGATGCAGCCAGATAAGGATTCTTTTTGTTCATCTCATGCCCCAATGCATTCCACTGTTACTCGTAATGATGGGGTTAAAACTTGGAGGTTGTATATTGACAGAGGCGTCGTTGAGTTTTCTAGGATTAGGAGCTCAGCCTCCAACAGCAACATGGGGAGGCATGGTAAGTGCAAACAGATCGTATATCTCTTCGGCTCCATGGATGGTGCTCTTTCCCGGGGTAATGATAGCTATTACTGCTCTCTGTTTTAATACTCTGGGTGATGTTTTAAGAGACAGGTATGGCTTGAAGATAGAATAGTAAGGCTACATTTCCATTAATTTTTCTTCTTCTTCCTGCTGTATTTTGCATTCTATGCACATGGTAGTAACAGGCCTTGCCTCGAGTCTCCTTATATCTATTTCGTTTCCGCACCTATCGCAGATGCCGAATGTACCTTGTTCTATCCTGTCTATTGCCTCATCGATCTTCTTTAAAAGTCTTCTCTCTCTTCCTCTTAATCTCAACATGAAGCTTCTCTCTGTTTCTGCTGTTGCTTGATCACCGAGATCTGGAAATACCGTCTGCCCAGGAAGTTTATTGAGAGCTTCCTCAGCTTCATCAAGGAGTGCCTCTTTCTGGGCTATGAGTATTTTCTTAATCTCCTGCATCTTCTTTTCTTTGAGAGTAAGTTCTTTGGTTGTTTTAGTCTTTGTTGGTTTTACTGTTTTTGTCTTTGCTGTTTTTGTCTTTGCTGTTTTTGTTTTTGCTGTCTTTGTTATTACTTTTTTTGTCCTTGGTTGTTTGGTTTTACCAGTAAGTTTTTTCTTCTGCATAACATCTCCTAAAATAAATTTTACTACGTTAACAAAAAGTTTTAATTATAGTCAAGACAACAATAACGGATAACATATACATTTAAAATGTCGGAAACTCTCACAAATCTTATGGACAACGGTGGAGCAAAAATTGCTATAATACTGCGGGATAAAAGTTTCTAACAAGAAAAAGGCACAACTATCAACATAGGGGGACACGCGTATAAGATGTTGAAAAATGACCGCTGGATAAGGGAAATGGCAGCAAAAGGGATGATAGAACCCTTCAGTGATAAACAGGTCAGGGAAGGGGTTATCTCGTTTGGTTTGAGCTCCTATGGTTACGATATGAGGATTGCCGACGAATTTAAGATATTCACAAAGCATGATACTCTTGTTGACCCGAAGACACTTGATCCGAAAAACTTTGTTGATTTCAAAGGAGATGTATGTGTAATCCCTCCAAACTCATTTGTCCTCGGCCGATCCGTTGAATATTTCAGGATACCAAGAGAGACCATTGCGATATGTCTCGGAAAATCAACGTATGCGAGGTGCGGTATCATCATCAATGTGACGCCCCTTGAACCTGAATGGGAAGGGTATGTGACGATAGAGATATCGAACACAGCTCCTGTTCAAACAAAGATATATGCAAACGAAGGAATAGCCCAGATCCTTTTCTTAGAGGCTTCTGAGGTTTGTGAAACATCCTATGCTGATAAATCAGGGAAATACCAAGCCCAGAAGAAAATAACATTGGCTAAGATGGAGTGATAAGAACAGATGCCTGCTAGTGAGAAATTGATACTTGCTCTCGATGTTGCAGATCATTATCAAGCAATTGAACTTGTAGAGAGATTTAAGGATTATATCGGAATCTTTAAGGTAGGTCCCGAGCTCTTCATATCTTCAGGCACGAAGATTATTGAGGATATAAATAAAAAAGGTAGAAAGGTCTTCCTTGATCTCAAGTTTCATGACATACCAAATACGGTTTCAAAGTCAGCAGTCGTTGTTACAAAGCTCGGGGTCCATATGTTTAATGTACATACGTCGGGTGGATTAGAGATGATGAGAAAGTGCAGGGACAGTGTTGCGGAGGCTTGTCTTAAAGAAAATCTTGACAGGCCGAAGATCCTCGGCGTTACAGTGCTCACAAGTATCTCGAAGGAAGTTTTTTTGAATGAACTCGGAATTCAGCATAGCCTGAGGACTCATGTAAAAAACCTCGCCGCCCTTGCACTGAAGGCTGGTCTTGATGGTGTTATAGCATCTGCAAAAGAGGCATCAATGATAAAAGCCCTTTGTGGAAGCGGATTTCTAATTATAACCCCCGGTATCAGACCCTCATGGACCCCTCCCGATGACCAGAAGAGGACAATGACTCCAAAAGAGGCCATAAGGGAGGGTGCTGATTATCTTGTCATAGGAAGAGGAATACTCCAGCATGCAGATCCCCTGAAGGCTCTTGAGCTGATAAACCTCGAAATCCTAACTGCCTGATTTAAACGAAGAACAATCCTTTTGTAAAATCTATATATCAAATTATACAGACGGTTGAAAGGTATATTTTAACCCTGAACCCTGCCCTGATGAATATTAGGATCGTTTCAGGGTCTCAAATCCTGAAATTGCTTTGGTTGTAAAAAAGTTCAAGGCTTACATTATAGTATATGTGATATTTTGTTTAGGCAAGCTGCTCAGGATATAGCTTACAACTAATGATTACACCTTCAAAGAGAGATTTTTTAGAGCTTGTAAAAAATGGGAAACCTCCACCTCTTCATGAGGAGATACCGTACTTAGCGCCGTTTTTAATATATGAATCCTTAGCCTCTCCAAACAGCTTTCTCCTTGAAAGCATAAAGGGTCCGATGAAAATTGCCCGTTACTCCTTCATAGGATATGATCCTTATTCAATATTTAAAACAAAAAATGGCTTAATAGAAATCGAGTCCTCGGGGGAAAAGACAGTGGTCTCAGGCAAACCCCTCAGCATACTAAAAGAACTTATTTGCTCTTACAGGCAAAAGCCCTCAGAACACCTTCCACCTTTTCAGGGAGGAGCTGTGGGAATTCTGAGTTATGATTTTGTTCAGTACCTAGAAAAACTACCAAATGCTGCCTTAGATGACCTCAACCTACCTGATGCACACTTTCTGATGATAGATAAGCTTGTTGCCGTTGATCATCAAGAACAAAAATGCTGGATAATTGTCTGCCCCGGCGCAAGAGATACTGGGCAAGATTGGACAGATTGGTCGGAGAAATATGACGAAGCGGAAAATGAGATCAAGAAAATATTGAAAAAAGTTATAAGTTATAAGTTAAAAGTTAAAAATAAGGACAAAAACTTGTCACTTGTCACTCAGCACTCAAATCCCCCCACACCCCTCTTTACTAAAGGGGAGCAAGGGGGGATTACTAAAATAGAGATTATGTATGAGATGAAGAAGAATGATTATATGGATATTGTCAGGAGGGCTAAGGAGTATATAGCAGCAGGAGATATCTTCCAGTCAAACCTCTCGCAGAGGGTTTCAGCACATATTGGAGATATAAACCAATGGAGCATTTACAGGACATTGAGCTCTATAAATCCTGCCCCCTTTGCAGCCTTCATGGATTTCGGGGACTACCAGATAGTAAGTTCTTCACCCGAAAGGCTTCTGAGGGTAAGCGATGGGAGTATCGAGACGAGACCTATTGCAGGAACAAGGCCGAGGGGAAGAGACTGGACAGAGGATGAGTTTATGCGGGCGGAGCTCCTTTTAAACGAGAAGGAGAGGGCGGAGCATATCATGCTGGTGGACCTTGAGAGGAATGACCTTGGAAGGGTCTCAGATTATGGCACTGTAAAAGTTGATGAGCTCTTGATTACCGAGGATTGTTCGCATGTGATCCATATTGTATCGAATGTGAGAGGGAGACTCGCAGATGGAAAGGACTGCTTCGATGCTATAAAAGCTGCATTCCCTGGAGGTACGATAACTGGTGTTCCAAAGATACGGTGCATGGAGATCATAGATGAACTCGAACCTGTTAGGCGTGGACCCTATACTGGCTCGATTGGGTATATCAGTTTTTCAGGGTGTATGGATTTGAATATTGTAATCAGAACATTTGTTATTAAAGGGGAAAGGGCATATGTCCAAGCAGGTGCAGGGATTGTTGCAGACTCGGATCCTGAGAGGGAGTATTACGAAACGCTTAAGAAAGCAGAGGCCCTGATAAGAACGTTAGAGAGGATAAAGTAAGTAATTAAAAAAACCGGAACCACTTCTTTTTTGTCTTTATTGAATCGAAAGTTTTCCGCATGTCTCTAAGCTGTACATTTATTCCCCTTTGCTCTTCCATTGTATCTTTCATGACGCGATTAAACTCTTTCAGGTTATGTAATATCTCAGTGATATTCTTGCTTATCATATCAAGCTTTTCTTCCAGAGAGAGTGGCAATTCCACTTTCTTAAGGATAACCTCTTTTAGAAGAGCAAGCTCTTTCTCGATAGCTGCTAGTGCTGATTCTTTTTTCAGCTCAGGAATGCTATACCTGTCACGTTCTATATCAGCAGGGTTATATATAGTTGACTCAATTCCTGGATTTGTTGTCACAGGTTCTTCAAGAATAGACTCACCGATGTCAACTTCCATAGGGATTTCTTCTGATTTGATACTATTTACAGCATCTGATTCATACATGGTTGCTTCAAGTACAGGGCTCGTAATTACAGGTTCTTCAGGTGAGGACTCATCGATCTCAACTTCTATAGGGACTTCTTCCTTTTCGAGATAGGGTAAATCAACTTTATGCTTGATATCATCAACAACGATTTTTGTTATATCCTGGAATGAATCTTCCACGCCTGTCCCATCTATAGCAATTGCCTCAATATATTGGTATTTGCCGTTTTCATTCAGGTCTGTGTTCAGATCATCAATGGATAAGACATTCGGAAGATCCCTCTTATTATATTGAAGGATCAGCGGGATTTCATCAGGATTAATATTATTGGCAATGAGGTTGTCTCTCATGTTTTTAAAGCTCTCTATGTTCTGTTCCCTCATATCGCTCTGCGAGTCTGCAACAAAGACAACGGCGTCAGCCCCTTTCAAGACCAGTTTCCGTGTTGCGTTGTACCTGACCTGCCCAGGGACTGTGTAGAGTTGAAACCGTAAAGAAAAGTCTCTTATCTTTCCAAAATCGATAGGAAGTAAATCAAAGAAGAGTGTTCTGTCACTCTGTGTCGGAAGGCATAAGAGTTTTCCTTTCCTGTCTGGGTTAATGATATGATGGAGGTACTGAAGATTTGTTGTCTTTCCGCTTAGTCCAGGTCCATAGTAAACTACTTTAACAGTTATCTCTTTTGTGGTGTAATTGAAAAGTGCCATTTTTATATTATTGCGTAAACTCCGTTTCTAGTGTGATATTTAACCTTATACATTGCCTCGTCTGCAAGTCTTAAAAGTTCATCTTTAGATCGTGCGCTTTCCGGATATGAGGCAACACCGAAACTGGCAGTTATTCTCAGCGTATAACCCTCTTTTTCAAGAAAGGCGTTTTTCTCAACAGCTTTTCGTATCCTCTCTGCAATTTGTGCTGCTGCAGCAGGCGGTGTGTGTGGAAGGACAATAACGAACTCATCTCCTCCATATCGGACAACGACATCAACAGACCTTAGATTCTTGATGAGGAGCTGACCCATCTCAGCAAGGGTCTTACTTCCAACAAGATGACCGTATCGGTCATTTACATCTTTGAAATAATCAATATCCATGAATATGAGCGAGACGGATGTGCGATATCTGAGGGAGCGCTGTATCTCCATCTCGATAGACCTGTTTAGATATCTTGTATTAAACAGCTTCGTGAGATCATCTGTAATAGACAGTTCTTCTACCTTCTGATACAGTAGTGCCCTTTCTATAAGAATTGATGACTGATCAACGAGTTCGATTAATTGATTAAAGTCTCCCCTTGTAAAAGGTTCTCCCGTTGTTTTATTGAAAACCTCGATAACACCGAGAGCCTTTTCACTGCTTTTTATCGGGATACACATAATTGATTTTATTTTGTTTTTTAAAGTGAGAGCCTTGTCTACCTTTCGGGAAAAACGTTTATCCAGTGAGACATCAGGTACAAGGACAGGTATACCCTCTTTTGCAACCCATCCAGCGATACCTTCTCCTATCATCAATCGGAACTTCTGTGTCTCTTTTGTCTTTTTCCCTTCTGTTCTCTCGAATACCAATTCTCCTGTCCCTTCATCTACTAAAAACACATTCCATGTAGCTGCCTTGGACAGTTCTTTTGCCCTTCTCATGATCGCATCAAGAATTTCGTTTAAATCTATAGAAGAGGGAAGAGCTTTGCTGGCCTCTTCATAGAGGTTCAATTCCTGCCCTAAGAGAAAGGAGTCACTTTTTAACCCGGTATTTTCAAGGAGCATCTTTCTTTCCTTGAGTGATCTGTTGACAAGATAACTGAGTTCTTTTACACCGGGTGAAAAGATGGAGTACGTAAGAGGTTCCTTTATCAATGAAGTGAAGCCACTATTGGTATCTGAGATGACAATCTTGGGAATATTTCTCGAATGTTTCAGGAATTCCTTAAAAGCGGGTTCCTTGCTTTCTTTACCGTCTATTAAGAGGAGACCAGGATTTTCATTGAACCTCGGCAGGGCAGCGCCCAGGGATTCAAACCTTTTTATTGTATTGCCCTTTGATGTCAGGGCATCTTTGTATTCTTTTTTAAATGTGCCTTTACCTATCAGGAATATTTTAGGCATTTACACCACAGCATTTTTTATATTTCCTTCCGCTTCCACATGGACATGGTTCATTCCTGCCAACCTTTTTCCCACGCCTGACCGTTTGAGCGACAGATGAGCCTTCGCCCCTGTTGTAATTCATTTGTACCTGTCTTTTATGTTCTCTTTTGACGGCTTCCTGTTTCTGTATCTGTATTTTAAAGAGCCTGCTCAAGACTTCTGTAGATATTCTGTCTGTCAATTCAGCAAACATGTCAAAGGCTTCTTTTTTATATTCCGCAAGGGGGTCCCTCTGACCATAACCCCTGAGCCCTATGCCTTCTTTCAGATGATCCATGGCAAGGAGATGGTCCTTCCACTGAGTGTCAACAACCTGCAGAAGGATTATCTTTTCAAGATACTGCATCATATCACTACCGATCTCTGCTTCTTTCTTTTCATAGGCATTCCTAATCTCTGAGATAAGCACCTCACTCAGTGAATTAAGATCCATAGGAGTAACATTCAGCACAACAGAGAATATGCCATAGACTGCATCGTTGAGCCCTTTCATATCCCATTCATCTCTATGTTTATCTTCAGGACAATAAATACTGAGTACTTCATCAACAACTTCATCGATCATGCTGTAAATGCTATCCTTGAGGTTTTCACCCTGAAGCAATTCCTTCCTGAAGGAATATATTTCCGTTCTCTGCTTATTCATGACATCGTCATATTCAAGAAGATGTTTTCTGATATCGAAGTTGTGCGCCTCGACACGCTTCTGTGCGTTCTCTATAGACTTTGTTACCATTTTATTTTCTATGGGGATGTCTTCATCCATGCCGAGTTTCCCCATAAGACCAGATATCCTGTCAGAGCCAAAAATCCTCATAAGGTCATCCTCGAGGGAGAGATAAAATCTCGAAGAGCCAGGATCACCTTGTCTTCCAGAACGTCCCCGTAACTGATTATCGATCCTCCTCGCTTCATGTCTCTCTGTGCCGAGGATATGAAAGCCTCCAAGGGAAACCACCTTTTCCCTGTCTTTTGTACAGATCTCTCCTGCTTTTGCAAGTGACTGCTTCCAATCATCTTCGGTATAATCTTTCTTGTCCTTCAGAAAATCCCTTGCAAGTCCTTCTGGATTACCTCCAAGTATGATGTCTGTACCTCTACCTGCCATGTTTGTTGCTATGGTAACGGCGCTGCTTCTTCCTGCCTGTGCAATAATCTCTGCTTCTCTTTCGTGGTACTTGGCATTCAAAACTGAGTGGGGGATACCCTTTTTCTTTAAGAGATGGCTTAATATTTCTGAATTTTCTATCGAGATGGTACCGACAAGAACAGGCTGGCCTTTTTTGTGCAGTTCTTCGATCTCATTTATGACAGCATTGAATTTCCCCTTTTCCGTCTTATAGACCATGTCAGGATGGTCTGTTCTTATCATAGGTTCATTGGTCGGTATAACAATTACTTCAAGGTTATAGATCTTTGCGAACTCCTCAGCCTCAGTGTCAGCAGTGCCTGTCATACCTGCAAGTTTTTTGTACATCCTGAAGTAATTCTGGAATGTGATTGTTGCAAGGGTCTGATTTTCGCTTTCTATCTTGACGCCTTCTTTTGCTTCTACTGCCTGGTGAAGTCCATCTGACCATCTCCTACCAGGCATGAGCCTGCCTGTGAATTCATCTACGATAATTACCTCTCCGTCTTTGACAACATAGTCGACGTCTCTCTTGAAAAGAGTATGTGCCTTGAGCGCCTGGAGTACATGGTGGACAAGCTCTATGTTCGCTGGATCGTAGAGGTTGCCCGCACCAAGCAATCGCTCTACTTTTATATTGCCTTCTTCTGTGAGAATGGCGTTCCGCGCCTTTTCATCGACGGTATAATCAATATCCTTTTGGAGTTTCGGGATAATCCTGTCTATCTTGTAATACTTATCAGTGGATTCTTCTGACGGACCTGATATGATAAGGGGTGTCCTTGCCTCATCTATCAGGATACTGTCGACCTCATCTACTATCGCATAATTCATTTCCCTCTGGCAGTAATCAGATATTTCATATTTCATATTATCTCTGAGGTAATCAAATCCAAACTCATTGTTCGTTCCATACGTAATGTCTGCTAAATAGGCTTCTTTTCTTGAACATGACCTGAGAAACTCTAACCGCTTATCAGTAGAAAAATATGATGGGTCAGAGAGGAAAGAGCTGTCATGCTGTATAACCCCGACAGAGAGACCGAGGGAGCTGTATATAGGACCCATCCACTGGGGATCCCTCTTTGCAAGATAGTCATTCACGGTAACCACGTGGACGCCCTTTCCTTCGAGGGCATTCAAATAGGCGGGGAGGGTGGCGACAAGGGTCTTACCTTCGCCTGTCTTCATCTCTGCAATCTTTCCTTCGTGCAATACAATTCCACCGAGGATCTGAACATCGAAATGTCTCATCCTGATTTTTCGTCTGGATACCTCACGCACCACTGCAAAGGCCTCTGGAAGTATGTTATCGAGGGTTTCTCCTGCCTCAAGTCTCCTCCTGAATTCTTCAGTCTTGTCTCTGAGCTGTGTATCTGAAAGACTTGATATCTGCGTCTCAAAGGAGTTTACCTGTTCGACAATAGGCCAGAGCCTTTTCAGCTCGCGCTCATTCTTCGTTCCGAAAACCTTTTTCAGAAATGTTCCAACCATAAATATATAATAAAATTAAGGGGTTTATTATTTCAAGGAAGTGAGTAAAATCACATTTAAATTTTGACTTGATAATAAGAGTGAGCTTGGTTCTATAGGATTCCGGCAGAAGCGAATATATTGTCTTTTGGGCATAGGAAATTTAATCCTAAACAAAGCATTAATGTCAACGACAATCTCTTACCGTTTGAAAAATTGCCTATCCATATTAAGAATGTGACAATCAAACATTCTTTACCCACTTCCATGCACCATAGATGTTGATGAAGAAATATCCAAAGAACACGATAGCCTGTACCCAAGCTCCAAATTTGATATCATAGAAAATCCAATATGTATTTGTTGCTGCAAAAATCAAAAAACACCACCATTTTTTTTGAATTGCCGAAAATGTTCCTATCATCGTTAGTGCTATGAATATCCAAGCTATATTTAAACTTTCCATGTTTCCCTCTTAAATCCGCTCTTTCATTTTTAATTTCCTAAACATATTTTTACAAGTTCTATGCCATTTATATCCATTTAAAACCGATTGAATTTAAAAAGAAAAGTGCATTTCAAGGAGAAAATATGACGAGTTTTGTCAGTTGGTATGGACAGAAATATTACTTGTACCTATCGAATTATTCTACTACTTACAAAAACCTGCCTCGCTGTATCCCACATCTCGTTTTATATTTTAGTGATTTATGTCACATCAATTTCTATCCTTTAGCAACAGAATGTATATCACCAGAAGAAGAAAGATTTGCAGGTTTGAGGTTAAAAGATACACACTATGGAAATACCACTTAACGCTAATATCAGAGACTTTGGTATTCCTAATATCTTTGTCTATTTAAATAGGAAAAGGAAGACAGGCACTTTAGTGGTAAAGACGCCTGCCTTCACGAAGAAGGTATACCTCGATAAAGGAGATGTTATCTTTGCTTCATCAACTGATGAAGATGACAGATTAGGTGAGACGCTCATCAAAATGGGGAAGATCACTTTAGAGCAGTATAACAGATCAGTGGAACTCCTCAAAATGACAGGTAAAAGGCAGGGTGAGATACTTGTTGAACTCGGATATCTGACACCGCAAGACATCATCTGGGGTGTGAAATACCAGGTAAAGGATATAATCTATAGCTTATTTCAGCTCAAAGATGCTGCATACGAATTCAAAGAGGGAGAGATACCTTCAAGGGAGGTAATAACGCTGAAGATGAGTATGGGTAACCTCATATATGAAGGGGTAAAGAGGATAAATAACATAAACAGGATAGTGAAAGAGATGCCGGATATGAATTCTGTTCTGAAGTTGAGCACCGATCCTGTAAGCCTTTTTCAAGATATAGTACTAAGCTCTCTCGACAAGAAGATGCTTTTCATGATTGATGGTAGAAAGACTGTTAAAGAACTTATTAACAGCTCATCCCCTAACTCCTTTCAGGTTATGAAGACCCTCTATGTCTTGTGGTCAACAGGTATTCTCGCGAAAAAAGAGGATGAAACAGAAAAGGCAAATGACGCGGTGTCTCTAGAAGATATACTAAAAGCCTTCCATGAGGAGGAAGAGACACTTATTAAACGGGTGGATGGGGTGTATTCAAACCTCAACATGCTCAATGCGGGTGAACTTCTTGAGATTGATGAAAATTCAGATACAGAAACGGTAAAAAACAATTATTATAAACTCGTGAAGGAATTTCATCCTGACAGGTATCTTACTGTTGCTAACCCTTCAATAAAAGACAAAGTTATAGCAATCTTGGAAGCAATGACAAAGGCATACTCATTCCTAAAAGAGGATGACAAGAGAAGAGATTACTTTCATAAGCAGAGATTGATAGCAAGGCTGAACAGTTTTCTCGATGCCCTTAAGAAGAGACGGGATGGGTTTTTCGAAAGTCTTGAAAGAGCCTGATTGATCTTCCCTTCCTTTTTATTTTGCCCTTCACTAAGGCCGGTAGTATTTAAAGGTTGATGTGAAAATAGATTGTAAAAGTTAAGACTTTATCTATCATACCTTATCTTTCAGACAATGCTTGAAAAACTTAACGCTTCCTGTAACGAAAAGAAATAAGAATTGACGGAATTGTGTATATTATAATGGGTAATGAACATATGTAAATTTGCCTTTTCCCAGCAGATATACGTATGCAAAATGAAGAAATAACGAAAGAGCAACTTATAAATGAATTAGCGGCATTGCGTCAACGGATTGCTGATTTAGAAATATTGGAAACACAGCACAAGCAAACAGAGCAGGCGCTTATAGAAAGTGAAGAACGCTACAAACGGCTGATCAACGCAGTTACCGCCTATACTTATTCAGTGGAAGTCAGAGATGGGCATGCAATCTCCACCCGCCATAGCATGGGATGTCTTCCAATCACGGGGTACAATCCTGAGAATTATGATTATGATCCTTATTTGTGGCACAGGATGATCTACCAAGATGACAAGATGATGGTCGAAAACTCGATCAAAGAGATACTCGCTGGTAGTGAGGTTTCGCCCATCGAGCATCGGATAATCCGTCGTGATGGCACAGTGGTTTGGATTCGCAACACTATGGTGCCCCACCATAATGAGAAAGGACTGATGACGCGGTACGATGGTTTAATCGAAAACATCACTGAGCGTAAGCTGGCGGAGGAGGAACTTAAAAGACTTGCTACAACAGATAAACTAACCGGAGCTTATAACAGAACAAAATCAGAAGAAATAATAGGAAGAGAAATAGAAAGAGCTAAGAGATACAATCAACCAGTATCGATAATAATATTTGATATTGACCATTTTAAAAAAGTAAATGATAGTTATGGACATAATGCCGGTGATTATGTGTTAAAAACTATGGCTAATATTGTAAGAGAGAATATAAGGAAAATAGACTATTTTGTAAGATGGGGTGGTGAGGAATTTATGATACTTTCTTCGGAGACTCAATTAGACAAGGCACATACATTGGCAGAGAGGATAAGAAATATAATAGAAAGTTACAAGTTTGAGAATGTTGGAAAGGTAACAGTAAGTCTTGGTGTAACAGAGTTTAAGGAAGGAGATACAGAGGATAGCTTTATAAAAAGGGCAGACGATGCCATGTATGAAGCAAAGGAAAAAGGTAGGAATCGGGTTGAAGTGACCGTCTAAATATAAATACTCTGATATAATAACGTTGACAAGCTGGTCAGGACTCTGCTCAAATTGCAAAATTATGTAGGAGGAACTATGAAGACGTTAATTTGTATTACTGCAATCGTGTCAGTATTTTTCATCGTGGGCGCGTCGTCAGTCCAATCCCAAACTCAAGTAGTTGAGGGGTACACCTTTATAAGGGGTGCGATGGGTACACAAGTTTGTCTGGGCAGATGGATACCGCCGCGAGATGTTGCCCTTCCCGGTGTTTGCGAGGGACAGATAATAGATGTTACTCAACTCACTGCTGTTTCTGCCAGGCTGACTGCCGATAGGCTCGATCGGATACTCCTTGCCCTTGCCTCGCTCGATCAAAAACTAGCTATCAATAACGACCAGGTCAAACAGCTTATCGAGGCTAATGTCAAAACCCAAACCTCAATTGACCAACAGGTCAGACAGGTCAGTGATCTTCTGCGTGAGACGATTGCCAGAAGGTTCGAGGCACTGCCCGAGGAAATACTGGCTAACGATTTGTTCAAGAAAGAACTCGAGAAGCTCAAAGAAGACATTCTAAAAGAAGTCGAAAAACACTATTCAAAACAGCCAACACCCTCAACAAGATAATCCACTCGGCCAAGCTGCTGAACGCTATCAGCTCTTGTCCCACCCTATTTTTTGAGTGACAGTGAGTTATGAGCCTTCATGAAACATCTTATGAAGCAGCTGATTTCTGTAGAGTGACATAATCACTTTGCAATTAGGTGACATTTTCATTTGCATTGAAATTAATGATGAGTAAGGATGATTTTTGTTGACGGTCTTAGAAAAGGGGACTATAATTACGGTCATATTCATTGCCGTTAGCCTTCATCCGCTCCTGACGTTGTAATAAGAGGGGAGCATCGGGGGGAAGATGATAATGAGCCCATTTTTGGTCAGAAAGACTAAAGATGGGCTTTTGTGTTTGAGCAAAAAAAAATGAATGAAAAGCCATTGATGAGAGAAAGAAAAATTCTTCACATTTTGCAGTAAGGAGACAAAAATGCTTAAAAATTTAACAGTTGTGTTTCTGGGCATATTATTGATTAGTGTTACGGGCTGCAATATTAAAACTCCCGAGATAAAGGGGGTGGTGCTCGATGCAGAGACAAAGCAACCCGTGGAGAATGCGTGGGTAACAGCAACATTAGGGATTAAAACAAAGACTGTCGCAGGAGAAGTGCACAATTATTTATCTGTAGACCCACCTCATACAAGAACAGATAATAATGGTAGGTTTATAATCCCTTCAAAGAGATTTAAGAGGCCATCTTTCCCTGTTGGATTTGGGACAACTGTAGAGACCTTTGGGGTAGGGGTAAGCACTGTTGATGATAGAGGTGGCAGCACAAGTTTGACGCAGTTCTTAGCAGAAGACAAAGCCGATGTGACTATAAACATAAAACCCGAAGAGAGGACAGAGAGTGAATATTTTTCTCATCTTCAGGCACTTTATAACTACTGTCTCACTGGCCGTTTTTTTGTTGAGGTCCCAGCAGTCGAAGGAGGATGTGATGCATGGGAGTTGGATTATGCAATTACAAAGCATGAAAAATATTTAGAAAAGTATCCCGAAACAGAAAAAACTAGATCTCACTTCAGCATAATCCTTGAGCAAGTAGGTCTATTATATGAGACAAAAGGAGAATACAAAAAGGCGATCATAAATTTGAAGAAATCAAAAGAAATAAGATTTTTCCGACCGCAAGATTTAGATAATGCAATAAAAAGAATTCAACAAAAACTTCAAAGATAAACAGGAGGATAAACAGGAGTGATAATGTGATTCAGAGAATTATTTCTGTTATCTTCGCATTAGTATTGGTAACCTCTGTTGTCTCTTCATTGGAAGGTTTTGATAATAATCCAAATTGGGTGGACATACAAGATAAAAGTAAAGGACAAAAAGAATACACCAGCGAAAAAGCCGTTCAAGGCGAATATTATGGAGGCCACGATACACTCACAGCAGAAGGTATGCTTCTTAAAAAGAAAGTACATGAAGGTGAAAAACCTTTTGAAGATTTTGCTGATATAGCTCTTCCTTCCCTCCGCATTGGCGCACATGATGAGGATACCAATAAATTGTTGAACTGGTATATCAATGACTCTCCCATTGGATCTAATGGCTGGGGGAATTTTTTCCAGCATTTCTATAATCCAGATACAGGTAAGGGACTCAAGGGTAGTTGGAGCCCTGCCACTAAAAGGGCAAGGGATTATCTTTGGGAGATAAAGGATCTCCAGTGCAAGCTCAAAAGCTCTCCGTTAACAGAAGGGGATAAAAGAAAACTCTATGACTATTTTGGCAGGATATTGCACCTCCTTCAGGATATGGCTGTGCCATCTCATACCACAGATGACGTACATGTCTCCACAAAACCCTTTGAGAATTATGTGAATGACCATTGGGATAAGATTGTTAATTTGAGTGGTTTTAAAGAAAACGTTACTGTGGATAAGTATCTGAGCGGGAACTGTACTTATAATGCTCGAGAAATAGATAAACTTATGAAAGATTTAGCAAATATCAGCCACAAATATCCCAATGAGGAAGAACTTTATGATGCATTTAAGGATGAACACGGAAAAATTTATTATGTACTTAATGAAGAAAGGCTTATGAAAAATGTAAATGAACTTGTCCCCGAAGCCATTCAACATACGGCATGTTGCATAGACTCCATATATAAATCTGTGAATGAGCCTTGCAGAGATCAGTCAGATTATATGATTTCATACCTTGGCCTTCTTACCCCTGGCGGTGATCATCCTGATGACAGATTTGATGTCAGCGATGAATTCTACTGGGAAAAGGAGTTTGGACTTTCTGAAGTAGACCTTGCAGATTTTTACCTCAGGACAGCCATCAAGAAAGGTAAGATCGGGGTTTGGTATAAAAAGAGGTTTATGGAGATATTTATTGAAGGACGAACAACATATAAAGATGCACCTCAAGAGACTAAAGATCAAATAGAGGCAGAATTACAAGCTATAAGTGAGAAACTTGAAGAAAGAAGGAATCAAGCGGAAAACGATTGGAAGGGTACTCCTGACATAGCACTGTTTGCATATGGCTTTTACAATCCTTCTATCTCATTGATGTTAAGGCTAAAAGAACCTGTATCGTTTCAAGGATTAGATTTTGAGCCTTCACTGGTAAAAGACCATCCAGTAATGGTTATCCCTTCAGGTGGATTATATGGCTTAGAAAATTCAAATATTTTTAAAGCTAAGTTAGATGAATATGTCAAAAGTGGTGGCACACTCATAGTCTTTGCACAGCAGCATGGCTATGAATTTTCTGTTCTTCCAGTTCCACAAGAAGCAGATGGTGCGTTCAAACATATTTCAGGGTATGGATGGGCTGAAGACCAATCATGCTTTTCTAATGCAGTATACATTGACACATATCATCAAATCCTTGCTGGACAAAACAAAAGCACACCTACGTTAAATGTAGATGGATACTTTACGAATTATCCTTCTAATGCGACTGTGCTTTTAAGACGAACCGCTAACGGTCAGTCTGCCATGCTCATGTATTATTATGGTCAGGGAAAGGTGATAGTAACTAGCATGTATTCAGACTGGGCTTCTGGCCACAGCCAAACATCAAAGGAAGAAATCGATCTGATGAGGGATATAATTTCTTGGGCAAAGAAGCCTGACCAATTGCCTGAAATTAAACAGGAGCAAACGGTGTCAGTGTCGGTGAATGTGATGAACTATACAAACATAGATGCTTCATTTGTGAAGTTGCTGATTTATGACCCAGATAGGAAAAATGTGCTTTCAGAGCAGACAGTTACAACTTCCATTCCCGCAAGCCAATCTATTAAAATTCCTGCCTCCTTTAGCTCTGATTCAACCTCTGCCTTAGGTATATATCATATTGACTATGAGCTTTATGACAAAGATAGTGTAATTATCCAGCCACAGGCTGAGACGGATTCTGGACGTTTTATTATTAGTAATCCACCGGACAATCCCTATAAGAGTCCAGATTTTAATTTCTCTATTCAGAGTGATGCAGAATATTATGTTCACGGCGCAACAGCTGTTTTTACTTTCAACATCTGGAATAATACCGATGCAGATCGGCAGATAAAAGCGGCATGGGGGTTTCCACATAATGGATTAGGGTGGGATGAGTATTTTAATAAAACTCTAATTATCCCAGCTAAAGGTAATGCAAGTTTTACATTTACTCTTGATAAAGTTATCAGCGGTGACAGACTCAGGGCAAGATTCTATGACGAGGATAGAGAAGTAGTAGGATATGCAGAAAAGGGTTTCTGGATGGTTTTTCCTTCTGCAACTGTTATACCTAAGACGGATAAGGCTTTTTATGTAAAAGACGAAAATGTATCTATAGACGCCTCACTGAAAAACAACTCTCCTGCTGCTTGGCGATCAGATGTAAAAATAACAGTTACAGATCCTCAAAATAGAATAATATTCGAGGATATCAAAACAGTAAACCTCTCACCATATGGGACTGTAACTGTGCCTGATAGTTTTATTTTGCCTTCAACCTCTGAGATGGGTACGTACACAGTTAGGATAGAGGTTTGGTATGGGACCAGACTTGTCTCATCAAACTCAATAAGCTTTGAGCTTCCCCAAAGCCAAATTTTAGTTATACCTAATCTGGGAATTACTTTTACCTCAGGTACTAATACCCTCCCTATTACTATTACAAATACAGGAAGGATTAATATTTCCTCTGGGGTTTTTGATGTAAGCCTGATGGATCCATCTGGAAGTTTGCTTTATTCAGGAAGCTACCCTTTAAGCTTAGCAATTGGTGAAAGTAGGGCGATGGATATTTCTATCTACATTCCGTCACTTAAATTTGGTAACTATAACCTGACATATAGACAGTCTGATGAGACACGAACAGGTGAGCCAACAACTATTATTATTCCCAATACCGCTACAATTGTCCTCACCTGGGACAAGTCTTCTTACAGGATAAGAGAGATGGCAGATCTCACTGTGGATTTAAAAAACACAGGGAAATTTGATCAGGAAAATGTGTCTGTGACGGTTTCAGTGCCAGATGCTAATTATTCTAATACAAAAGGTGTTTCATCAATCAACCCTCAGGAGGTGTCTCAACAAATTAAATATTCTATTTTTATTCCTGACGACGTTACAGCAAACCAACTCAATGTGATTGTTACTCTTGCTCTTCCCTCGGGAAGCAGCACCACAAGGATCACGAGCCTTGCAGTTCCTGGACCCTCATTGGCTATCGGCTATGCAGGGCCAACTACACTTACAGCAGGGGATACGATCAGTCTGACGGTCGAGAACACTGGTGGAGTGGATACTACATTACAGCATACAGTGAAATTAAATGATATGAAAGAAGTTGACGTGTATAAGAATACCATTACTGATATTATTTTGGCAGGAGACACAAAGGTTTATAGTTTTCAGATACCTTTTCAGACAGCAAATGGTAATTATCATCTTTATGCGGAAGTATTAGATAGCTGGGCTCAAAAGACTTCTACTTCTTTTGTTATAAAGATTATTGGTATAAACAGTATCCTAAACACAAGAACAGGCAAAGAAGTATATCTTAAAACAGAAGATATAACAACCACTTCCAGAATTGTTAATGGGCAATTTGATATTGAAGATGGAAGTTTGAAGGTAATTGTAAACAAGATAAAAGCTGGTACATTGCAGTTTGCCCATTTTCTCCCAAAGACAGGAGGGTTACCTTTTAATCTTCCTGATGGAATAGCTATTGGCCTTGATGGTTTTGTGTATGTAGTGGAAGAAGGGAACAATCGAATCCAGAAATTTGACAGTAATGGCAATTTTATAACTGAATGGGGGAGTTGGGGTATTGGAGATGGACAGTTTAATTGTCCCAAGGGTATTGCTGTATCCTCTGATGGCTCTGTGTATGTAGCAGATACATGGAATCACCGCATCCAGAAGTTTGACAGCAGTGGAAACCTTATCACAAAGTGGGGAAGCTTGGGCAATGGGGATGGGCAGTTCAGTTTACCTATGGACGTGGCTGTATCCCCTTATGGCTTTGTTTATGTAGCAGATCAAAATAACAATCGCATCCAAAAATTTGATAGTAACGGAAATTTTATTACGAAGTGGGGGAGTTATGGTACTTTTTCTGGAGAGTTTAAATTTCCTTTTGCGATTTCTATATCCCCCGATGGTTTCGTGTATGTAGCCGAATATTACCGTATCCAGAAGTTCAGTGATAATGGTGACTTTATCTTAAACTGGGGAGGATCCTGCAAAACTGACATTAACGGGGACAATATCCCCGACCAGCCATGCGATGGAAAATTTTATTATCCTGAAGGCATAGCCACTGATCTTAATGGGTCTGTATATGTGGCGGACAGTGGTAACAACCGCATACAGAAATTTGATAGTAGTGGTAACTTTATAGCTAAATGGGGAAGTTATGGTAGCGAAGATGGGAAGTTTGCTTGGCCTGCTGGTATAGCTATAGACCCCGATGGTTATATGTATGTATCAGATGCTGATAATAATCGCATCCAGAAGATGGTTCCAATTATAAGCGGTGCTGAAGCCCTGTTTGAAACTACCATTCCTATCACTCAATCTGCCAACACTACTCAAGACTACACAAACAACATCAGCACTCTCAATGCTACTGGCAAGCTTTATCTCCAGGCAGAATTGAAAAACAACCTTGGTCAAACAATAGTAAAATCTGAATATCCATTTTATATAATTGAAACCAATACTGCTTTACTTTTATCACCAGACAAGAAAATCTATAAATCAGGTGAAACAATAACAATTGCAGGGGAGGTTAAGAATTTATCATCTATTACAGCATCAGCACTTAGCCTTCAGCTATCAGCCCAAAACCAGAATATTTATACAGCCACCTTTGACGTGCCTGCCAATGGAAGTTATCCGTTTAGTGTAACAGCTACTGCAAATAGTGAGGGGACTTACTCACTTATTGGAAAGGTTATTCAGAATAATTCAACTCTGGTAGAGATAACAGATAGTTATGAGGTTGCAAGTCCAAAGGTAACAGCAACAGTTTCAACACCTGATGTAGTTGGTAATAAGCCATTTTATATAAATGTGGAGATGAAGAATGAAGGAGAAATAACAGCAGTTATCAGTCTTCAGTCCTCAGTCGATAATCAAATACAGACTATAACAATACCTACTGGTGAAACAAAACTCATGCAGTACATCCAACAGATAGCAAGTGACACGGCCTGTTCATTTACATTTACAGGCGATCTAAACCAGACAATAATAAAAGCAGTTACATACGGTCAAGCAGCATCAATAGCTATTAACCCCTTTAATTTCTATCCAGAGGGCAAAGTTGCAGTACCGGTAATCATTACCAATATAGGGCAGTTGGATGAAATATTAGAAATAAATTACCAACTTACCCAACAGTCATTAATCGTTAATCAGCAGTCAAGAAAATATTACTTATTAGCAGGAGCAAATACAGAAGATACACTATATTTTGATCTAACAGAAGGAGAATATCAGTTAACTACTAACTGCAATCAGTCAGCCGCTTCTATTCAGGCAAACTTTTCAGTCAGGAAAGAGAATAAAGTAGGGATATCAATCTCTGCAGGAGCACAGGCAGATAAACTTATTCCAGTAATAGTTAATCTCTCAAACCTTGGATACAATGAAATTGATGGCAGCGTAAATCTCAATATTAGCCCTTCGACGGTCTCAGCACAAACCGTATGGAATGGTACGCAGGTTGTTGCTCAACTCTTACCTCAGAATTATCAATTCTTAACTTTCTATATCAATCCTTCTGCTATTGAACCCGGGAATTATATCCTGAAAGCAGAGTTTCTTAATAATAGTGGGCAGCAGTTAGTAGTTCATAGTTCACCCTTTACTGTTTATGGTCCGAAATTCCAGATAATACAATCACCACCCTATCAGACTTTTAAGAAAGGCGAAGAAGCTACATTCACGTTTAAAATTAAAAATATAGGTAATAAGGAAGGGGCTTTCGTCTTTCATTTCAAAGCATATGATCTGACAGATTCTACACAAAAAGAATGGCTAATGCCTAATGAAGAAAAGGCCATAACTTTTACCTTCCTGCTACCAGAAGATTTAGAGGGAAAGGATTACTTTGCAGAGTATGAATTAGCTGATCAAGGATCAGGGAACAAGGGTCAAGTAAAATATCATCTTGAAGGAATTAGCCTGAGTGTTAATGTAACCCTTGATAAACTATGCTACTACGAAGGAGAAACAGCACATCTCACCATAGTCGTGAGTCAGGAGTCAGGGGTCGGGAGTCTAAATCTTTTTGCTAGGATTAATTACAATGGATATGAAGATAAGCAGTTTTTTACATTGGATGGGGTTGAGACTTTAACTTTTGATATCCCTCTAACAGAGATTACTGGTGAGAAACTCTTCTATGGCATATACCATGAATCAGGCCGCTCTATACACCTAAACTCTCTCTATATATATGAAGTAGGGGATGTAATAACAATAACGACCAACAAGCAGGTATATAATCCCGGTGAAATAGTAACCATGCGAGTCGAAAGTTGGGAATCGGGAGTTACTGGAACACTTACACTATCAGCACCAAATTATGCAGAGACATTTGCTTTCACAGGGCAAGCCACAAAGAGCTTTACTTTGCCCTCTACGATGGTCGCAGGAACATATTACACCGGTTTTAATTTCTTAGCACTCAACGGGGAGACCTATACAGGCAATCATGCCTTTGATGTGTCAGGTATTTCTGTAAAAATTAAAGAGTCAGCCCTTAATAAAGGAAAATATGCCTCATCGGATACTTTAAACATGAATTTTACTATTGAAAGTAATCAGAACCTATCAGCGACTTTAAAGACATGGATAGTTGACTCCGAGGGGAAATATACAAACACGGGAGAAAGTGGTATTGCTCTTTCATCTTCTGAGCCTTTACTATACTCTAATGCCTATTCTCTATCCACTTCCGTTTCTGGCATTCACCGCCTTGTATATGGGATATACGCTGGGGATTTACTGCTTGTATCAGGCTTTGAGGCATTTGACGTTGGTGACGCTGTGCTTACGGGTATTTCAACGGATAAAACTGCCTATCCGACAAACAATGAAGCTGTGAATGTAACAGTTAGCATGTATGCTACAGTTGATGCAATCCTCGAACTTCAACTTAACGGGAACACAATAAAGACTCAAGTGGTTTCACTCCATGGTTTTTCTACTCTGAACATTGATATAGGGATAGTTGAACCTGGGAATTATATATTAAAAGCCATGCTTACAGCAGGAGGCTTGAAAAGCATAAAAGAAACAACCTTCACATATTCATTGAGCCTCTTTGATTCAGACAGGGATGGCATGCCTGATGAATGGGAAATAGATCATGGGCTTGATCCCAATAACCCAGCGGATGCCAATTTAGATCATGACAATGATGGATTAACTAATCTCAATGAGTATCAGCGTGGTACGAATCCTAAAAATAAAGATAGTGATAATGATGGTATGCCAGATGGATGGGAAGTCACTTATGATTTGAATCCTAACGTGAATGATGCTTCGGCTGATAAGGACAAGGATGGGTTTAGCAATCTGCAAGAATATTTAGGAGGTTCAAACCCTGCTGATTCAGCCAGCATCCCTAACCAGCCTCCTGTTGCCAATGCAGGGCAAGATCAGAATGTCATGACTAATAAGCTTGTTGCTTTAAATGGAAGCGAAAGTTATGACCCAGAAGGTGCCCTGATAACATTCCTATGGACATTCATAGAAGTTCCTGATAGTAGCAATATTGCAGATGCAGCACTTTCAGACATTACCAGCGCTAAACCGACGTTTATACCAGATGGTGTTGGCACTTACAAGCTGAAACTGATTGTCAACGACGGTGTTCTTGACAGTGCTACGGATGAGGTAGTAATTGTTGCTGCCACTCCGAATGTTGCACCTAATGCAAATGCGGGACCTGATCAGTATGTTTTTACTGGTGAGACGGTTTGCCTCGATGCTATTGGAAGCAACGATCCGGATAACGGCCCTCAGCCTTTATCTTACCTTTGGAGTTTTGACTCTATCCCTTACGGAAGCTTCCTTACCAATGATTATATTACCAATAGGAATAATGGTTGTGCCAGCTTTATACCTGATGTAGATGGCACCTACATTATCGGTCTCAATGTGAATGATGGTGAACTTTCATCTGTGGATAGGGTACACATTATGGCTACTACTCCAAATGTTCCGCCTAATGCCAATGCCGGACCTGATATGACTCTCTATCTGGGTGAAACAGTTACTCTTGATGGTTCGGCAAGTAATGATCCAGATAATGGCCCAGAACCTCTTATGTATAGCTGGAGATTTGTGTCTGTACCTACTGGAAGTCAAATGAGCAATGAGGACGTTTTAGGAGCAACTACTGTATCTGCTTCCTTTAAACCTGATATAGCGGGCACCTATGTATTAGAGCTTATGGTTAGCGATGGAATTGATGTGGCATTTGATAATGTGGCAGTAACAGTAATAAAAAAGGCTACCCTCTGCTCTATTCTTGGCAATGATCCTAAGCCATCTATCCTTGACCAGGATATCTTTAAATTCAATGGAGTCAAGGGAGAATTGGTCACTATTCGGCTGAATGCTGAGCCACCAGGAGCTGGTTCAGGAAAGCGGGCGTCCCTAATGCTTGCAGCCAAAATACCCGGAGTCTTGTTTATTAAAATAGACCGAAGTGCGCTCCCTAATGAAATTACAGCTAAGTTACCAGCAACCGGGGAGTACCTTATTACTGTTGCCGAGCAACTAATGAAGCTCGGAAGGTATAGAGGAGCATATTGTCTCTCTCTCGAAGCCTCTCAGGAAACAATGCGGACACTGAAACCGGCTCTCTGGGTAGAGTAGAAAATGAGATCTAAGACTACTTATAAAGAGGTAGGGCCGTCTAATTCTTTTTCATTATTTTTAAAGTTAGTGTTTTTAACTTATCTCCTGAAAATCTTTTCAGCTTTCAATGAAGGTTTGTTTTTCTTCACTCCATGGATTTAAAGAAAGAATTTTGTTTTGTACAAGTCCTCGGACATTTTCTACATCAAATATTACTGAACTGTTTTTCAAATAACAACAGTCTGTTGAAAAAGGCTTAAAACGTCGATCTGTCATTCTGAGCAAAGCGAAGAATCTGGTAGTCTCAGACAAATTGAGACCCTTCGTTTCACTCAGGGAGACAGGGAAATAGAGTTTTTCAACAGGCTGACAAAGCCTTAAAACATTTCTCTCGGAAAAAAAATTCTAAAAGCATCCATGTAATCGTTTTCAAAAATGCATCATTTGTTTCCTAATGTAATTTTTTTGTTGACAAATACGAATTATCATTGTATATATATTATTTAGATGGGCATAATGTTAAAGAGTTTATTCTCATCATCAATAAGGGCGGATGTCCTCTCCCTTCTCCTTAATAGTCCCGACGAGCAGTTCTACATCAGAGAGATAGCAAAGCTCCTCAGAAAAAATCCATCTGGTGTCAAGAGAGAACTCGATAATCTTGAAAAGATGGGTATCGTGAGTAGCGAAAAAATTGCTAATCTCAAATATTTTCATGCAAATACAGACTCGCCATTATATTCTGAGCTGAAAAACCTTATAACAAAGTCTCTTGGGCTGCCGGGTGCACTAAAAGCAGTTTTGAGGGCTTCAGGTGCAAAAGCTGCTCTTCTCTATGGTCCATATGCGGAAGGAGATAATGTGGAAACAGTGGATCTTTTTGTTATCGGCGCGGTCACTTCTCCTACAAAAGAACTGAAAGATATTGAAAGAAGGTTTAATCAAAAAATCAACTGCACTGCGATGGATGAGGACGAATACAGAGTAAAGAAAAAAAAGAGGGATGCTAATCTAAAAAAAATATTGTCAGGTAAAAGGATTACCTTGATAGGTAAACCTTAAAACAGTCTTCCCGCACTTCACTTATAGATGATGCGTGCGGGATAGAAAGGGGGTGAGTATTAGTGGCCATTAAAAAGGCAGCAGCCAAGAAGAAAGCAGCAGCGAAGAAGCCGGCAAAGAAGAAGAAATAGTCCTGCTCCACGTGCACACACACGGATTGGGCTGGAGAAGAAATTCTCCAGCCTCTTTTTTCGTAGTCTTTCAATAATGATGAAATGCAACTTTCTGACGATAATCAATAATTTTAAAATCTATTCAATTACATTCTTATAAAGCCTCATGATGAACAATGACTCACCAAAAGCCTTATACTCAGGAAACAAGAGATATAGATACCTTCGACTAATTAATCATTAATTCACAAACTCCCTTAAAAGAAAATACTTGCGTAAGCAATTACTAATGAGTGCATAAGTAAGGCATCATTATTAAAAATCTCCCCACACCCCTCTTTGCCAAAGAGGGGTACATTCCCTCCCTTTGGCAAAGGGAGGATAGGAGGGATTTTACAATCAATGTCTTCATACTTATGACCTTATTAGTATGTTGTGATTTCAATCACCTCTTACCAATCAATTTGCAGGTAATATTTAGTTATAACTTTCATCTATTCAGAGAAAATCAGGGGGACTCCGGGACGAACTTTTGATAGGTTCAGACCTCTTGGTTAGGGTATAAAAGGAGGTGATTTTCTATGAGATGACGATTGTTAAGTGAAACAGAGAATTGTTAACATAGGTCAAAGAAGGAGGTGACAATGAAAAGAATTACAACGATATTACTAATTGGGTTGATTGTCATAGCCCTCGGTGCAACTGTTGTTGTGGCGAAAGGATTTTGGGCCACGAAAGAACCTATTACGACACCAAGGGTAGGATACGGTGCTGCTCAAGTTGAAGGCATCTTCTATTACATTGCCGGAGAAGATGCTTCTGGGGACACGGCAATTAACGAGGCTTATGACCCAGTTTCTGATAAGTGGGAAACGAAGGAACCACTGCCTGATGATGCAAGAGCTGGAGCGGCGGCTGTCTCAGATGGTTCATATGTTTACCTTATAGGAGGAAGACCAGTAGGGACAGTTGGTAATGATCTCTGGCGCTATGATCCTATAACTGGTTCCTGGACAGACCTAACTCCTATGCCGACTGCCAGGGCAACTGAGCACATGGCTGTATATCACGGTGGACGGATCTTTGTAATAGGAGGAAGAACAGGCGAAACCACTGGTGCAGCTGATGCTTTGGCAACATTAGAAATCTACAAAATCGCAGAAGATACATGGGTCACTAAAACACCAATGCCGGAAGCACGGTCAGACGCTGCAGTGGTTAAGCATGGCAACAAGATTTATGTATTCGGCGGCTATGATGAAAATGGTGCCATAATGAACACCACCTACATCTACAGAATCGCTAAGGATACATGGACCGTTGGGGCGCCAATGCCAGGGCCTCTGGCTAATCCAGTAGCAGGGAAATGCGGCAATAAGATCCATATAATCGGTGGATACGATTCAACAACGGGAAAGCCTACTACAACACACTTTGTCTACAACCCTGTGAAGGACAGATGGAGTGTTTCAGATTCTGCTCTCTCTGGGACGGCTGAGGTTCAGGGCATATCTCATGGAGGAAGGATTTATGTGGTAGGTGGAGGTGTCACTGAGACTGACGAACTGAATGACGTGAACCAGGTATTTAAATGCGCTCCGTAAGAGTGACTTGAGCCAGAATATGCAGAGTACAGGGTTGCCAACTTCACTAATTCTATTCCAAAAACCGCAGTGAAGTTGGCACCCACGCCAATCCTCAATATTTCACTTCTTTAGAATGCTTCAGTCATCCTTGACATATAAAAATGTTCCCAATGACTAACTTTCTGCGTTGTTTAATTTTTAAAATTCTGTTACAGTTTATCAATACATATTAAGAATAAATGAAAGAACTGTTAAATTTCTGGGGAGGTTTACGTGGATCCTATGAGGCTGCTTGAAGAAGCTCAACTGCTTCTTGTTGACGGAAAAGATAAAGAAAGCATTGAAGCGTTTACCAAAGCTATTGAAGCAGGAGCCGATCCTTATATAGCTCATTTAAGCCGCGGAGCTGCCCACCTGAAGTTAAAACAGATAGATGAGGCTATCAATGATTTAAACGATGCTATCAATGCAAATGGCCAGAGTGCAAGGGCATACTACTTCCGCGGAATGGGATACATGCACAAACATGAGTTTGAAAAAGCTGTTGAAGATTTTACAAAGGCATTAGAACTAAAGACCGATTATGCTATGGCGAAGTTCTCACGTGCTATATCATATGCACGGTTGGATAAGATCGAAAAGGCATCGAAAGATCTGATGGCGGTTATGCCACAGATGGAGCAAAATCTTCAAAGCTTCACAGATACCTATGGAATTGTGAGAACGGAAATGTGGAAGGTTATGGCACAACTTTCAGGGGAGAGACCGTCGCCAACCTTGAGTTTGAGTGAAAATGAAATTGATACCCTCAAGAAATGGCTTGAAAAGGAATAGAAAAATTATTCTTTTGCATCTTTGGTATAACTGATAAGCGTTTGTTCATATCCCATACCTCTCAAACGTAAAATAATTTTAAAGAATTTTGTAGAAGCTATGGTAGATATTATCAAGATTGTCGCACGATACTCAGATGGAAGAGTTTTGAAGGGTTATACCCATGATTTCTTTCCAAATAAGTCTGTGTTTCACCTGAAGTCAATTTTCGGTGGCAAGGTAGTTGAAGTTCATTTAAAAGATCTTAAGGCTGTTTTTTTTTGTGAGGGATTTTATCGGGAACCCCTCTCATAACGAAGTGAAACATTTCACAGAGGGGCAGAATCCGTCTGGGCGTAAAGTAGAAGTGACATTTAAGGATAGTGAGGTCCTTGTCGGGTCTACTATGGGCTATGATCCGAAGCGCCCTGGCTTTTTCCTCTTTCCGCCAGATCCGAGGAGCAACAATCTGAAAATATTTGTGATTTCCGCAGCTGTCAGTAAAGTTCGCTACCTTTAGGCTATTCTTGTCAGAAAGAGATAATAAATGTTACATTTTTAAAATGCAAAAGACCGTTTATATCCGCACCTTTGGTTGTCAGATGAATGTCCATGACTCCGAGAAAATGCTCGGGGTTCTGGAACGAGAGGGATATTCTGAGACAGGAGACCCGCGCAAGGCTGACCTGATCATATTTAACACATGCAGCATAAGACAAAAGGCTGAACAAAAGTTTTACAGTGAGCTCGGAAGAGCCAAGGCTTATAAGAAAAGAAGACCAAAGATGAAGATAGCTGTTGCAGGATGCATAGCGCAGCAGGAAGGGGAAAGTATCATAAGAAAAGCGCCTTATGTGAATTTTGTATTCGGACCACAGAACATATATACCCTTAAAAATCTTATGTCAGGAGAGATTGCGTCTATAGTTACAGAAGATAATCCTGAAATAGCAGAAACGGATCTTCCTGTAAAAAGGGCTGATGGAGTAAGGGCCTGGGTCGCGATAATGTATGGCTGCAATAATTTCTGTAGTTACTGCGTAGTCCCTTATACGAGAGGAAAGGAGAGGTCAAGGCCAACGGAAAACATATTGTCAGAAGTTAAAGAACTTGCAGGAAGAGGATACAAGGAAATAACCCTTCTCGGACAGAATGTCAACTCCTATAGGAGTGATACGGATTTTCCGGGGCTTTTAAGAAGACTTGACAGGGTAGGGGGAATAGAAAGGATAAGATTCATAACTTCCCATCCGAGAGACCTTTCCGATGAGCTTATAAATGCAATAGCTGAACTGCCTAAGGTATGTGAGCATATTCACCTTCCCTTGCAATCAGGCTCAAGGAAAATACTAAAGCTTATGAATAGAGGGTATACATATGAAGAATACATTGGAAAGGTTTCTAAGCTTAGAGAAAAGGTCGCTGGTATTGCGATAACTTCCGATATTATAGCTGGGTTCCCTGGAGAAACAGATGAGGACCATATGCTGACAATAAAGGCACTAGAAGAGATAGAGTTCGATGGGATATTTGCCTTTAAGTTTTCACCGAGGCCTGGAACAAAGGCTTCAGGGATGAATCAACTATCAGAAGAGATAAAATCCGATAGGCTAAGTCAAATATTAAAAGTTCAAGAAGAGATAACAGAGAAGAAAAACAAGTCTCTCGAGGGTACAATCCAGGAGATACTTATCGAAGGGGAAAGCAAGATAAACAGGGAGAAACTTGCAGGAAGAACAAGGACTCATAAAATAGTCAATGTCCCAAAGATAGATGTGAAGAAAGGCTCCTTGATATTTGTAGAAATAACATGCGGAAGGCAGCATTCTCTTGAAGGAAGGCATGATAAAACCGGTTTCAAGGCTTTAAGTGTTTAAAAGTAAAGTGAAGCACCTTACCCTTACCTATATCCATTATATATACATGAATAAACTTATTGGAGAGAAAGGGACGAAATGAAAGTCTCAGTCCTCACCCTTGGCTGTAGGGTTAATCAGTCAGAGAGTGACATCATTGAAGGCAATCTTAAAGAATTCGGATGGTCTGTGGTAGATTTATCTGAACATCCAGATTACTGCATTGTAAATACCTGTACCGTAACAGCAAAAAGTGACTACCAGTCAAGACAGCTCATAAGAAGGGCTGTGAGAGCCGGCGCTAAGGTTATTGTCACTGGCTGTTACTCTCAATTGAGGTCAGAGGAAATAAAAAATATCCAAGGCGTATTCAGGATTGTAAACAATAATAATAAATTAAGTATTATCAATATGATAGTTAATAATTGTGCAAGTATAGCTTTTACTTCTGGAAGTAGGTCCAGGCCATATCTGAAGATACAGGATGGCTGTAATCTTTCATGTACTTACTGTACTGTGCCTTTGGCTAGAGGAAAGTCAAGGAGCCTTGGTACCCTCGAAGTCATTCAACGAGCCAGAGAGATCGAGGCTGCTGGTTACCATGAGATTGTACTTACAGGAATACACCTTGGTTCATACGGATATGATTTAAAACCTAAATCAAAACTTTCAGGCATCCTTAAAACCCTGCTAAATAAAACAAAACTTAAAAGAATCAGGCTGAGTTCTATCGAGATTAAGGAAATTGATAATGAACTTATAGAACTTCTTCAGGAAGAGAGGATTTGCAAACACATACATCTGCCGCTTCAGAGTGGCGATGATGTGATACTGAGGCTTATGAATAGGATGTATTCATCCAAAGATTATTTATCTACTGTTGAGAATATAATAAAAAAGGTATCTGATATAGCTGTAGGCACTGATGTAATTGTTGGATTTCCAGGAGAAGGCGATAGGGAGTTCAAGAATACAAAGAGACTACTTGATTCTCTACCGATAGCATATATGCATATCTTTCCTTTCTCGCCAAGGCCAAATACCTTAGCCTACAAATTGGCTGACCAGAACACTTCATCTGTCAAGAGTGAAAGACTTAATGAGCTGAAGGCTTTAAGTGACAGGAAGAGGATGGCATATATGGTATCACAGGTAAATAAAACCCTTGACGTTATTATAGAAGAGAAGGGTACAGATCACACATCCCTTGGTACATCAAGTAACTACTTGAAGGTAAGGATGCCTTCTAATGGATACCCCAAAGGAGCCTTTGTAAGAGTAAGGATTTCTGGTATCGAAGAAAATAGCCTGAGGGGAGACTCGATAGAGAACGCAAAACATGTTGATTTTAAATAATTATTTGTATGCCTAAATCCTGTTCAATGATGATAGAACCTGCATTTCTCAGAAGCCAGGATAAGTTCTAAACACCTTTAATAACAGTTTACTAACAATCTTTGTTCATACGTAATGTCTGATAAGATATATTATGTAAAATATTTAATAGGAGCTTTTTTGCAGCATATGTATTTCTGATCTTTCTCTCAAATTGTGCCCTCTTTAATTGAATTATTACTTCCCCTAGCCTTTGCCCCTTTATTTTAGTAATTTGTGATATCTCTAAAGAACTCAAAAGACCCTTTTTCCATATTTTCTTAAACCTTTCGTATTCTTTGAATAAGTCAAATCTCCCCTTTAAAATGAGGACATCTAATGATGAGTATCTTGATTCAAGGAAAATATCGAATAAATTATCTTTGTTAAATTTTTTCATTCCTTTATGCGCCAACATTATCCTTTTTATAATATTATTGCCCATTTTAATCTTAGGGAATAAGTCAGGTATAAAGGGCTTATCTTGTAGGAGTAAAGCCTCTAAACGAAGTAATCCCTTATAAGTAAGGTTCTGAGAAAATAAATTTTGAAGTTGAACTTGAACTATTTTTGGTAGTTTTTGAAGTTGGGCTTAAAAAATATATACAAAATTTTAAC
>CAZLFE010000001.1:35049-45988 GCA_964558725.1 uncultured Nitrospiraceae bacterium | reverse complement strand
CTTTAATATTGTACCTTAAGATAATTTCAGGAATAGATAAAATAGTTTTCAGGAGACCATCAACAAGTGCCATCATAAGATACTTTGCTGGATTATCTGAGTTCAACAAATGGAAAAGTTCAAAAGTTATTCTTTCAGGAGACGTCTTTTTAATCCTTTTATGATGTATTTTTATTGACTTGCGTGTGCATTCCTCTATTGTGCCATTTAACTCAGCTGCAAACCTGTAGGCTCTGAGTATTCTTAAGGGGTCGGAGATTAAGTTCTTATCTGAAAGAGAACGGACCTTTCTCTTTTTTATATCTTCCAGGCCCTTATAGGGGTCTATGATTCCAGTATGAGGAGACCATGCAATTGCATTCACGGTAAAATCCCTTTTTGATAGATCTTCTTCAAGTGGACCCATTGGTTTAGAGAAATCAAATGTAAGGCCATCTTTTAAAGCAAGTCTGATTGTTTCTCCTTTTTTAAACACGACTACGGTACCATTGATAACTTCTCTGATTTCGTTAACAAAGTTTCTTATGTCATGAGTTACAATATAGTCCCTATCTGTAGAACGTAAACCCCTTAGGGTATCACGGATATAGCCTCCCACGAGATATAAATCCTTCCCCCTACTCTTTTGGAATATTATTGCATTATATCTGTCTTTGAGTATCTTGTCGTTGAACTTTTTTGATAAAATTAGCATAGATAATAATATCACATAATATCGGTATCTAAAATCTAAGCTTGACGATGATAAAGAGGGTTTGATACGATTTTTTTAATGAAAAAGGATATTAAATAGGTATAAGTTGTAAACAAAAATGAGTCACTCTGGAGTTCTTTTTGTCGAATTAAGGCATGATAGGGAAGTAGTATATGCTTTGCAGAAAATGATAAGTTAAACAGGGAGTAACAATAGAAGAGTGTGTTAAAGCTATGTGTAAGTGAGGGGGTACAAGTAAGACCTTTCTTGACTTTATAACGCGCTGGTTTATAAAATTTTGTATCGCGGGCGTAACTCAGTTGGTAGAGTGTCAGCTTCCCAAGCTGAGAGTCGCGGGTTCGAATCCCGTCGCCCGCTCTCTATATTCTTTAAAATCAATAACTTAGCTCACGATGTTTTACATAATAACCGCACTGGACCATCACAGAAGGGATAGTAAGGCCCTTCCCTTACCGGGAGATAAATGTAAAGATGGTTTTTTGAAATGGCCAAGGATTGCATTCTAGAGGCAAGGAAGATGTTTATATCATCCTTGAATATTTTTTAATGAATTGTAACTCCCTGTGGTCTTGCCGCAGGGTTACCTTATAGTCCCCTCCCCCTTGATGGGGGAGGGTTATGGAGAGGGTGATGGGAAATTCTTTCTTTCACCCCCCTTAACCCCCTCCTCGGCGAGTCGCCCGAGGCGACCATCAAGGGAGGGGATAGACTTTTTAACTTTTACACCTGCGATAAAAACAGTAATATGATCCTTGATAAAAAGAGAAATCCAATAAGGAGGATTGACTGATACTTTTGAATATCAATAATAGGTAATTATCAATGGGCCGGAGAAATATGCACTGATTCTCCAGCCTTTTTGCTATTAAACGCAATCAATGTAATAACAAAGGGGGTGATAAAAGAAGTGAGAATAAGAAATCAGTCAGGAATCAGGGAGTGTTCCTTAAGTACTTTTATCATCTGGTCAAATTCGGATCGATGTTTAACACCAAGTAAAACAATCGCATCGTAGGTGTCCATTCGTCCATCTATATCAACAATAGAAAGATATTTGTCGAAAAGATCGTTAAAGATCTTTCTCTTATCCTTATCAAGATAGAAATCCTCAAAGGCATTAAAGATCTTCATAGCCATGTCTTGAATCTCGCTCATCTTTTCTCCTCACTTAAGCTTGATAAATCAAAGACATGTAATTATAGCATTTTCAGGGTCTGATTTACCTAAATTTCAGCTTCACCAAATATTGACTTTTGGTATTAACAGAGCTAATCTTAATTGGTATTTTAAGGGGGGGAGAATAAATTTTGTAAGAAAATACCTTAGAAAGTGTTTCTGATCCGAATAAGGGAAATGATTCCAAGAAATCTTAGAAGGAAAGGAGGGGTCTTATGGAAGAAGAAAAAAAGCCCATGGGATGGAAGGAACTGTATCTAAAAGAGGATTGGTGGGCGATATATCTCGGACTCGGGATAGTAATAGCAGCAATAGCATTTTTTTATGGAGGCAACCCTTCCCTTAAATCCCTGAGCGTTCTTCCACCTGCATGGACAGATTTCGGAAAACTTATTGAACATTTTTCTACTAAAATTGGATGGTATGCACTACAGTTTGTTTTTTGGTTGGTAATCTTCAGCATAAGCACCAGAATATTAGGGTTCAAGCAGTCTGAGTATATTCCGTCCTTTATTTTTCTGTATATCCTATCAATAATCACATTCATTATTGGAGAATATAAACCTCTAACCACTTATGGCTTTGAGGCCCCACTTGTTGCCCTGCTACTTGGACTTCTTATCTCGAATGTTGTAAGGATGCCAAAATGGATGGATTCAGGCTTCAGAGTAGAATATTATATAAAGACCGGCATTGTTCTGCTTGGTGCAACACTTCCTTTTACACTTGTTATCTGGGCAGGTCCCGTTGCTTTCATACAGGCAACGATTATTTCGGTTACTACATGTCTGGCAATATACTTAGTTGCAACAAAGCTCTTTAGACTTGACAGGAGATTTGGTGCAGTCCTTGGAGTTGGTGGCGCTATTTGTGGTGTATCTGCAGCAATTGCAGTTGGCGGCGCGGTGAGGGCAAAAAAGGAAGATGTATCTATTACGATAGCACTTGTAACGATATGGGCTATTGTCATGATATTCTTTATACCCTATTTCTCAAAGTTATTGAATTTACACCCTGCGCCAGTCGGTGCATGGGTTGGATCATCTGAATTCGCTGACGCAGCAGGATTTGCGGCTGCCGTTGCCTATGGTAATATGGTTGGCAATGAAGAACCTGCCATTAGAGCTTTTACCCTTATGAAAGTCATTGGAAGAGATATATGGCTTGGCATATGGTCATTTATTTTTGCCCTTATTGCATGCTTGAAATGGGAAAAGGAGGAGTACGGCGCACGGCCTGATATAGCAGAGATATGGTGGAGATTCCCCAAGTTTGTCCTCGGGTTCCTTGCAGCCTCAGTTATTATTACAATAATCGCAGCTGGCTATTCCCTTGAGGAATATGACAAGGTTGTTAAAACAGAGCTCATTAAACCCATAAAGAGTCTCAGGTCATGGACATTTATCTTCTGTTTCTTAAGCATCGGTCTTACTACAAGATTCAGGGAATTAGCTTCTGCTGGTAAAAAACCATTCTGGGCATTTACCATTGGCGTCATCATCAACGTCATATTGGGTTTTGTCCTTTCTATTTTAGTACTGGGAGATTTCTGGATAAACAAAACAGCTCAATAGATTTTAGATTGTTCAATGGGAATTACCTGCAGGGAGTGTAAATATTTCAACAATGACCCGGCATGGCTTGAGAGGGTCTTGCCTGGATTGAATGCCTTAAGCTCTGCATACGGATCTGCAAGGGGAGAGGCAGGAATATGCAATAAGCGTGATCTCTATCTCTCACCTATTAAAAAATGCAAATATTTCGAACATGGGGATAGCAGCCCTCCCCTTATCGATTCATCAGCTTCCTTGCATGATAAATCCGTTGAAGGACAGTAATGTGGGTAAGGAAGAGCATTATCCAAAGGACAGGTAAGAGCCATCCAGTAATTGTAGCAAATGCTAAAAGGATAATCCTCTCAGGCCTTTCCATAATTCCTGTCTGGCACGATGTACTAAGGCCTTCTGCTCTTGCCCTTGCGTAACTGATAAGAAAGGCACCAACTAATGTACCGAGGCTGAGATAAGCACCTGTAAGGTTACCTTTCTCAATGAAATACCATGATATGGCGAGGAACAGGAATGCATCAGCATATCTATCGAGTATAGAATCAAGGAATGCACCGAACCGGGTAATTCCCCCCTTTGTTCTTGCAACCACCCCATCGAAGATATCAAAGATCCCACCGATCAAGATTAATATTCCACCGAGTCTGATACTTTTAGGAATGACTAAGGCTGCAACAACGGTTATAAGAAACCCGACTATGGTAAGGGCATTTGGACTGAAGGGAATTCTTTTTGCAATTTGGCTCAGAGGGGTGTCAAGGAAATGGCCAAGTTTGGCACTTAACACCCTCTATCGTTCCCTCTTCCCAGAAATAAATTCTTCTAGCATGTTCCGTGCTTCCTCGTCCGGGAACTGTTTAATAGGATGTTTCATGAAATATGCGGAAGGAGATATAAGCACTCCTCCTACCCTTCTGTCACGAGCAATTTTACAGCACCGTATAGCATCAATGACCACTCCTGCACTGTTTGGAGAGTCTTCGACAGAAAGTCTGAGTTCAAGGTTTATGGGTATATGTCCAAAACATCTTCCCTCTATCCTGAGAAAACAAATCTTGTTGTCCATAAGCCAGGGAACATAATCAGAAGGACCTATGTGGATATGGTCATTTTTCAATGGATTCTGAAGTTGAGACTGAACTGCCTCTGTCTTAGATATCTTTTTAGATTTTAATCTTTCGTGATTTAACATATTCAAGAAATCGGTATTCCCACCTACATTTAATTGGTAAGTACTGTCTATCTTTACTCCCCTGTCTTCAAAGAGCTTCGTCAGTGTTCGATGAATAATTGTAGCGCCTATCTGGCTTTTAATATCATCTCCTATGATAGGAATATTTTTTTCTTCAAAGCGACGTGCCCAGGGTTTGCTCGATGCAGTGAAGACAGGAATACAGTTAATGAGACTAACACCGGCTTGCAGGCATGCCTCGGCATAAAAGGCTGTTGCCTTTTCAGATCCTACCGGTAGATAGTTCAGAAGAATCTCGGCACCGCTTTGCTCTAAAACCTTTGCAACATCACAAGGCTCCTTCTTGGCAATAATAAATCGTCTGTCATCTGGATAATTTTCCATATGAGGGGCTACACCGTCTAACACATCACCCATTTCAACAGTGACAGGATAAGCAGGAATGTTTCCATTGAATATTTTTGTACAGTTTGGCTTGGCAAAGATGGCTTCTTTGAGGGGTTTGCCTACTTTTCTCTCATCGATATCAAAGGCTGCTACAATCTTGATACCACCTGGTCTGTAACCTCCAAGGTCATAATGCATAAGGCCGAGGGCCCTGTCCGGATGATTCTCGCTTAAGGCATTGTAATATGCAATGCCCTGAATTAGTGAACTAGCGCAATTTCCTATCCCAGCAATCGCAATTCTTATCTCTCTCATTCTTTCATCTTATCCTTTTTTGAGTTCTCTTATATAAGAGAACGATAAGGTCTTCGAGCCTTATGTTAAATTCCTTTAAAAGACTCTCTACCGACTCTTCACAGTTAAGCAGGAATCTTTTCCATATCCTCTGTACAGTGTCCTTATCAAGATCAGATGCAATTGCAGCCTCTCTGAAGCTCATCCCCTCGAGGAGATGATGAATAACTTCCTTTATCGTAGTCTCCTTTGTATGGAGACCGAAAAAGAACGAACTGCGTCGTTCGGAAAATGTTGAGTTACAGGTTTTGCATTTAAGGAGTTTCCGGCGATTCCTTCCATATCTGTCATAGATAACGATATTTCCAAGTCCCCTTTTTCCATGGTCATTGCATGACTCGTTTGGACAGAAGAAATCGGCTAACTTAATAGGAATTTGCATACATCTTTATATAACAAAGCCTTTTTTATGTCAAGAAATTAATCCAGCGAAATGGGGACAGATTGAGGCTATTGCCCGATGTTAACTCCCAGCTTTTTATAAAGCAAAGGGAAGTTCACATTCTCCATAACCAGTCCCACACCGTGCGCTACTTTTGCCTTGTCCCTCAATCTTAACCGAATTGAAAGTTTTTCTAATTTTTTGGCTACAGCATAGGTATCATCTCTGACTACGATAATGGGTATCTCTTTCTGTTCAGCCCTGGATATAATAATTTCACTCGGATAAAGTTCACCCGTAAGGACGAGGCATTCTGTGCCGGATTCTATAGCGGATAACTGTATATCGGCTCTGTCACCGCCCACAATCACCGCATTGTTTTTCGTCCTTTTAAAATATTCCGTAGCCCTGTCGACCTGCATAGCTCCGATTAAGAAACGCTCCACCAGATTACTTAGCTTGTCATGGCAGCATAAAACCTTACCACCCAGCATCTCATTCAATTCCTCTGCGGTAATGGAACCAACTAAGGGATCATGTGGCAAAACACCGATAATATCTACACCCGTTCTTTTTAAAAAGGGAACAATATAATCCTCTACACCTTGCTTATATTCATGCGTAACTTTATTGAAAATTACCCCTATGAAGTGATCTTTAAGATCCTTTTTTGCCTGGAGGATATAATCAACACAGTAATCACCTTCATACTTCACCACAATGACCGCCTTTGCATTAAGGTGCCTTATCACCTTAATGCCTGATGTGCCAAGGATACCCCAGGAATAAATGCTCCCGGAGCCACCAACTATCATGATGTCTTTATCTTTTGATAGCTGCTGGTAGGATTTTTCGATTTTTCCCAAAAGACCCTTAATATCCTTTTTGTATGCTTTAACGGTAAGCTCCTGGGTCATTACGACAGGGCATATTTCAGATAGTGGATCTTTCAACTCCAGAGCTCTATAGATAAACCAGGAATCTTTATCCGAAAGAATATTTTCAATCTTAATGGGTAATATACCCACAGGCTTGATATATCCTACCCGGAAACCGTCTTTCTTAAACTTGAGACCTAGTCCCATTGAGACCAAGCTCTTGCCAGAGTATCCTGATGTGGAACCTACATATAAAGAAACCATTTTAGTTCCCTCCTATAATAAATCGTGCATCAATAGCTACCACTCCTTCACCTCGTTTCTTAACCACGAGTGGGTTTATCTCAGCCTCGATGATCTGGGGAAAATCCAAAGCCATTTGCGATAAAAGCAATATGGATTTCTCTATAGCATCGATATCAGATTCTGCCTCTCCTCTTACCCCCCGCAAAAGAGGAAAGACTTTGGTCTCCCTGATCATTTCGTAAGCGTCCTCTTTGCTTAAAGGCGCAATCCTGAAAGCAATATCCTTCAACACCTCGACGTAGATACCTCCCAATCCAAACATAATCATATGTCCAAACTGGGCATCTTGTGTTATACCGATAATAACCTCTTTACCACCAGAGACCATCTCCTGAATCATCACTCCATTTATCTGGGCCGTGGGCATAATATGTTTAACGCGGGTAGTAATATCAAAAAAGGTATTTTCTACTTCCTTTTTGCTGTTGATGTTGAGTTTGACTCCACCGATATCACTCTTGTGGAGAATCTGGGGCGAAACGATCTTCATTACCACTGGATAACCTATTACTTTTGCAGCGGCAACAGCCTCTTCAGAGGTTCTGGCCATCAAACTCCTTAATTGTAAAAATCCATAAGCGTGTAAAACCTCGTAGATTTCTGAGTCTGTTAAATGCTCACGTTTTTCTCCCCTGACCGTCTCAAAGATGTCCAGGGCCTTATCTTTTAAGCCTTCAAAATTGGGATATACCTTCTCGGGCCTCTTTGTCCATACGTTATATTGATACATAACATTGAGAGAAGAAACAGCATGTTCTGGATAACTGTAATTAGGAACATGGTATTTTGTGAGAATCTTAGATCCAGATTCGATACTCTTTTTTCCCATAAATGAAGTCAAGATAGGTTTATCAATTAAATTAGCAATATTTGCTATTGCTTTGGCAGTACCTTCTACATCCACAACTGCTGTTGGGGTCAAAATAACTATCACCCCTTGTACCTTCTCATCTTGCACTACTAAATAGAGGGCTTTTTCATATCTCTCTGCTGTAGCATCTCCCAGAATGTCAACGGGATTATAAAATGATGCAAAGGGCGGGAGAAAATTTCTGAGCTCATCCACTGTTTCTTTATGTAAGGGAACGAGCTGAAGGCCAAACCTGTCGCAGGCATCTGCTGCTATGATTCCTGGTCCTCCAGAATTCGTTAAGATGGCTACATTTGGGCCCTGGGGCAGGGGCTGATTGGCAAAAGCTACAGCATAATTAAAGAGTTCACCAACGGTACGTGCGCGAATAACTCCGCTCTGCTTGAAGGCGGCATCAAAGGACGCCTCCCGGCCTGCAAGTGCACCGGTATGGGAAGAGGCTGCTTTAATTCCCGCGCTGGTAATGCCTGACTTCAGGATAATAAGCGGCTTCTTTTTAGATACCTGGCTGGCAATCTCAACAAACTTTTTCCCATCCTTTACTCCTTCAATATACCCCAAAATTACTTTTGTATTTTCATCTTCAGCCAAGGCCTGCATAATCTCTTCATCGGAAATATCAGCTTTATTCCCCATGCTGATAAATTTTGAAAAGCCTATGTCTTCAGACAGGGCAAGATCAAGAACAGCAATACCGAGTGCACCAGATTGAGAGAAAAATCCTATATTTCCTTTATTCGGCATACCGGCAGAAAAAAAAGAGGTATTAATTCTCGAGTGGGTGTCAATCATGCCCAGGCAATTAGGACCTATAAACCTTACCCCTGACTCCCTTGCCTTTTTGACCAGTTCATCCTCTAACTTAGTACCTTCTGAGCCGCTTTCTCTAAATCCTGCAGTGATAATTACAGCAGCACTAATCCCTTTTTCTCCGCATTGACCAATAACTTCTAACACCCTTTTTGGAGGGACTGCTACTACTGCTAATTCTATCTCATCTGGTACATCGAGAATGGATGGATATGCCTTAAGGCCCAGAATTTCTGATGCCTCAGGATTAATAGGAAAAACAGCTCCCTGGTAGCCATACTGAATGACGTTTTTAAGAATATCATAGCCTATCTTTCCCGGTGTTCTTGATGCCCCGATGACTGCAATAGACTTAGGATTGAAGAAATTATTCAACATATAATTCAAATTTTTGATGAATTTTGAGAGCTTACATATAATACTCAAAGTTCAGATCATTTTAAAAGGTAAAATTGTTCTTTCATCCGATGTTTGTCTCATGGATAACTTTCTTCCGAAAAGCTGACTCTCCTAAGAGAGAGTAAAGAGCGGAGCATTAATATGAGGTGAAGCCGAACTGCCGAAAGAATCAACATTCGGCAAGTGCGGCTTTTTTTGTTTTGGTTTGATTGACATCCCCAAGGGGTTAAGTGTGTAACAATTTCTTTCATCACTATGGTTGCCGGGGTACTCCTCATACGTTGAGAAACTCAGTCAGGATTAGTGATTTTCTTTATAGCGCGGGGTTAGAAATGACTTCTAAAATTTGCAATCCGAAATCCGAAACTGAGGGAATCTGTGACCAATCTGTAAGTTCTGATGTGGTATGTCTGATGTGGTATGTTTGAAAAATGGAGACTCTTCTTAATTCTCCACTTTAGCAAAGGGGGGATTACTAAAAAATAAATTCAGAATCCGGAGCACGGCTCCGAGGAGCTTTTTGATAATAACCAAAAGAAAATAGCCGAGGCGTCTCGCCTCGGAGTCAGGCAAGTCGGAATCGACTCGTACCGAGATGCCTGACCTATTTTCGGAGAAACCACTAAAACCAAAAAGGAGGTATTTAAAATGGGAGAAAGGAAAGACATAATTATTGCAGTATCAATTTTTATGACAATTGCATTGGCATTGCTTCTGCCGTGCCTTAGCTTTGCCGGTCCTCTGGAGCCTACGCCCAATGCCGTAGACACATACGGAAACCCCGTGCCAACCATGAAAACGCTTGATGAAGTTTTGCCAGCCTGGAGCCAGAAACTGCGGGCCGACGATGGCCCTAACGGCGACTCATGCAACTCCAGCCGCTTCAAATGCGTCCTCGACGGAGCGGCTGTCCTTGACAAAGAGACAGGATTCGTATGGGAAAGGTCTCCTTGGAATTATCAGGGAATTTGGATCGGAGCTCAGTGGCAGTGTTGGGCCTCGAATACCGGAGGTCGTCGCGGGTGGCGGCTACCAACGATTTCTGAGTTAGAGAGTCTTTATAAAAGGATGTCCGCAGGGGAGTCTGCGCAGGTACTGATCAGGGGTTCTTCGACTCTAATGAAGCAATCAACTTTTCCCCAGTCGTAGGCAGTGATGTGTTTGATAAGTTAGGGCTGCAACCGTCTCCTTTCCGCTCATTTCTGACGCCGCTGACCTTCGCGACACTGATCTAGCGGGTGTCTCCTGTGAACAGTCGCTGCTGAAATCCCCAATTGGACAACAAGCTTTAACTCAGCCGTACAACCAAGGCGTAGCTCTGCGCAAATTGCGTGATGCGCCAGGCCCGCACGATAATCTCGACGTCTCCTAAAGGTAGATTGCGCCAGACTACCTGCTCCACATTGTTGAACCGATCGAACTTCTTCGAATTGGCTGACACGTTTCCATGGCGCTCCTTCGAGTTCCCGGAGCGAACGATAAGGTCAAGGTCGTTCTGGAGCGACTCGCCCGGTGGGTCTGTCCATACCAGCGTAACCTTCAGGTCAGTTCCGGCACGCGATATGGAAATAGTTGTTTTCTCTTCCTCTCCGCTGTCGAGTGTTGTACCTTCATCCTTTAAAATAAGTTTGGTACGAGAAGCGAATGGACCTACAGTGGCCGCCATATCAACTCGTCCGAAGCCTTCAGAGTTATTAGGTACGCGGCCGGACTCGGAGGGTACATATTGGCCATCGAGATTCGTCGCACCATTAATTAGTAGCGCCTTTACCAAAGCAGCACTGGGATTCTGGATGCCGTGCTCCTTTGCCAGAAACTCTCGAATTAAGGCCACGCAGCCTGCCACCAAAGGTGTCGCCATGCTCGTTCCTCCTATGAAAAAATAGAGAGGATCGCTGCTC
>CAZLFE010000001.1:0-35039 GCA_964558725.1 uncultured Nitrospiraceae bacterium | reverse complement strand
GGTCCCAGGTGCTACCACGTCCGGCTTAATCCTGCCGTCGGCAGTGGGTCCGCGTCCACTGAAGGCCACCATGCCTTCAGCGTCGTCGGCAATTTTGTCCAATCTGATGGGATTAGCGGGAAAGTCCCGAGACCAAAAGGCACCATATGTATCACTAAACTCCGGGCGCAGATTCTCCGAGGCACCCACCGTTATGCAATTCTTGGCTGTCCCGGGCGGGGTTATTGAGCGCTCGTTCACCCTCCCATTTGCATCGGCATCATTGCCTTCATTCCCAGCTGAAAAACAAATCACACAGTCTCTGTGGTTCCATACGAAGTTGTCCAGCTCGCGTGAATTTGAACTGTATGCTCCATCCCCGTTAATATAACCCCAGGAGTTGGTATGGATACGTGCGTTGTCATCCCGATAGGGTTTAAGAAACAGATCTTCGAGATTATCAGGAAGTCCTCCCAGCCCGCCCTGACTGTCGAGAACTGATTGCAAGATCAACTTCGCCTTTGGCGCAGTGCCTCGCACCTTATGACCAAGCACAGCCGAGTCGCCGTCAGCGAGCACCGAACCTGCCACGTGGGTGCCGTGACCATCAGGATCATTGGCTCGATTCGCACGCCCAAGTGCATAAAGCCTCAGAACCCGCCCCATAAAGGCAGGGTGCACATCGGTCGTAGACCCCTTATCGAACCCCGTGTCGCAGACAGTGACGATCTGGCCCTCTCCTTCGAAGCTGGCAGCCGTCGGGCTACCGGTCTCTACGCGCAGGATCTGGCGCGCTATGTTGTTATGCAGCTTAGCAGGCCTAACCTCTTCTATATGGCGGACTTCATCGATTCGAGCTAAATTCGGAAGACGTTGCGCTTTTACTTTAATCCGGACTTTGTTTCCGGCGGGCTTGAGATCCTCGGGATCGAGCCCAGCAGCCTCCGCCACCTTGTTCCGGACCCTCTCGAAATCTACGCCTGCGTGAAAAACCACATCTACCTTCTTCAACTCATTATTTACGCGCACCGTTTTGCGAATCGCCAAAGAGGTCAAATCAGCAGGCCGCCTGATATCGGAAATCCCCAGGAGCGGCGGAGCGATCTTGAAGTCCTGCAAGTAGACGTTTACCCATTCGACATACGGCAGGGCGCGCAATACTTCCAAATCGGAAGGTGGATAATGACAAACATAAGTACTCTCCGGTACGTATTCGAGGATTCGAACCCCCTTGCTTTCCAATTCGGCCCGCTGTGACTTATCGAGCGGCCCCTTCGTCTGGATAAGTATGAAATTGGACTGCGAAGCATCCGTGCTGTGCAGGCTCAATGCCCTCATCGCAGGGGCTTGAGCCTCTGGATCGACGGTAATGCCGTTGATAGTTATTGTAGACATTGCGTGCCCTCCTTTTTCATTTAGATTGGTGGTTACGATTCAGGATGAATCATCGGTTTGATCCTTCGGGTGCTGGCTCAAAACGTTTCCTCTTTCGGAGTGCAAATGCCTGCGGTATGCTTTTTTCGACTTCAACAAATAGTCTGTCACGTAAGACCTCTTTTGCCGAAATCAGATCAGAAGCAACAACTCCGAACACTGGCTTCTTCACATTAGAAATTGCTTTCTTCCTCATATTGTCCCCCTTTTGATTTGAAAGACATTCTATTATTAAACTTTCCTATTAATACTTCAAACTCCCGTATTTGAAGGAAAATATAGTGTTATGGTTTAGGTGGTAAAGGGCCACGTTTGCGCGGTGGTTTGATAGGTGACGGCTTGATAGGCTGTTTGAAAGATGGTATGAAAGTGATGCCGATATTTGCCGCTTCTTTACTGTTGTTAGAAATATTATATAAATCTCCGGTACCATGGTTGCCCACAAAAATTGCTGAATCTGCATTGGCTATTCCAATATTGTTTTTCTTTGTAAAAGAATTGGAATTCATGAATAAATCCTGTGCTAAAAATATATTATTTGTACCTTCAAGTATGTTTCCATTAAAAAAATATCTGCCAAAGACATTTTCTATATGTCTTTCTTTTACTATATGTTGGATAATTTCATTTGATATAGTCAAATTTGTCAACTTGTTGCCTCGTATCTGTATGGTTCCTGCTCCTTTTATCTTTATGACCTCTTCGCTTTCTTTAATCAGATTTATAAGTTTTTCAATGTCAAATTTCATCAAGTCAGGCATACCACCGATGCTTACTATTCCGGTGATGTCATTACTTTCGATTAAGGTAAAATTGTTTTCGTCAGGATCAGCAACGATTTTATCAGTTGATTTAGGCACCCATTTTGTCAACACTATTGCTGTACCAGACACTTTTTTGCTTTGTAATGCGACGATGAAATTGTTTGAGAGGCGGACTTTGTCAGTCCTTGAGATAACCATAAGTGCTTTCTTACCGATTACTCCGCCGAGGTGACATGACTCAATAGTAACTTCTCCGCAATTATCAAAAATTATTGCTCCGTCTTCACTAAGTTGTAATTCATCACTCGTATAAATCTCAACATTATTGTTTGAAAAGCGGACTTTGCTTGTCCCTGAAATCACCAGAAGAGCTTTTTTATCGATTACTCCGCTCAGATGGCATGATTCAATTCTGATTTTGTTACAATTCTCAAAAGTTATTGCGCCCTGCTGCTCGCCAAGCTTGAATTCTTCATCTAATCCGATCTCAATATCGCGGAGAGTAAAAGAAGAGAATCCCTTTAAATAAATTGGTTCCAAGAGGTCGATGTGCGTACCTCGGCCACATCCTTGAATCTTTACATTGATATCTTTCTTATATTTTTTGAATTCAGCGATAAACTCATTTAATTTGACCAGGCCTAACAGTTCATGTTCTCCCGCTGGAATACAAAAACAGATATCCGCTTGTTTTTCTTTAAGCTTCTCTTTAAGGAGGCTATAAATTGCCTCATCTAAAGTCTTGTACCGTCCTCTTTCCACTTTTACGCAACAACACCCTTCCCTGCCACGTGGTAATCGGCATAAAGCATCAATCGCTTCTTGAACAGTGGAGACAGGATTCCCGTCTTTTGTCCTCAATTCAGAGCAGGAGTCAGCGGGATTAAATGCAACATCAGAAGCTATACTCAGATTGGCATTGAAATAAACTACCTGTCCATCGATCTTTTCTCCAGCAGCATCTAAAAGGGTAGCTGATACTTGCTGTATCTCGTCATTACCAAGTGTCAAGTTACAACTTGCTATGCCATTTGGTCCGACTGTTAAAACTGGTTCTTGACAATTAAGTGTGCCACTACCCATTTCTTTGGTGAATTTAACTTTTGCACCGATTACAGGCCACTGGCCGTTTGCAACCCGTACCTGTAATGGTTGCGGCAATGTTTCCCCTGGCATTGCTTCTTGTCCATCACCGCTTACATAGTGGATGGTCGTTAATTCTGTAAGGACAGGAAAAAGTCTTCGGCAGTCATTCTTCAGATGCCATTCTTTTTTGACGCTGTCATAGGACACCAGGGCCAAAGGACAATAGTAGTGTTTAATGCCGTGCGGCGGCTGCGGATCAGTATATGGCCACTCAATAGTACCTGCCTGCTTATCGGCATTGGCTGTACGAGCAGGGATCAGCCAATAGTCGCCTGTGCGGTAATATCCTCCATTGTTGAACTGTATTTGCAACCCTTCTTCCAGTTCGATCCAGATTTTTTCTTTTATCTTGATCGCGCCGGCAGGACTTAAGACTAATGTTATACTTGCATTATCTGTTAATGTGACATCTTTATGATCCCAACGCCGCAATAAAGGATGTTTCGAGGAATCCTTTCCAACATTGGGGTCAGCAATACCATCTAATATGATAACGTTGTTACTCGGAGGAGAAACTACTTTTAAGAGTTTCTTTGCATCATTTTTCAATGAATAATCATCATCTACAATTTCGACCCAGTCCCCTGCGTTTAAACTCGAATATAAATCCCGTCCTAAATGCTCAAGTGTTATTGTAGTTTGATTCAAATTATCGTCTATACTTATGGATTTTAGCGGAAAGATAATGGAACCATTATCTCTTGACCATTTAAAGGAAGCTGCTCCTTCCTTACCGGAATCATGAATCTCGATGCGGTAAAGCTGATTCTCGAGACCACTATAACCTGCTGCTGAGGAAACACGACATTTATCTGTACTTATGTCAGGAGGTTTAGTTTGCGCGCTTAGTTTGCCTGTAGATTTTGTTTCAGTTTCCGGCGACCAAACTTGTCCTCCGAATTGACTGCAGTTTGCATCATCTTTAACTTTCCCAAGTTTTACCTGCCAGACAGTCTGCGTCCGTGTCGCAGTATCGGGACCGCCAAGCGCCTTTTCGCGGATATCCTCATCCTCACTTGCTGTTATATGCCGTCGCCAGACATCGAGATAGACTAGATATGTGCCGGGAGGAGTATTTGATAGCGTAACGTTTCGTATTACATCATTGTCAAGATATCGCACGATTGGCGAATCATCGGGAAGATAAGGCTGTTTAGTAGCTGTTACCGGAGTAATATTTTGTTCATTTATACAAAGAATTCCATCAACATAGATGCATCCCGACGCAATTTCAAGACCACTTGCGACAGATTTGATTTTAAAATTCTTGAATTCATCTGGCTGGGAAATAGGAGCTCCGGTCTGACCAATAATATCTCTTGTTTCTATCTCGATCCTGTGGTTAACTATATCAGCCTGCTCGTTCCAGTCAGCATCCAATTGCACCCGACCCTGCTGCATTCGGACACTGCTGTAATGCTTTTCTGGTTTAAATGTTGATCGCGTAAAGTCACCTTTCATTGCGGCCTCCTATGTAACGTAAAATATTCCAGCCTCGAGTCCGAATCTCAGATATTCGTCGAGACTTGCTCGCAAATTTGTTTCTCTCTGCGGTTGTTTTAAAAAATTAAATACACCCATTTCCGAACCGTCCTCTGCACCGGTACGTATCTCCTGGTCACATGCTAAGCTGAGTTGTGCGTAGTCATAACGTCCATATTCTCTTGAAGAAAAAGAAGGGATTAATCTCATTTTAATTTGTGCCTGCTCCAGTTGGCATTTATCCTTTAAGGCAAGATCAGGTTGGCAATGATAACGGCGTGGGGTTTCAGAATCTGCAGGTACATAACTGAAGCGTATACAGCCTTTTTGACAGAGTTTTACAATAAGTAAATCAGTGAAAATACAGTTACTGGCTTCCAGACTACGAAAAGTACTTATGCCAAAAATAGAGCTTGTTTGCAGATCACAATCAGCATTAGGAGCAGCGATGGCTGTACTTTCCTTACCATCAACAATACTATCTATAATCTGCAATTTATTAATGGAATTATGAATAATTATAGGGCCACAAATACTGCGATTTATAGTTACGCAGAGGTGAGTATTTTCTGAATTAACCTCAAGGCATTCATTATCTGGCACAAGGGTACAATGTGCTATCTGAAGTCTGCCAAGATTGCCGTCAGCAATAGTTAGTTTACCTTCGATTAAAATGCCATCTAAAACTAATTCGCCGGGGTTTAAATTATTTTGTGGTGCGATACCTTTTACTGAGAGATTTCCTTTAATATGTGGACGAAGACCATCTGCTACAATATCCCCGACAAATCGTCGTTTTTGTCCTTCTATTTCTCTCACCGGCCAATCTGCTGCAACTATAGCCAGTTTGCTGCCTGCTGGAATTTCAATGTCCGGAAGAGGTTCATTATATGTGCTATTATCCATGACAACAATAAGACCGAAGCTATCTGGATTATTTTTTATATAACTATTCCACGCAGTAATTGCATCTTCTATGTTATTTAAAAGCTGAGTTTGATCCAACGCTTCGTCGTAGGTCTTCTGATCCCTTGTCACGCCTATTTGCCATTTAACCTTTTCTTTGAGAGGATTGAACCATTTCTCTATCGACTCATGTCGATTATATGGCCCTCCGCCCAAGTCTCCACTGAATCCATAGGAGTAACTTACTTTAACCTCTTTAGGAATTGCATTGGATGGAAAAGCAATGAGCCCAAGGATAGGGTCCACCGCTGCTTTTATAGAAAACGTTTTTCCTGCATCGCCTTTTGCTGGTTTATATTCGTCTGGCGGAAGCGGCCAGATATCCGGAATTGAAATCGTTGTGTCATTCAAATTACAAATTAGCATTTTTTCAGGCTCAACCTTGACAAAGGGATCGTTGGTATCCTCCTTAATAAACACTTCCAACACTGGATGCTCTCCAAAATATACGGCTTTCTTGCTTATATCCTCTTTCTTTTCACCGTCAGTCAGTCTCTGACGCCACAGTTCAAGCTCGTCATACAAGAGTCTACGGCGCAAGATACCGGGAACATTTATCTCTTCAGCAATATGAGTAATATCTGTCTCAGTCTTAGGTTGGTTGAAAAGCTGCATGTCTTTGTCTAAATGGCTAAAAGTAAATTTTCCGTCATTGTGTGAAAATGCTGTTGCCTGCTTTATGGGATATGCCTGCAATCTCCAGAGAAAAATTCCAATATTAGGAACATTATGTTTGCCACGTCCGGTATTGATACGACTCGCGTCTGCTGTATGGGCAATGGTATCAAACGGGGTATCAAGCAGTTCAAGAATATTGCCCTTTCTGAGATCAGGTGTACGATGATTATGAAGGCGTATATGATTATAGTGTTGCGTCGTGCTGAGCAGTTCAAAAAACTCAACAACACGGGCATTCCAGCCGGTGGTATCCCTCGCTAACTGTTCCAGCATGGTTGCAGTTCCCTTGCGACGTCTGTAGCTTATAGTATTGGCTACCCGAGCACGCTGGCTGAATGTCGCCTTACTTACAGAGTAGAGACCTTTAACATTTAAAAGATCACCAATATATGGAACTACCCAATCTGCACAGGTCTCAATGAATTGATCATCATAAAGCTGTTCAAGGTCTTCTTCAAGCACTGCGACCTGTTCAGCAATTACCGACAATAATGATTTCAGTGCCCAACCCTGCTCTGCATCGCGTATACGATAAACTGCTGGAAACAGGTTATACAATTTTTCCAGATCAAAACTCATTTCATTTCCTTTAAATCTATCGGCCCTGGATCCAGGGTTATCAGTTCTGCTGCTGCCATTTTTCTATCTTCCACAAAATGTGGTGTATGCGGAACCAACCTGATCTCTGGAATCCTGAGAATTCGCAGATCTTGTATTAAGTCTGATCTATTAAGAGGTGGTTTCAATTTGCTATAACCGGGAGACAGCGGGGTTGCGAAATGATGGGTCTCTGCAACTTTTTCCATTCTTGGTATTTTGGATGGAGAGAGTGTTTTATCTTTGATATTAGAATAACTTCGCTCAAGGTTAGAAACATTTACACCATTCACACCAGGCACATTTTGTATGACAGATATTACTTCACTCATCGTCACCGGCTGTCCGAAGTCGCGTACTTCAAACGAAAACGATCGCCGCAATTCTTTTTCTACTTCCTTCAATACTTTTTCAGGAAGATAATTACTATTAAACACTACCTGTGCAGCCAGCTTGAATAATACCTTTGTATAAGAATGAATCTCAATGTGAACAAGAGGATCACATGCCTTCCTCATTGCGTCAATCAGTGATTTAAGCATTAGGCTGTCTTCTTTTATTTCAGCCCCACCCGGCCCGGCAACGGTTATGAATACACCGCGTTTCTCGCCGAACCAAGTCCAAGTCGCTAAGGCCTTCGCTATCCCTGCAAAGGCTCTTGCAAAGTCTTCATAGTCTTTAAGTGATACAATCCGGTCAAGGGTCAATACTTTTAAAGGAGCATTTTTTCTGACATCGTTGAGAGATTCGGGATTGTCAGCTCCTGTTGCATCAAGCGGATTTATTGTATCTTTCACACCCAATGGTCGTGTCATCAATAGACTGAGTTTCCCTGCCTTGACGTTACCTTCCAATCCGCTGCCTTTGCGGTAAGTAGCGTGAACATTTTCAACTCCGGAAGGTAATCGTGCTCCGGTTTTACCGTCTCCGAATTGCACTGTGGTGTTACCCTCATTATCAATTCTTGTTATATAAATCCTTTCTTCAGGTCCACGGTCATACAATGCTTGCACTTCTTTCCACAGAATATCATTCACCCTAATCTCAAGAGTCGATTCTGCACCATTTGGCGTTGATGCACTTCTGTACGTTAACGGAAGCTGTTTAAGAGTAAAACTCTGAAATACCTGACTGCCGTCACCGCTGCCGAGAATTTCTTTAACAGTCTCACCGTGAGTAGCAAGGGCAGCGTTTCCGTAGATAGTAACAGTATCACGTTTATATGTGTATTTCAGTTTTTCATTAAAAGATATATTGGTTATGCTTCCGTTCAGCTTTGCCTCTGCCAGAGTCAATACCTCGCTTACCTGTTTACCGTTTGTATCTTTACCTGAGATAATAAGTTTCCGATCCTTTTCAAGATCATCCAGTTTTCCTTCCACTGGTATGGTATTGATGCCTTCATGAATATCTTCTGTAAGAGGCTTTTCGGCTATTTCCAGTTTTTCGGTTTGCGAAAAAACCACAGTATCCCGAAGACCGAAAAATCTCAGATGTTCTACCGCATCCAACGCAATACGCGTAGTCTTTGAGGTTAGAGCAAAATCCGCGCGTGAGGCAGCAAAGACGCTTTCAACTTTATAGAGTTCAGCATACGTTGGTTTTGCAAGCACAACCCAACTTTCAGGCAGGATATTGGGATAGACCCTATCCAGATCAATCATATTCTGTTCATAAATGTTCAATACATTCTTGTCTTTTCTTGCCACAAGCTCGTGTGTCCTTCCGTCATCAATTTCAAGGAGTACTTTCGTTTTTTGGGGGTTGAGTTTCAGCAAAAGAGTTCCACCGGCTGCTGTTACTTTTATGGTATCATCCTGATCTATTTTCTCTATTGTAGCGGTCTTTACCCATGTGATATCGAAATTTTGTTCTAAATATGTTTTAAGCACATTATCGTCAGCACCCGGGATTTTTCCCCAGCAAAACAGAAACTGTTTTTGCCCGATAGTTCGTATGACAAAGTTAGGCCATTGAGTGCCCCATGTTATTGGATCATCTTTATTAGCATCTGATTTATAAGCTTTCTTTACATCAAACGGCATTACTTTCCAATCAGGTGCATTGTATCCGAAGAGAGCAGCCCTCTGTCTGAAAGCAAAAACCTTTGGGTTATCAGCAGGTTCAACTGTAGGCTTTTCATGCCCCAGTTCCACTTCCCATGTGATATGTGTGTAACCTTCTTTACTGTAGGGAGTAACCGTCTGAAGGATGCGGAAATCCCATCTCTCACTGCCGGGAAATCTTTTCCTTTCATCACCGACAAGCAAAATGGCATCTCCCGGTTGTAAGCGGGTATCAACCCCTTTAAGGTATAACTGCATTGTCCCTTTTTTAATTTCCTGCGGTATTGTTGTCCTCGGCTTTATCTCATTCCACTCAGGCCGCGCCTCGATTGTTTCTACGGTCTCAAATACCTGAGGTTTTTCATCCTGTCCTGGGATGCTCTGTATTTTTGTGCCCTTCTCTATCGTTACTTTTGTTGGAAATTGATGTTCAAAGGCTTGAACTCCTCCAACCGCCGTTGCCTGCTGAGGCAATTTCGGAGGTTCTTCAACTCTGAAAGCCACATAAGTGCTTGCTGCTACGCCAAGGCTAAGTTCATAACCTATCAGTCGCGCAAGATGGAGGACTGATAGGCGTTCAATGGCAGTCCTCAAATATGATTCATTCGCAATTCGTTCCTGATAAAATGTCAGCACATCTGCAACCGTTGCCCATGCATCCAGTAGTGCAATGCTAAAATCATCATTGTCACGTGTTGTTAGCTTCTGAAGGACTCTGTACTCGCCGGATGAAAGTCTTGCCAGCATACTTTCCTTGAAATCTGCATGTGTGCCGGTACTATACGCGATTGCCTTCAGTCCGGGACGGTTAAAGATTTTAAGAGGCGTATCTACTGACACACCTTCACAGCAACCACAATCATTCAGGTCAAGCAAGGACGAATTATCGTTATTACTCATTTTCCTCCCTCTACGTTTATGTTTAAAACACCGTGTTCAGGATAGTTTGGATCATTATCGAGACGGGCAATCTCAAGACGTCCAAGTATTAATTTGCCGGCATCAAGTGCTTCATTACTTTCAATGCCCTGTTTCTGAAATTTTATTATCTTCACTGAGTCGACACCATCCACTGCCTGAGCAGCGGCAATAATCGGACTGACATAGACTGTTTGCCCGAAAGTAAAATTATCAGGATGGAATATACCTCTGCGACCATCCGGCAAAGTGCTGTTACTTAACACCTGAAACAATGCTTCTTTTACATCGCTGCGGAAATGGTCTGGCTTTACACATATATTCATGTCGATTTCGAGGGATACAAATAGAGGACCATCTACCTCTAAATCGTATCCTGACATACGGTATTTCTCCATATGGTTTCTAATCTTTTTTTCAAAGGCTTCATCTACACGTAATCCTCCACGACGATCAATGGTCAGAAAAACTGTATGCCAACTACCTGTCCATCTAAAAGTTGCCACTGCACGCTGAACTTCATTATGACGCTGGGCAACTTCTGCATAATCTTCCGGCGTTACAGCACGCTCCTGTGTTCTGAAAGCCCATGGTGCTGACTGGCGGACATGCTCAATGCTTTCTTGATCAATTCCTCCTTTGGCCGGCAGCGGATTTCTCACTTCTTCGATACCTTTCACATCAGTAACTATGTGTGCAATCGAATCTGCTCCCACATTCCCACTCGCACCGTTGCCGACGCGGTAAGTAGATCTGAACTCATCGTTTCTGTCGGGTTTTTTACCAAAATTTCCATCACCAAAACGAATATGAGCAATTCCGTCTGACTCCATTTCCACAACAAATTCCTTTGCAAACTTATTACTTGCAAGCAGATCATATTGAGGATTCCAAGTCTCTCCTTTATTCTTCAGCTTTATTGCTGGAAGTGCTTTATATGCATCAGAACGCATGGCAGATGTGGCAGATTTAGTAGGATCGAATGGACCGGTGAAAGTTAAAGCCTTTTGAGCGATATGGGGGCGATATCGCCCATTCTCTGATATTTCTTTTGGAATTAGCATTTCGGGTTCGGGAATTGCCATTCCGTGATCAGCTAAAACAATGTTGGCACTAGCCACGCTAACCGGATATTTATTATCATCCTCTTTATCAGGGTCTTTGACATTATGAAGACATAGGGGAAAGGGAAGTGCGTCCTCCTTGCTCCATTTGATCTCCACATAAGCCTGTGAAGTAAGGGGGTCTTTGAGTGTTCCTCCAGGACTTCTTTTGCCGTTATCATTTTCAGAAAGCAATGCCTCCGGATGGACTTCCGTGAGCCGAACAGCGTGACGATGGGCGGGATCGGCATCTGACATACGACCGGTTTCAGGCCCCCGTAATTCCTCAAAAATGAGAACATCGCCGTGACGTAACATAATCCTCTTGTTTTCATTATCTTTGAAAAAGGCATGCGTTGCACCTTTTGGCAGACAGCACTCTTCATCTCCCCAGGTATAGAAATGTATCTCATTATGCGCCTGAAATAGTGTGATATCATGCATGGTCTCGAAGACTTCAGGCTGCTTATTCATAGCCTCAGCGTATTTGGGAGAGTTTGGCGGGATGCATGAACTGTTTATAGAGGTCTGAGTCAGCAGTTGAGAGCCTTTAGAGACTTTAACGCCGTCTGCATTCGCGGTGATCTGCACCAAGACGCGAGCATTGCAGCCGTCATGCATAAAATAATCCACCAGCCGAGCATGACGCCTTATAGAGATACGTCTACGAGCAGTGCCGATATAGGCTTCAGTTGCTATTGCATCCTGCTGATAACTCAGATGATCTCCAACATAAGCCAGAAGTTCCACAAGTGCGATTCCTAAATCAGCCGGATTGCGCTCTCTCCAGTCCGGTATCAGCAAAGACATCCGGTCAAGCATCAGTTGCCTGAAGCTTGCATAGTCCTTTGCAAGATAATTAATGTCCGGCTGTTTTTTAAATTCAGGGAGACAGACTTGATCCTGTTTGCAATCAAAATCACTCGGACAATTTACCTTGAAAGAAAATTCGATTTCAGAGAACTGTGAATCGAAGTCTTTAGGAGGGGTCGAGTCGGTTTGAGAGCTGATTATCTTGAGAGTGTAGGTTGAAAAATCTCCGGGAGTATTCACTGTAATATTAATGGTATCTTCCTGATCACTTTCAGGCTGAACATCCTCTACCTTAATACCGCGAACGCGAATGCCGCCTTCAATGACTATATTTTCTTTGCTCAAGCTCTTTCCTGAAAGTACTTCTGAAATTTTATGAATAAGGTGTAGCTCAAGTATGCTCTGATTGCTTTCATCTACTTCGAGGTAATCAATTCCGTTACAAAGAAATTTGTCTGCATTCGGAGCATCTGCCATCGTACTCCGAACTTTTGCTCGCCGATTTTTGTTTTTGCAAAAGTATTGAGTACCCATTTATATTTCCCGTGAGAATTGTGTGGTCTTTCGTTCCTGGCTTCGGAGAATGATATATAGCACCGTCACTTTTAAAGTGGAGTCTTCACTCTCAACGCTAACTGATTCAACTTGTATAAGGTTGCCAAGCCACTGCTGTAATGCTCCTTGCACAAGGAACTGTGTGGCAGTTGCCATCTCACTGCTGTTTGGCTGAAAGACAAGCTGCATGAGTCCGCTGCCGAAGGTTGGTCGATTAACGCGCTCACCTGGAGATGTAAACAAAACCTGTTCGACGAGGTTGTGGATATGTTTTTCATAATCGGCATCTGCTGTTCTACCGCAACTATTGAAGTGGAAAGGAAAATCTATATTCATGTTTTCCCTCACAGTCCTATCACACGCATCTGAGTTACAACAGGTATGAGCGGTGTACCTGTCGGCGCACAGATTGCCTGACTGTCCATAAGAAGCACCGGCTGGCCATTCGACAATATCCTCAGAGAAGACGTTACAAACTGTGCCGTTACGCAGGGACCGTTCCCTCCAGGCGGCACAAAGGGGCATCCTGCAATCACATAAGGGCTTGCCAGAGTTACAATTAACTGGCCGCTTACAAGAACGCGAGGATTCGGCGCAGTAGGCTGTGCTTGTCCAGCATGTGAGCAGAGGACCGTTGCACCAAGATGAAGTAAAGGTCCGGGCATTCAGTATTTCCCTGGATATTATTATGTAATTACGAGCGCACCCTGATTGATGGTGACTGTTGGACCAACAAGCATAATAGATGCGCCTTTGCCGTTTTGTATGTAAATGCCGGTGTCATTCACCACAATCATCGCTCCGGTTGTACTTTTCAGTACAATGCCGCCTGTTGCAGGTGTCGGCGGCATATCACTCACAATCATACCGTTTTGAAGAGGCGTCTGAAAGACGATGCCCGGCACCGCAGGAGGCACAATCCTCGCAAGTGTTGGTATTTCAGCTGCAGATAACTCCCTCTCCCAGAAGCATCCTGTCCATATAGGGTAGTCAGGGTCACCTTGTTCAAATTCAATCCACACGCTGGCACCAATAGGCGGAACCGTAAACATGCCCATTTGGGGACCACCAATCGGCAAGCATGGCATTGCCAATGTTGAGGGGATGATGTTTGAAACATCGGAAACCGTTACCTGAATTCTGCCACGCTGCTCAGGATCAACATTGTTGATTACCGTTCCACGATACTTTCCATAATACTTTTGTTCTTCACTCATAAAGGCAACCTCGGAAGTATTGATATTAAGCCATTACGGCCAAGTTCATAGTTCTGTTTGTACTCGCCACGCTTGATTGTGTGCTTCACCATCTTTACATAGTAAAGTCCGTCAAATGCCGTTCCGGCGCCACGCACGCCTACAAGTTTTCGCGCCTTCAAAATCCTGCCATAGCGCAGCACATCAAGAGATCCTGTGCCGGTTACAGCCTCAGCAGACCTTGCAGCCTCTGCAAGTCCTTCTAATGCAGCTTCAAGAGGAGACTGCTTTGCCAAACCGGTCATTTGATATATTTTTTTTGGGATCGGCTGTACCAAACCCAAAGGAGGGTTTAACAATGAAATATCCGGAACAGGAATAGGAATTGGAATTTTTTTAGTTATCCAGAGAATAGGCATTGCCCTGGCGTCGGAATTATAACTGAAAGTGAGCGATTCAACATTCGTGTGAGCATCCATGTTTATGTTCAACGCTGGCTGTGGTACTCCAATCTTAATCTCAGGTCCCCAGTATGCAATACTTGTTCCCGGCGCAGGTCCGGGATCGACATAAAATACATAACCTACTTTTTTTGCGAGATATTTTATGTAGCCGAGGTCTTTACCTTTTTGCTTGGGTATTTTATCGGTTGGAAATGGAACATCTGTAAATATTGTCGGGATTACCATAGGAATGATTCCAAGGAATGCATACTTTGCAATAATCATAGCCACACGCGCCTCAACAGGCATTGCAGGATAAGGAATTCCGCTGAAATCAATATAATCCATAACACGGCTCAAGTCCTCACCTGTAACTGTTAATGTAGAATGACCTGTATCACTGCCTGGACTGACTTCATGATTTGTCATCACCCCATCCATTAATACCTCTGGGGAACCGTTAATTGTGGCGACAATAATGACCCTGATAAGTGGAATTGGAGCACCGCCTGAAAAAAGAAATAATGTATTTAATGGCGAACGTGTGCTGAGGTTGAATGTCAACTGGAAAACGCTTGGTCCTTCAGTCGTTGTAGTTACTTCAACACCTGTCAACGCTTCCAGCACCACCTGCGGCACTGGCAAGGGAACAGCCGGTCCTATCATTAAAGTCAGATTAACACCTTTAACCACTCTGTGCTCCGGGTATCCCTTCGGGAAGGGTAATGCGAATTTTGCGTCCAATTTCTTCTGTAAGTTCCTCAGGACTTATTACTGCATTAGCATCGCAAATACGCCAGAACTGTTCCGGGTCTCCAAGATAATGAGCAGTAATATTATCCAGCCTGTCACCCTGAACGACTGTATGCTCCTGAAGCAGGGTGAACTGCTCCGGCGGAGGAACAAAACGACGGCGGAGATAGACGATAGTCTTCCCATCTCCTGTTGTAAGTTGGGCCGTATCTATTCCGTGATAGCGACTATTTGGTGTAAATAAATTAACCTTTGAGCTGAATTGTAAAATGGCTTCAAAGGGATCTTTCACGGAATCTCTCCTATGCCAAGTGTGGTTAAGCCGCCACCTTTAAACATACCAGCAAGGCGCTCTTTATTTTGCTGGTAATTCATATACAAAACTCCTCCTTTATGTGTAAACCCAAGATCGTTAATGCTTAATACTCTCATACCTAAACTCACCTTTGCTCGAATAGGATTAAGGGAGGTATCAAAAGCCTCTTCTGTAATGCTGAAATCAGTCAGTCGCACAGGCAATATCCTGTTCTTGCTCCAGATAAACAAGGTTAGCGGCGCTTGCATTGGCAAGATTTCAAGCGTGCCGGCCTGTGCCAGGTTGTTGTTTTCTTGAAGCTGTCTGCTCGTTGGGTAGACAATTGTTTCCAACGCCGCAAGCTGCGGATGAATGCCGAATTGTGCAACTTCCGGATTTTGATCCGGGAATTCGAGTTGGTCTGTTGCATCAATCTCAGCATCAAGCTTGATCGTCTCTATCGGCGGCCCTTTGATACGTAAAGCCTCAGACCGGTCCGCGCCCTCACCTACGCTCTGTACCTGCAGCGTTCGGGTTAGCGTATCCGGGTTGTACTGGAGAGAAATGATACGCTTCACCGCAGAGGTTTCCGGATCGATCAGCACGATACCGCCTTTAAGCAAGCGCGGAGATTTGGGAAATGCACTCATAATATTCGTCACCTTTGTCGGCAGATTATCTACTTGACTAATGTCAACATGATTTTGCTGATCACTTGTTCACGTTCGACAACTCCTTTCAGATTACGATCCTCGTCAATGACTACGAGAGCCTCCAGATTATTTGTCGTCATCCGATGAAGGGCTTCCACATTCGAGGATTTGGTCGATATGGTCTCTTTTTCAACCCCGGGATAACGATACAAATCCTGGACGCGACCTTCATTGATGACGTTAATGAATTCATCAGCCAACTCAGGCAAACTGATAAGGCCTTTAAATGCCCATGATGGCATATACGCCACAAACCGTTCTTTATCATCGAGGAACACGACAAACTTGAAATTGCGGTATTGTGCGAGAAAGTTCATATACTGCCTAACTGCGTTCCAATCGTAGTAATAGCCTTTCCCTAGTATCATTGTCATAACGATAGGCCGAGTTTCGTCGATGTCAGGCTTCTTCCGTTGGAGTGCGCGCATACCCTCTTTGGCAATTATCTGCATTTCCTCAACCGATGGTTCTATTGTTTCTGAAACCGGTTTAATAGCTTGACTTGCCGCCTCCGAAAAGCGTGCTTCCAATCCACCAGGACCTTTGAATTCCTTTAGCCGTCCAGAAATAATCGTATATACTAAGATCGGGATTAATAATAATGATACGTAGACGGCATTACCTTCGATTTTTACAACCGCCTTTGTGAGCCAAACGACGGCAAAGCCAAGGATCAGAAAGAGAAGGGAAATGCCGATGGCCTTAAGTTCCTTATACTCCCGCAGTGAGTCTTTTCTGCTCTCATCCATCCTCGGCTCTCCTTTCAAAAGATTTCCTCATTAAAAATATCCAGCATCGAAACCTCCGATCCTATAAGTACGATGCTGTCTTTAAGCTGGCAGCATGAGTTAGGGAAAATAGTCATCCTGTCTAACTTTTTCTCTACTTTAAGAGAAAGATAAAATTGTTCATAGCCATTTTGCCCCTGTAGTTTCAATGAGAAGCGCATGCTACCCGACTCGCGACGTTTATTATTTGGTGCTCACTCAATAGACCTGCAACAATTTGGCCCTGCAAGCGTTTCTACTGCACAGTCGCAACCATGCGTGAAAAAACTCCCTTCGCATTAATAGACCCCCAGTTGAATCGTCCTTATCTATGTCAGACACCGTGAGGTTAGCATCGCGTACGAGATTGGTCCGATAGTAGCTGAACACCCCAGCAGGCATCTCCACAATTAGACCGCCATAATCTGCCGTATATACACGCTCGGCTTCGGAGAAGTCATAATATCGCGATATGAAGTCACCTGAAATGATTCGATCACCTATCGTAAAGAGGCCTGCATCGACTTCTGCCAAAAAGGTTCCTGGGGGGACGATCCCGGCTGCTTTTTTCTCAACTCCGCTCGGCCCGCTTAGGAGGCGAACGCCTGTCCAGCCCCCAACTGCAAAGAATTTCAACTCCTGAATGCTCCCCGTATAAAGCCAGTAACTTCCCGCGTTGGATGCAACTGTAACATTTGTTTTCAGGACATTGAGGTCTGACGCCACCATTTCGAAAGCAGGAATAGGTCCCTGATCTGAAAGGAACCACCTGCCGTCTTTCAAACGGCCGATGAGAAAAGCATGATGCCCAAGGGATACTTCTCCTTTTGTGTTAGGTTTTCCCCGCTTAACATACCAGCCGATTTGAGCAATTTGGCCAGGTCTTAGGTTTTTCAGAAGTGAATTATTCATAATCCGCTCAAAACTATCTGCGCTTTCTGCCTTTCCGCTTTCAAGACCGAGGTGCCATTGAAGGTTCCAAATAGCAGCAGCGGACAAACCCCGGCCCTCATCCACATAAAGAAGATAGAGTACTGCGCCGAGTTCCTGATACTCCGTTTCCGTGACCCGCAACCCAGGTCTGCGAGTACTGTCGCGCATACTCGTAATCGAACTATGAGCAATGTCATAAAGTTCCTCGCCGTCTAATCCTTTTGCATTCCACCCCTTAATTACTTGACTGCGGTACTGGGCCAGATAGGTGAGAATAATGTTGCAGACCGTAGTAACCATTGTGTTAGGTGCTTTCGGATCGCGTTTTTCACGATCCCAGATGAGTAATGCTGTCACGAGTGAAGAAGCGCCACACGTATCTCCCTTCTGTGAAAAGCCAGGTAAAGTGGTCATGGTCGCCTTTGTCGGTTTTTTCTGGCGTGATTCTTGGCTTGTTAGCTCGTCTCTCTGCAGAAGCGGACCGGTTAGTACCGGAGTAAGAAAAGGGCTGAATGTTTTGCCTGCCAAGAAATATCGGTCGGCTGCTTGGTAAGCTTCCTGCTCATATGGCATATCACTTGGACTGACAATCGCATGTGCATCGAGTACAGTCGCTCTGCCTCCTTGCTGAACAACATGAGGCAGCTCGTGGGCTAACAGTCTGCATCCTTCGACATTATGGGGAATATATTGTCCTTGGCCAAACACGATATCTCTCCCCACCGTATATGCTAAGGCATTTACTGCCTTTGCCGATTCTGCTGCCTTCACATCCGTATGCACTCGCACCTGGCTGAAGTCGTGGCCGAAGCGGGATTCCATCAGCATGCGTGTGGAAGGATCGAGCGGCTGACCTGGCGATTGAAGTACTTCATGCACAATATGTGGCACTGCGGAAGGGTCGTTATTTTTTTTCTCATTACGTCGCAAGATAGTCACAGGCATGCGCACAACAGTAATCATTGCTTTTTCAGAAAATGATTTTTTATCTTGTGCGTTAATCTGATAACTCATTGATTTACCTCTGTCACATGTCCCAAACAAACTGACTTATCCATGCAGGGATAATTAAATGGACGTCCCTTATATATATATTCCTTTTTTTCCTTTCTCAGACTGAACACGATCTATTGCTCATAGCCGATCGACATCGTGGTTTCCCAAGCCCACATCTTGAAGATGTCATATGTATTCTTTCTGGCGCGCTCTGCGCCCTCGGCGTTATCTGCCGGGTTATCCGGATCCCAGGTACCCTCCTTTGCCCTCGGATCATCATGTCCCATGCCTTTTGTTCCCTCCCCATGCGCACCTCGGTCCTGTGCAACATGGCAGGCATCTCCGAGAGCCTTGAACATTCCCCTTACATTGGGCGTTACCTGTACCTTGCCTTTGTAAAAAATCCTTCGGGGAGGGACCACCGTTATTTGGCTCTTACCGCTTCGCTTGACCTCGGGTGTTATCTCTTTTTTGTAAAACTCAAGGGACTTTTTCACATATGCTTCTTGAAGCTTGACGTTCTGTTCCCTAGCCTCGTCACTCGCGTGGCCAGGCTGCTTCCCCGGCTTGCTGTAGTTGCCATCTTCGCCATGTTCGGGGCCTTCGCCTTTCGCGATCCCCAAGACGAATTTAGGGCCGGTGGATCGAATGCGCTTGCCTTTGACATCCATATTGAAAGAAGAATCAACGATCTGATAGAACTGCTCGCCGCCAAAAAGAGGATCATTCACGATTGCTGGTTTGTATGGGCTCCTGCGATAGTAGTCGACCACTTGCTGCGTAAGCCTATGATGTTCTTCCTTGTTCCAAAAACTTACTTCTCTGTCATTGCACCCGTTTTGGGCCACGTGAATCAATTCATGAAATAACAACTCCCGACCATCCGATGTTGTCGGTGCATACTGTCCAGTACCAAAGGCGATATGGTTCCCTACTGTATATGCTCGGGTATTGAATGTTTTAACCGATATGGTAGCCTGACCGTCTGTATGCACTCGCACCTGGCTGAAATCATGCCCGAAGCGAGGTTCGTAGAAAGCGCGGGTTTCTGCATCGAGCGGCTGACCTGGCGAGCGCAACACCTCGTGCACAATCGGCGGCACCTCAAAAGGGTCGCCGTAATTCGCCTGCTTGCGCTGAAGCGTGTGCCGCCTCCTGCGGCATTCTTCTTCCATTCAGGTCGGACCTTTCTTGCGCTGCAAAAAACTAATTGCAGCAGGTGCAATAGTTTGCTTATTTCCTTTCGATATTTGCGCTTGCGCTCTCATATTCAATTACTTTCGCCAAGGCTGTCTAAGTCTTAACGTACCTGCACGTTAACATCATTTTTTTGACCAATGTGCATGACAAAACCAGCCAACGCATCAGCCGTTTTGGCTAATACGTCGCTTGCCGCTTTAAATTTGAAATTCCTGCTGCATGTCACGACCTGAGCACCAAAAAGGCCACCCATAGCATAACCACCATCATCCCCCACACCTGGTAGAAGATGGGCAAACTCGTGAGTTACAACAGTTTGCCTGTTTAATGGATCGACATCTGTATAAAATTGAGGGCAGAAGTGAATGGGTGGTTGATGGTTTACAACGTAGGCTACGGTATCCATGTTTTTGCCAGAACACATCGGATCGCTATCTGGCGAACAAGCGTAGGGAACAGCTTTGCTCAGTCGCTTTTCCAACTGGCGCAAGCGGTTGGATACCCGAATTTGCCGGACACCGTATTCGGGGTCTGACTGGTCTATATTGAAATTGCTATTGAAAGCGCATACCGGCACGCCCTGCAATGTTCGGGTACCTGCAAGATCGCTTTTATTAGATATCCAAGTGCTGTGAAGTCTGTCCAACCCCTTTTGGGCCAATTGTACCCAAGATAATGTGTCCGTTCGGCCCTGTTCAGCAAATTTGGTCGTATTCGTCTGGTCAGTTTTTGTACAGGTTGTTGGCATTGTAGTCGGTGGTTTTGCAGGCTGCCGATGAATGATTCGATGAACGTGGTACAAGGGGATTGTGTTGAAATTATGTCCAACGCGAGGCCTCATTAACTCTCGCGTTGCCGGGTCGAGCGACTTGCCGGGCGAGTGAAGGACTTCATGGATAATTATTGGTATTTCAGAAATCTCTTTACTATTTATAGACTTCCGCTGAATCACCTGCCGCCTCCTGCGGCATTCTTCTTCCATTCAGGTTGGACCTTTCTTACGCTGCAAAAGCCCGCCTGCGTTATTTGCAAAGGACGGCTTCCGATTCGATTGTTCTTGTACTTGAGATCTGATGCTCATTTGTCGATCCCCTTAAATATTGCCCCGGCTATTTGCGTCCCGATTGTTTCAGCCTTAACTCCCTGCGCAACGTTAAACTCTCCGCTGTTAAGATGATCGACATGCATATCCTTGCTAAGTGACGGCGATATCCCCCGCTCGTTAAAGAGTCGAGTTAATTCCAGTTCTACGGCTTTGCCGATAGCATAGCGATCGCCCGGCGCAAAGCCGTGAAGGACCAATTCCTCTATGTGCAGTTCGATATTTCGCTTCATATCCAGCCGCTCACTTCTGCCGAACTCAGCGACTTTTCAATCTTGCCATACTCGCTTTGGGCCGCCGTCAACAAATGCGCCATACGCACCGGCTCGCCCGCATCCGCAGCAAGAAAGGCTGCATTCATTGCAATGTTGCGTATATTTCCGCCGGGAATATTAAGTTTCGCAAGTTTATGAATATCCAAATTATGAGTCGGCGTTTCATGCGGAAAGACCCGTTTCCATATCTCGGCCCGATAACCGGCATCGGGAAACGGAAACTTCACGACAAATCTGATTCGGCGCATGAATGAGCTATCAATCGCATTTTTGAGATTGGTAGTTAAAATGGCAAGCCCGCGATAAGCCTCCATCCGCTGAAGCAGATAGCTCACTTCAATATTAGCGTACCGGTCATGGCTGTCCTTGACTTCACTTCTCTTTCCAAACAATGAGTCCGCTTCATCAAAGAGCAGGATTACCCCTCCTGATTCAGCGGCGTCGAATACACGTTTCAGGTTCTTTTCAGTTTCACCGATGTATTTGTTCACCACCTGACTGAGGTCGATCCGATAGAGGTCAAGCCGCAGTTCATTCGCGAGAACCTCCGCAGCCATGGTCTTTCCGGTGCCGCTCTCACCGGAAAAAAGGGCGCTGATCCCTAAACCGCGCGAGCCTTTTGATGAAAATCCCCACTCCTCATACACCTTTGCTCTCTGCCTTACATGTATCGCTATCTCTCTTAAAATCTGCTTTTGCTGTTCCGGCAAGACAATATCGTCCCAGGTCGCCGCGGGATCAATATGCTGGGCGAGAATGTCCAGCTTAGGACGAGCATGTGACCGGCATACATTCCACAATGCTTTTGCGAGATCAGGCGATGACTCTTTATCCTCTGAGACATTTATTCCCATGGATTCCATCGCCTCTGAACTAGCGGCCCTAATGGTTTCGGTATCAAGATCAAACTGCGATACAATTGCTCCTAAAGAGCTGCCCAACCTATTCGCCGCGTCACCGAGACTGTTTATCCACAGCGTACGCTGCTCTGCGGATGACGGTCTTTTGACATCAATTGTAAACATAGGACGGTTGATCATATAATGTTTCTTACTGGTACTGAGGATCAACAATCCTCTCATCTGTTCGCAGAAACTCCTGAGCAAGTGAGCGCGCGTTGCATCGGTAGGATCGCTATCTTCACACTCGATCAAAAGAGCGTTGTTGCCCAAGACAGCCTCACGTTCCCATAGGCGGACTAATTCCCTCATTTCAGCAGCAGTGTGAGGAATTGAATGAACAGACATTACCCCAAGGTTAAAACCTAATCTGAAACAGGCATTCGCAGCGATGGCACGTTTGCCTGATGATTCGCTTCCGTATAACTGAATAACAGGGACTGCTTCTTTGCGGCCGATTTGTGACCAGGCAAGGATGATCCGGTCTGTAAGAAGTTTAGCGGAAGCTGCGATCTCCCCTGCACTATTTATTGATTCGACAATGCCCGAGAGCCGCTCATCCATATATTGGATCCCGGCAAGATAGTGTAATATACGTTCGTCAATGCTGAGCGGACACGTTGTCAAAGCGCCGCTGCCTCTCATTTCAATCATTCGCCAGTAGCGGGGTGGCGCATTCGGCATAACAGCGCTCCAATGGGCGTCAGGGAATGAAGCGAGTGCAAGGCCGAAGGTGGGATAGATACTCTGTTGATTACCTTGAGCCGCTGCGCACAGAGAGGCAAAGGAGCCGTCCAATTCAATTCCTGCGCATAGCAGGAGTACCTTACGCTCAAAAGAAGAAAGTCCGAACAGTTCACAAAGGGTTTCCAGTGCAGGAGGCGCAGGCATTTCAGCAGATATCTCTTTCAATTTCTGTTGAACTATATTGTCATCAGTAACGGACTTGGAATCACTTTGTGAGCGCTCAGCATAATTTTCTAAAAGCGATCGTACCTCAGCCAGCGCTGTCATCAGATAGCGCTGATTAAGTTCGTGCCAGTTAATCGCTTTTTCTTCAGCCTTCATATATTTATTTTTGGATTGTTATAAAGTCCAGTTGCCTGATCGAAACTCAGTTTGCTCTCAGCGCCTTCTACCGTCACGCGTACAAGATATTTTCCCTCCACTACTTTTTCAAACGGAATTTTAATAGTGAAGGTTTCACAAATATTCGGACCTGTGATGCCATTATTGACCGGTGCATTGAAACTGTAGGTCAGAGGAGGCTTGCCTGGCAGAGGATTCAATTGATTCAGTATCAAAACCACCTTCTGATCTTTCCTGACTTTTGGTGTAAAATTTATTTTAAGATTCCCGCTTTTATATACAGTCCCGTTTACAATACTGCTCGTTACATTTTCTGCAGCAAGATTTGAAATTACGGGTCTGAGAATAAATATTCCTATATTCGATTCAAATCCTTTATGCGGTTCATTTGGAGTTTTGAAATTTAGTTCATGCACGACCTTTACGGTATTGATTCCAGCTCTTAAACCAGCAGGCAGCGTTAATATTATTTCATCATTTTTTATTTTGTCCTTTTCAGGCGTTGCACTGATGCTGCTGAACAAAACCTTAACAGATTCAGTTTTAAGATTTATTCCTTTAATAGTTATTTCTTCTCCTGATTTAACAAACTGGGGGCTTACGCTTTCAATGGACGGATTATTAAATGGCATTACAAATATATTTCTTTCACGCACAGGCAAAGACGGGCCGGGTTTATCTTTGCCGTCAATAAAAACAACAGATGCCTGGTATGCTACTGAAAGAGTATATGAGTTCTGAAAAAATACAGACCAGATTTTAGACAATTCCTCAAGCGATAGCTGGATTGGCGTAAATTTAACAAGTTCTACCTCGTCATAAAGATTAGATGTATTAAGATGACTAACAGTAGATACCACCTCTTTAATCTTTTTACGCAAAAGAAAAGGACTGACATTGAGCGCACGCACAACGCTGCCGAGTACCCGCTGTGGTTCTAAGGTGATTTCGTCACCATAAAAAGAGAGAAGATAGTACAAATCTATTGCAGCCCGTGGGCATTGGCTCATTGAGCCATTATCCCGTCGAGTGGGTAAGTCTGCATTGCGAAAAGCAGAATTGGGACTGATATGGTAAAGAAATATATTTACACCTAATTTAGGTAATATGTTCGATGAACTATTAGGTTTTACAGCCTTCGCCTCTGCACCGTTTATGTCAGTACTAACAACGAAATTAAGCATTTGTTTTAGAGTTTCAGTCACTGTAGCTATGGCAAGAAAATTACTCATCGCTTGCCTTCACTCCTCTGCTTCAGATAATCATCCAACTTCAGTTTTGGTTGTGGCTGTTCCCTTGGCTTCGGCTTCGGACTCTGGTTCATCACAGCGCGAACCTCGACTCTGCCTATGGTCACCCTCACTGAAGGAATACTTGACTCACGTTTGTCATCTTTAGATACATCATGTTCAATATGCAAATTCATAGCAGATCTTTTTGGTAACAAAAGACCTTCAAATGAATTCGGCAGCAGTGAAGGATAAGATTTTTCAATATATTTTTTTTTCTTGTCTGTTGATGAAATCTCTTTCTTATGAAATTGAACTGTATCCTGAGAAAATGTGTCTCTATCCAATTTCTGCCCGGACATTGCCCGTGTCTCAGGAAGAATAGGATCAGCACCTCTCGCTTGCTCTGTTTCATCCTTGTTTCGGGTTGTCTTATTATTGCCGTAAAGTTTCTTTTCAGACACTTTTTCTTCAGCATTGAGGAGAAATCTTTCACCATCATCTTCAATGATAAAATCAGAGGTTCTTGCAATAGGTTTTCTTATGTTTTTGAATTCATCCGGTATTAATTCTTCAGAATGGAGATTCTTGTTATGACGCGGATTACCTTCAGAGTTATTCACTTCTGTTGAATCTTCCGGAAGTTTGAAACTCCTCATTTCCTCTATCTTTTCAGGTATTGAAAGTTTTCTTTCAGGATGATACGAATTCCCAAGTTCGTATGAAAAACTTCCATAAGTCGGGACAGACAAAGGTTGAACCGTTTCAGCAATACCCCTTGTTCTTTCAATGATTCTTGTGAAAAAGCCCTGCATCAACTCACCATTTCAAGATAATAGCGCCTTCTTGCCGGACTCAGCGACAGTATGTCCTCTTCACGCCATCCGTATGCGGAGGCGATAATATGGGTCTCATAAAGAAGCTGTCTTGCCTGCGAGGATATCTCCTTCCATAAAAAGACAAGGATATCGAATGGGATCTGTTGTTGATAACCGCATACAGTGCACTTGAGATCAAGAAGTATCTCTGCATCCGGCTCGCATCCGGATATATGTTCTTCAATTCTCTCAATAATCTCCGGTGTGAGTTTTTCTTGTGAAAAAGGTTGACCGTCACAGACCGCGTCTGTCACACATCTGGCCACAAGTGCACTTCGGGCAATCATGATGTCTTTTGAGCGCGCTATAGATGCAAGGTCAAGGCTGTTTGGAAGACGGAACCTGAGATGAAGCTGCTGATCGGTTAGATCAACAAAACATTCTTCAGGGAAAAACCGTTCTCTGTATCCTGGAAAAAGATCTTTTGTAGACACTTCAAATTCCATATGTTCCTTGCATCTAGGACATGTGGAAAATCCTCTTAAGGATGAACCGAATGTCTTCTCATAAGTATCAAAAAGATGAGCATCTCTCTCTGGAATTGTAAGTCTCATCAGTTGCTCATGGGTCATGTGAGGGCATGCATAACGAAGGATAGTCAATGCCCTGTCAATGGGATGCTGACAGAGACCTTGTTCCCAGATATTCAGCATATAATGCGCCGACAATTTAACCGGCATCTGCTATGCAGGCTCTGAAAATGTAGGTTCTGAAGGCTCGGCTACTTCATAGTCACGCTCCCACCCCTCATTTTCGAGCTTTAGTGTCTGTATTGCGATGGCATTCGCATTTGCGTCAAGGTCAGGCATTGCCTGGAATTCAGAGGCCCAGCAACGGTAAACCTTGTAGGTAATAGCAAGCTGCCCGGCCTCATTATACATCTCGATGATGATGTCTTTGCGGAAGTCTCTAAGAGAGACCTCGGCACCAAGGCCCGAACCATAGTTCCAGACCTTGGTCGCCCATTTCTCGAACTCGGTGTCATGGGTAACCCCGCGTTCGAGGGTTATAGGCTCATATTTTGTCCGGCCCGGTGACTTGCGGCTGGAACTCGGATCTCCCCCTTCGCGGTGTTCAACCACTTCTGTCGAACGTTTGAGGGCACTAACCTTGCTTACCCCTGCAACGTATTTACCATCCCATTTGACCCGGAACTTAAAATTTTTATACGGATCAAAACGCTGTGCATTTACGCTGAATTGGGCCATTTCATAACCTCCTATGTTTGAATTTGTCCAGCCATTTGCTGAATTGTTATGATGACGAACTCAGCAGGCTTCAAAGGTGCAAAACCGACAAGAATGTTAACAATGCCTAAATTGATATCGTTCTGGATAGTTGTCTCTTTATCACACTTCACAAAATAAGCTTCTCTCGGTGTCTGGCCCTTAAACGCGCCTTGGCGGAACAGATTGTGCATAAAAGCACCGACATTCAATCGTATCTGGGCCCAGAGAGGCTCGTCATTGGGTTCAAAAACGACCCACTGGGTGCTACGATATAGACTTTCTTCTATAAATAAGGCCAATCGACGAACAGGAATGTATTTCCAATCTGAGGTCCGTTGGTCGCTACCTTCAAGAGTACGAGCACCCCAAGAGACTCGACCGTGCACAGGGAACTGACGCAGGCAATTGACGCCTACTTTGTTAAGCTCGCCGTTTTCCATATCAGTCAGAGTATAAGCGAGTCCTTGCACATTGCTTAGCGTTGCCTCTGTACCGGCAGGTGCCTTCCAGACGCCTCGTGTACTGTCAATCCGTGCGTAAAGACCTGCGACAGTACCCGACGGTGGGAAGGCATTCAAGCGGAAATCATCCAATGGGTCAGCTAATAAGACGAACGGAAAATACAAGGCGGCATTCTTATCCGGCGTGATCTTGGCAGTAGCCCAGTCCCGAATTTTATCAACGTCCCTATAATCTTTCGGAGGATCAATAATCAGAAATGCCCGCCTGGCTGCACAGTAGCTCGCAGCCTCGGCCATGACAGCCAGCGCTGAGGTTTCGTCCAGTTCGGACAGGCGGGGGATACATAATATGTTGAAAATGTCTACGTCTTCGAGAGCATAGATCCCCGATTTGTTATCTCTGAGGCCTCTGAGAAGACTGGCGTTAGGAGGGGTTCCATCGTTACCTGGTACTGGGTCGACCTGTGAAGCTCGAACTGCGCCAACACCGATTGAATAGCGTTGGACATTTTCTTCGGCATGATCACCAAGGAGCCTGATATTTTCTGCCAGTTTCCCACCGCTTGCATCGTCGAATCTTATGGTCGCGTCGGTATTTTCCGTTCCGGATAATACCACACGCAACTGTGTCCCGACTAACTGTACCACAACTCTGCTGAACACCTTGTGCGAACTGATTTGCCGTATTACCTTTTGTAGCTCGGCTGCTAGTGCAGCAAGAGAGCTAACAGAAGATCCGAGTGTGAAAGTTCCCGACGCAATAGTAGTTATTCCATCGGGTATATTGATTGATACTTGGTCGCTTGGACGAAGTGTGGTAATGTCGAGATCGGATAGATCACCGCTGACGGTGCCATTTTGACATGGCCGCAGGGCTGAGGCTGCCTCGCCTTCTCTTCCCTTGTTGCTGAGGCCTAGCTTCAGCGCCTGAGTAGCGCTAGTTTTAGAAGCATTGAGGATCCTTACCGATGACCATTCCCGCTCTGTTGTAGCTGGCGTCCCTGCCGTAAAGAGCAGGAAATTGCCACTTTCATTCGGCATACCCAGTGCATCCGTTCTCTGAACTGTAAATTTGCTAAATCTGTCCAACCCAGGATTGATATTCCGTATGGCGTTCTGGATACTCGTTGCCAGCGCAGATAGGTCAACTGGTGTAGACCCTGAAGGGAATATCGGAATTTCATATGGGCCGTCGCCATCGACAATGAGTGAGATAAAACGCCGGGTGTCATCGAGGCCCCCCGGCAGTGTTAGAACCGAGAGATCTCCACTCAGGCTCCAGCCTGCTGGTAATTCTGAGAGACGCGCATCAGTGACATCCTTATGTCGCGCGACCTCAACGAGCTGTGAAGAAGCGTTAATCACTTTTGGAGCGTATTGAGCGGACTGCTGATCCATACTCAAATTGCGAAATGTCTCGACACGTCCGAGCACTAGATTTGTACCCCCAGGCTTGTACTCGCTCACGATGAGGTTAAAAGTGCTGTCAGGGTTTGCTGTGTTATAATCAACATCGAGTTTTAAATAGTTGCCCCAAATTCCTTCACTGGTAGCCGTCACGACAAGTGTTTTATAGCTATTGTCACCAGAGAAATTTTTCAAGGTAATCGCCGCCTTGACTGCACCAGTTGCTAACCTCACCACCCAAGCCTCTGCCCCGCCGTTGAGAAAGAACTGCTTGACAGCATAGCCGATTTCGCTGTCTTTGCTTAGACCGCCAAATTCGCGCTCAAACGCGCCGAAGTCAAAGATTTTTTTGGCCTTGTTAACAGGCCCCTTTGACGTGTATCCGACAAATGCAGCGACTGCGGTGCTGACACCGGTTATGGTGCGCACCCCGCTCGGTATTTCCTCAATATAGACTCCGGGATAAGTTGGTGTTACTGGCATAAAATCCTCCTTTTCGTTTGTCTCTTTGACGTCATTGCAGAGACTTGTTATCTATAATGTATATTTCAATCATTGTTATCGGATCGACCTTGACATGACAGTTACTGAATATAATCAGAGTCGTTTAGCTGAAGTTTTAGGCATGCATCTTCTCAGAAGCTGCAATAAAATAACGTTCTCAAACTCTCGCAACAAACCCTTTCTCTATCTCCACGTGGGCCTGATAAGCTATTGCATTTAGTAAAATCAATACTCGATCCCGTGCTTTTAGGTCTTTCAGGAAAATCCCCCTTAAACCTTTGAACACTCCCTCTTTTACAACTACCTTTTCGCCTGTATTAAACATTAGGTCAGAATCACCCGAGGAAATATAACCATCTTTGATTCTTGACTTAATCGTTTGTATAATTTCTTCGTCAACAATTTGGGGAGTCCCTGATTGATCACTGACAATTTTTCTAATCCCCCTGGTGTATTTTATTAGGTGATGATATCGCTCCGGATTAAATCTCGAAAAGATGTAACAGGGGAAAAGCTCTTCTATTATTTCTTTCAATCTTCCTTTATTAAACCCTTTCCTTTTCAATTTTGGATTAAAGACTTCTATATCGGGCCAGTTTATCAATCTTGAGCTGACGTGTTCTTCCATCCCCGGTTTTGTATATATGCAGTACCAATTTTCCATTGTGTTATTATTTGCTCAGGCTACCGCCATTAACTGTCATCTACAGCTTTTTAAAGTTTGAAGCTAAGCATGATACTACCGCCTTCTGCAACAAGGCCAAAAAAAACATTTAAGTCAGGGATTAATAAAACCCTCGAACTTAAATTCTCACTTCCGGTTGAAAAACTCTGTCACTCATCACTCTCTTTGAGAATTTCTTTAATTCTTTCAATCTCTTCCTTATTAATTCTATAAGATGTGTTTGAATTCTCAGTCTTGCGCTCAAGAATTAATCCGTTCGCAACAAGCTCTTCGAGTGCTTCTTTGACCATCTTTGTCTGGTACTTAATCTTCTGTTCCAATAACCACCACTGTATGATTCCTTCTAAAGTGTCTTGTGCATCCGGGTTATCTATCAGATAGGCCAAGATGTCACGGGCAATTTCATTTTCTATAGTCACAGGTCATCATCTTTCGAAATGAACTCGTTATTCTCTTAAGCACTTTCTCGTCAGCCCTCCTTGATGGAAGAGGTAAGGTTGGGGTAGCGAGAGTTTTTCTTTTCACTCTCCCCTTGATCTTCTCCCATCAAAGGAGGGGCGCTTGGATGCTTTTTAATTTCTCCGCATGACGCTGCAATTCTTATATGTGATTCTTAAAAAGAAGCAACTGATGTGCCATTAATCTTTTCAAATCATATGAAGAAAGATGGAGAATTCACAGTCTTCGCAGATCAAGGTGGGAAGCCTGGTTACATAGGATGCCAGAAATTGCTCTTAATTATTTTTTACTGTCTTTGAATGTCAGGTAGGTCTTTTTTATCCTATCGGCTAACATAAATTAGGAATTTCGGAATGCGGATTGTGGAATGGAAAAGTTGTTTTTGGATGCTTGATTCATTGGGGAGGAAGTCAGATCGAGGTAGGATGATTTTGTCATAGTAATGCACGAGATTGTCCAGGTTTTACCTCACGTGAATAGGTTTTGAAGTCCTGCGACTCAATCTTATATTTTCGAATCAGCTCATAGAAAGCCCGCCGGTTTTTCTGAGCCGCATTTGCTGCTCTGGTAATATTGCCATCGAAAGCAAGCAGAAGACTCTGGATATAACTTTTCTCAAACTGTTCTATCATCCTGGACTTTGCTTTCTGGAAAGATTCCTGATATGCAGGGGCTTCAAACTTTTTTAAGACTATATCAACATCCTGAATAGCTGTTTCTTTGCAAAAGATAACAGCCCTCTCAATCACGTTCTCTAATTCCCTCACATTTCCCGGCCAATCGTAAATAATGAGCTTTTGCACGGCTTCTGAAGTAATGTCCTGAACCTGTTTGTTAAACTCAGAAGCATATTTGTCTAAGAAATGTCTTGCTAGAAGCGGAATGTCTTCTTTTCGCTCTCGAAGAGGTGGAAGCGTAAGTGGAATGATGTTCAAACGATAATAGAGGTCCCGACGAAATTTTCCTTCTTTTATTGCCCCCTCTAATTCAATATTCGTTGCAACGATAACCCGCACATCAGCCTGATGCATCTTTGTAGACCCGAGCTGCCGATATACCTTATCCTGAAGAAAACGTAAAAGCTTGACCTGTGCCTGAAGAGGAAGACAACTAATCTCATCAAGAAACAATGTGCCGCCGTCTGCCTCTTGGATCAATCCAGTAAATGATTTTGAAGCGCCGGTAAAGGCACCTTGAACATGACCGAATAATTCGTTCTCTACCAAATCCGTAGGGATAGCTCCACAATTTACTGGTATAAAAGGTTTATTTGCCCTAAGGCTGAGATAATGGATCGCACGGGTACACAACTCCTTTCCCGTTCCCGTCTCCCCGGATATCACGACGCTCGCATCGCACCTGGCAACTATGGGGATTTTCTCTATCTCTGCAAGAAAATTGGGGCTCTTTCCAATCAACTGTTTTAGTCCGAGTTTTTCTTTGAGTTTGTGGACGAGTGATTCGCCATGGCGTTTCCCCTCCAATAATCGCCAGAGTCGGGGAAGGATATCAATCGACCTCAGGGGAGGTGTGATAAAATCAACAATGCCGATTTCGAGCAATTCAATCACATCATCTGGCTTATTTCCGTCGATGACGGCAACAATCGGGAGCTCTGACGTTTCTCTGCGTATGAATTGAAACATCGTACCAGCTTGTTTCAAATGGTCAGGAGACAGGACAAGAAGAACCATGTCCGGATTAAAGTTCGCGATGATGTCAGAAAGTGCATGACTGTATAATGAAGATTCGCTTGATCTGGTTGACTCATATTGGAGATGTATGTCTAACTTTGGAAACGATTTAAGAATTACCTGCAGGGCTTCGCCTAAGTCATTTTGAGGGTTTAGATCAAGAAGAAGAATTTTTTCCTTTTTCATAATTACCTCTTCTTTCTCTTACAGTGAATAGCTTATCCTTTTTGGTCATCAAGTAAGGGAGAAAGTGATTTTGAGAAATAATAAAGCTATCCTTTTACTTTATTTTTTAGATTGTTTCAAGACCCCCCTTTTTGAGAGTTACGCAAAACTTTATCACATCAGAACTTACAGATTGGTTACAGATTCTCTATAGCTCCCAAAAATTTTCTCCTTTTCGTACCTCTTCAAATAACCAATTACCCAATCACTGAGGATCAACACCCTGACACCTCGCACGCACCAGGCGCAGCGGCCCAGGCTGACGCCCGTCTTAAACCAGACATCCATGGTGTTGTCAAAGAAGCTCATGTTCCACGCCCTCGTTGTATCGCTGGCGGAGGTAGTAGCCGACCAGTAGCCCAAGCTATCAACACAACTGAAGGGGTGACCGTCGGGGAGGACCCATTCACTCTTTGTGACGTCCCCCAAGCTTTGCAACTCCTCAATACTAGGCAGCCGCCAGCCTGCCCGACCATCCACTTTCTTTTTGATGCAAAATTCTATTGCATAAAACCAATCACTTTCATTCCAGCAAGGATATCTGTCCCAAACAAGACCAGTCTCTTTGTCCAAGACTGCCTGACCGTCGAAGACGCACTTGAACCGACTGGAATTGCAAGAATCACCGTTGGGACCGTCGTTGGCCGGCAATTTCTGGCTCCAGGTTGGAGGAATCTGATCCAGCGTCTTCATTGTGGGTACAGGGTTTCCTGATGTGTCCACAGCGTCAGGTGTCGGCTCCAGGCTACCGGCGATGCTGAGGTGCGGCAGAAGTAGGGCCACAGCAACAGCCATAAAAGTTGATACTACTAACCCTATGTTTCTCGGTCTTTTCATCGTCTAACCTCCTTTGTTATTAATGGTTTTTAATCAAAGGTTTTTCTAATAAAACCCTTCTTCTTGGGCTATATTTTTTGAGCTTACATAGCATGATTGCCACACATAACTTTTCACATTTGTCTGTGAAGGACCCTATTTTCCCTCCTGTGTCTTCGAAGGTTTTTTTCCTGCTGAACGGATGTTTATAAATTTATTGAGCATGTCAAACCAAAAAGGCGCACCAAGGGACAAGGCAAAAGCAGTCATAGTCCAGCCAAATATTTTGAGGAGCCAACCCAGTATATTATCAGGCAATCCCCTTTGACTTTTATCTTTGTCTCGTGATAGCGTAGGCCAACCAAATGGGAATTTGATTCTTTCTAATTCAGCATTTATTTCCTTTATTTTTTCCTTCGTATCTCCATAATGTTCACGGAGAGGCTCTTTCGCAATGCCTTCTGCTGCAGCAACCAAACCAGCACGCAGCGTAGCATCATGATAAAGATTAGAAGTAATTTGTATTGTATCTACGTTAAAAATAATGGTTACCGCCACAGCGAAAACCAAAATAATCCACTGAGATTTTCTCTTGTACCAGCCTGAAACCCTTTCCATAACCTCATCGAACCATTTCTCAATGTTTTGCCTTGCTTTCTTTAGGTCGTTTTCAGCTTCATTCAGATGAATTATAATTGTCTTTTTAAGTTCGTCCTGTTTTATTTTGCTAACACTTTCGCGAACTTCGTCAAATGTGTGTAGCTCCTTATCAGACTTTGCAGGTGCGATAATATCCAATAAAGCCATAGCAAAAATACGAGAAGAGATATATGAGGGCTTGCGTCTATCTTTGGTAAGGCCATTAACTAATGGATGGTCATAGAACTCCTTTGCAAGACCTTTTCCATCCGGATCATTTAGTATGCTACGAATGCCTTCTTCAAGGTTTTTCGACCTCAATTTAAAGACACCTGATATAAATTCGTTAATCGCTGTGCCAATGAGGCTCAGGAACAGATAAATAAAGGTTATACCAATACCGACCTCAAGTATTGCAGAACCTAACATTTAGGCCCTCCTTTATGTCATTTTTGGAGATCACATGTCCGGCACGTGACCGAAGCCGAGTAGTTTCTCCATCCGACTGAATACATATGAGAATCCTTGTACACTTGGACTTCTATTTCCCTCGATGGTGTAAAGCATTCCGTCTTTAAGTTGATGCACGAGTCCAACATGCCCAAGCCAGCCCGATAATTTCTCCCGCCACCACACAACTATATCGCCCGGCTGTGGCTGATAGTCGCTCTTGGGCTCATGCGCCATCTCCTTATTCTTGAACTGTTGCAACAGGTTGCGCGCACTCGGGTTGTAGACAAAGGGCATCTTGCTTTTGTCTCCGCCGCATGCCTGGAGAAAGCACCAGCTTACAAAGGATGCGCACCATGAATTTCCTTCGTCCAACTTGGCCGGTTCGAGATACTTCTTCACCCATGGTCCGCAGTTATTGCCGCCGACCTCACAAGCGCCCGCTTTCAATTCGCCAATGGCGGTCTCCAGAGCAGCCCGACCGAGAGCGCTCCCTCCCATTTCAAGAGGCGCCATCTGCCGAAAGTCGACAGCGCTTGGAATTTCAATAAGCGGTTTGGGATGCGTTAGACTCCACCAGGTGAGAGGCCCAACTTCTCCATCTACCACCAGAGGCTGACCATGTTGATCAAGATTCTGTGACTGAAAAGCCCTGACAGCTCTGTAGGTTTCAATCTCGAATTTCCCGTCAATCTCTAAAGAATAACCTCGCTCAACCAGAAGTCTTTGGATCTCCCTTACTTCTGGATCCCGAGCGCCTTTCTTTAGCACCTTTGTCATTTCAATCCTCCTTTGGCGCTTCTTTTTTTAGAGACATTTCATCCGTATAAGTAAATGTGCACTTATAATTGAGGCTGCCAAGAATCATGCCGCAAACAACTCTACTAACGAAGGAATGCGCTTAGCAATTTTGACCGCTATTTCTCCGAGCTTCTCGATCTGCTGCTTAAGCTGGGCTTGTGAGAGATTGACTCGCGATGCCTCCTTTACGACTGTAATGAGATCATCATACTTCTGCAAATCTGTAATGTCTGGTGTGATAGCGTCAATTTCTGCACGTGACAGTCCAGCCAGCTCGTTCAGTTGCTTCTGGATTTGTTCCTGGATCTGCTGGACCTGCTTCATAATCTGCTGCATCTGTTGCAGATTCTTCATCGCTCACTCCCGGCTCAGATCTTTGACGTCCACCAAGGTGCAGTCG